>JBCNPI010000264.1:0-8630 GCA_039593415.1 Rhizobium sp. | reverse complement strand
GTTGCGACTGTTAAATTTGTCGCAGCAGCAAAGCAAGAGCAGGGTTGCGTTTCATTCGACTTGTATTCCTTTTCCCGCAAGATGTACAAATGGAAAACAAGACACAAGCTGCCGCCGGGAGGATGATGCGTGACCGACAGCAAGCGGGACAAAAATGAAGGTAATGGTGGCTTTCCCGGCTTTGATCCAAAGTCAGTCGAGCCTTACATCGTCAGGGATCCCGAAGCGATGGCCGTCAATTTTGCCCGTGCGCTGGAAAATCTCGGCAAGGCAGCTTCAGCGTGGCTGGCGCCCCGCGAGCGCGGCGAAAAGGTCGATACCCTCGCCGACCCTATCACTGACATGGTCAAGACGCTGTCCAAAGTCGGCGAATACTGGCTTTCCGACCCACGCCGGACGCTGGAAGCGCAAACGCATCTCCTGTCGGGCTATTTCGGCCTGTGGACAAAAACCATGCAGCGTCTCAGCGGCGATTCGTCTGCCGAGACAGAAGCTGAACCGGTGAAGGACAGGCGCTTCGCCGATGAGGACTGGCAGAAGAACCCCTTCTTCGACTTCCTGAAACAGACCTATCTTTTGACGTCGAACTGGGCGGAAAAGCTGGTCGGCGAAGCCGAAGGATTGGATGAGCATACGCGCCACAAGGCAGCATTCTACACAAAGCAGATCACCGCCGCCCTTTCACCGACCAATTTCGTCGCGACGAATCCGCAGGTCTATCGCGAGACCATCGCCTCCAACGCCGAGAATCTCGTGCGGGGCATGAAGATGCTTGCGGAAGATATCAGTGTTGGCCATGGCGAACTGCGGCTGCGGCAGACCGATATGACGAAATTCGCCGTCGGTCGCGACATGGCGCTGACACCAGGCAAGGTGATCGCACAAAGCGATGTCTGCCAGGTGATCCAATATGAGCCGGCGACCGATAAGGTCTTGAAGCGGCCACTGCTTATCTGCCCGCCCTGGATCAACAAATTCTACATTCTCGATCTCAATCCGCAGAAATCCTTCATCAAATGGTGCGTGGAGCAGGGTCACACGGTCTTCGTCATCTCCTGGGTGAACCCCGATCAACGGCATGCGGCAAAGGACTGGACCTCCTATGCGCGTGAGGGCATCGATTTCGCCCTGGAAACGATCGAAAAAGCTACGGGAGAGCGGGAGGTCAATGCTGTCGGATATTGCGTCGGCGGTACGCTGCTCGCGGCCACTCTCGCGCTCCATGCCAAGGAAAAGAACAAGCGCATCCGCACGGTGACGTTCCTGACCACGCAGGTCGACTTCACCTTTGCCGGCGACCTGAAGGTTTTCGTCGACGAGGAGCAGATCGCAGCGCTCGAAGAGCAGATGAATGTGCTCGGCTATCTCGAAGGTTCGAAGATGGCGACGGCCTTCAACATGCTGCGCGCGTCAGAACTGATCTGGCCCTATTTCGTCAACAATTATCTGAAGGGACAGGAACCCCTGCCCTTCGACCTGCTGTTCTGGAATGCCGATTCGACGCGCATGGCGGCCGCCAACCACTCCTTCTACCTGCGAAACTGTTACCTCAATAATGCGCTCAGCCAAGGCAAGATGGTGCTCGACGGCAAGACGCTGTCGCTGAAGGACGTGCGTATCCCCGTCTACAATCTGGCGACGCGCGAGGATCATATCGCGCCCGCCAAATCCGTCTTCGTCGGCAGCCAGTATTTCGGCGGACCTGTGGAGTTTGTCGTGACGGGCTCAGGCCATATTGCCGGCGTCGTCAATCCGCCGGACAAGCATAAATACCAGTTCTGGACCGGCGGCCCTGTGGGCGGCGACTATGAGGGCTGGCTCGCCGGGGCAAAGGAGACGCCTGGCTCCTGGTGGCCGCATTGGCACGCCTGGATTCTTGCTCAAGACCATCGCATGACGGCAGCGCGCCAACCCGGCGGCAAGGCCCTCAATGCACTGGAAGAGGCACCCGGCAGCTTCGTTATGGAACGCGCGTAAGCAGTCACCGATTATGCAATTTCCTTCGCCCCTTGTCCCTGCCCGCCTGATTTCGCGCTACAAGCGCTTTCTCTTCGATGCCGAGCTTGAGGACGGAACCTTCATCACCGGCTCCTGCCCGAATACCGGATCCATGCTCGGTCTGACCACGCCCGGCTCGCGCATATGGCTTTCCGAACATGAGGGCGCGAAGCGAAAATACCGTCATGTCTTCGAACTGATCGAGGCGGACGATACGACGGTGGGCGTCAACACTGCCATGCCGAACCGCATTGCAGCGGAAGCGATAGCACTTGGGCAGGTCTCCGATCTCGGCGATTACACGACAGTCAAACGCGAGCAGAATTACGGCCGCAATTCCCGCATCGACCTGCTCTTGACCGACCCTCTGCGGACAACCACGTATGTCGAGGTGAAAAACGTCCATTTCATGCGACAATCGGGCCTCGCGGAATTTCCCGATACGGCGACGGCGCGCGGCGCCAAGCATCTGGAAGAACTCGGCGACATGGCAGAAGCCGGCTATCGCGCCATCATGTTGTTCGTGATCCAGCGCCATGATTGCGATCGCTTCCGCATCTGCGGTGATCTCGATCCGCTCTACGCCAAAGCCTATCACCGCGCTTTGGCCCGTGGCGTCGAGATCTACGCGCTGAAATGCAGAGTTTCGCCGACGGAAATCGCGCCTGTCGGGTTGATCCCAATAGACGAACCCGGCATAGCTGCATTAGATAACAGTATAAAGATTTCAGCTGAAGGCTAGTCATGGTGAACTACATCGAAGCGGCAACGGCGCCGGCGAAAAATACAGGTGCTATCCGCATCTACGGAGAGGACGCCTTTGCCGGGATGCGCAAGGCTTGCCAGCTGACCGCCCGCTGCCTTGATGAACTCGCAGCCATCGTCCAGGCCGGCGTGCCGACCGATGTCATCGACAGCTTCGTTTTCGAATTCGGGATGGATCACGGCGCCTATCCGGCGACGCTGAACTATCGCGGCTACATGAAATCCTCCTGCACGTCGATCAACCACGTCGTCTGTCACGGAATCCCCAACGACAAGCCACTGCGCGAAGGCGATATCGTCAATATCGACGTGACCTATGTGCTCGATGGGTGGCACGGCGATTCCAGCCGCATGTATCCGGTCGGCGAAATCAAGCGCTCGGCCGAGCGGCTGCTCGAGGTCACCTATGAATCCCTGATGCGCGGCATCGCCGCCGTTCGTCCAGGTGCCCGCACGGGCGCCATCGGCGAGGCGATCCAGACTTATGCCGAAGGCGAGCGCTGCTCGGTCGTGCGCGACTTCTGCGGCCACGGTGTCGGCAGCCTCTTCCATGACTCGCCGAATATCCTGCATTACGGCCGCGTCAATGACGGCCCTGAACTGCGTGAAGGCATGATCTTCACCATCGAACCGATGATCAATCTCGGCAAACCGCATGTGAAGGTGCTCGGCGACGGCTGGACGGCCGTCACCCGCGACCGATCGCTCTCGGCACAATACGAGCATACGGTCGGCGTCACCGCAACGGGCTGCGAGATCTTCACCCTGTCGCCTGGGGGCCTCGATCGTCCCGGCCTGCCGCCGCTGCAGGAATAATCCATGGCGAAACGTCCCGCTTCTTCCAACGGACATGGCGACATGCCCCTCGATAGAGGCGGGAAGACGGAGGCGTTGGAAGACGCACCGCTGCTGGACGAGCGACTATTCTTCGCACCACAAGCCACCAGACCCGCCTCACAGACCGCCAAATCGGCGCCGGCGGCAAAACCCACCCCAATAAACGCCGAAGCGCACTATCACGGCCACCGCGAACGGTTGCGCAATCGCTATCGCGACGGTGGCGATGCGGCATTGGCTGACTACGAAGTCCTCGAACTGCTGCTTTTCCGGCTGATCCCCCGGCGCGACACGAAGCCGATCGCCAAGGCATTGCTTGCCCGCTTCGGCACGCTTGGCGGCGTATTCGGCGCTCCGGTCAACCTGCTGACGGAGGTCAGCGGTGTTGGCGATGCGGTCGCGCTCGATCTGAAGTTGGTCGCGACCGTCGCGCAGCGCATGCTGAAAAGTGAGCTGACCGGCAAGCCAGTGCTTTCCTCTTGGAAAGCACTCATCGACTATTGCCATGCCGCAATGGCACACGAGGCGCGCGAGCAATTCCGGCTCTTGTTTCTCGACAAGCGCAATGCGCTGATCGCCGACGAGGTGCAGGGGTTCGGCACGGTCGACCATACGCCGGTCTATCCGCGCGAAGTCGTCAAACGCGCGCTGGAGCTCTCCGCTTCCGCAGTGATTCTCGTCCACAACCACCCGTCGGGCGACCCGACACCGTCGCGCGCCGACATCGACATGACCAAGACGATCATCGACACCGCCAAGCCTTTAGGCATCACCGTTCACGACCACGTTATTATCGGCAAGAACGGTCATGTCAGTTTTCGTGCATTACGCTTAATTTAGAAATTCTTACGAAAATGAAAAATCTATTTAAGAAACAAGAATATCGATTTGAAAATAAAATATAATATCGATCAAAACCAGTCGTATATCTGTGAATTCTCCGAGCATGCCGTAGCGATCGCCGCTTTCATTTTTCAGTTCAGCGTCAGCATGATCTGGCAGAAGGACCATCGCATCCGATCGGTATATCGGCCTGCGGAAGCTATTGTTTTTGATTTGGCCTATCGGTGCGAGACCTGGGTCAGCCGGAGATTATATGCAGAAGACATCGCCGACCCCTGCTCATCGCCTCCTTCGCATTGGTCGCGGTGCGCTTGTCGCGGCGGGAGCTTTTGCAGCGGTCGCCGGCGGGTTCTATGCTCATATGCTCTGGACGACGAATTTCCATCCGGTCATTGCCGGCGAGCTTTACCGTTCCTCACAGCCGTCGGCCACGAACATCGCCGAATTTCAAAAGCAATATGGCATCAAGACGATCATCAACCTGCGCGGCGACAATACCGGGCGCCATTGGTATGATAACGAAGTTGCCGAGGCGAAAGAGCTCAACATCAGCCATATCGATTTCCACATGTCTGCCGGCCGCGAGCTGACGCAAGCTCAAGCCGCGCAGCTTGTCGAAATCATGCGTGATGCACCGAAGCCGATTCTCATCCATTGTCAGGCGGGCGCCGACAGGACCGGCCTTGCGTCAGCCCTTTACCTTGCCGCCATTACCAAGGCGAATGAGGCAACCGCGGAAGGCCAGATGTCGATTATCTACGGCCACCTGCCGTTCTCCTTCACGCGCGCCTACGCCATGGACCGGACATTTCAGAAGCTGGAACCCTGGCTCGGCTTTTCCGCGTCCTGAGCGCCAAGCTTCCTGTTAGATAATCTGTAACATTGAGCCGCTACCGGTTGACGGAAAGCATGTTGCGTTGCGACATTGATTCTCTATCCAGTCATCCGAGGCTTCCCGATGGACCAATTCGATCTCCTAGTCGTGGGCAGCGGCCCTGCCGGCCGCAGAGGCGCTATCCAGGCCGCCAAACTCGGCAAGAAAGTGCTTGTCGTCGAGCAAGGCAAGCGCGTCGGCGGCGTGTCGGTCCACACCGGCACCATCCCTTCCAAGACATTGCGTGAAACCGCGCTCAATCTTTCCGGCTGGCGTGAACGCGGCTTCTACGGCCGCGCCTATCGTGTCAAGCAGGAAATCAGCGCTGAAGACCTGCGCCGCCGCCTGCTGATCACGCTCGATCACGAGGTCGAGGTACTTGAGCATCAGTTCGCCCGCAACCGCGTGCAGCATATTCGGGGTAAGGCGAGCTTCGTCGATCCCCAGACGATGCAGATCGTCAAGGACGATGGCGAGGTCGTCACCGTATCCGCCGCCAGCATCCTGCTGGCAGTCGGCACCAAGCCTTTCCGTCCGGATTACATGCCCTTCGATAGCAAGACGGTTCTCGACAGCGACGAACTGCTCGATATCGAGGATCTGCCGCGCTCGATGGTGGTCATCGGTGCCGGCGTCATCGGCATCGAATATGCGACCATCTTCAGCGCGCTCGATACGCAGGTGACGCTGATCGACCCGAAGTCGACCATGCTCGACTTTATCGACAAGGAAATCGTCGAGGATTTCACCTATCAGCTGCGCGACCGCAACATGAAGCTGCTGCTCGGCCAGAAGGCCGAGAAAGTGGAGCGCCTGTCGAACGGCAAGGTCGAGCTGGCGCTCGACAATGGCCGCCGCATCACCACCGACATGGTTCTCTTTGCCGCCGGCCGCATGGGCGCGACCGACACGCTCAATCTCGCCGCCGCCGGGCTTGAAGCCGACGCCCGCGGCCGCCTGAGCGTCAATCCGGAAACCTTCGCCACCAAGGTACCGCATATCTTCGCCGCCGGCGATGTCGTCGGCTTCCCGAGTCTTGCCTCCACCTCGATGGAGCAGGGCCGTATCGCCGCCCGCGTCGCCGTCGGCGCGATTGCCAAGGAGCCGCCGAAATACTTCCCTTACGGCATCTATGCCGTACCTGAGATTTCCACCTGCGGCCTCTCCGAGGAAGAGGTCAAGGAGCGGCACATCCCCTACGAATGCGGGATCGCGCGCTTCCGCGAGACCTCACGCGGCCACATCATGGGCCTCGACACCGGCTTGCTGAAAATGATCTTCTCGCTGAAGACCCGCCGCCTGCTCGGCGTCCACATCGTCGGCGAAGGCGCGACCGAACTCGTGCACATCGGCCAGGCCGTGCTGAACCTCAAGGGCACTGTTGAATATTTCGTCGAAAACACCTTCAACTATCCGACGCTTGCCGAAGCCTACAAGATTGCCGGCCTCGACGCCTGGAACCGCATGGGCGACATCAAGTCGGAGATTTGATGCCCCTGTGACGGCAGCTGTGCGAAGCCGAGGCAAATTAGGGGTTTGGAAGGCTGGCGCCCTGGATGCTGAGGCGGAAGGCCGTCGGTGTCTGGCCGTTGATTTCTAAGAATGCGGCGTTGAAGGCCGATAGCGATGCGTAGCCGACCGAGTATGCCGCCTCGGTGATAGTCACATCATTCGCTCCGAGGAGTTCCATTGCGCGAATGATGCGCAACCGGCGCAATGTCTGACGCCAGGTCATACCCATCTCGTCCGAGAAACGCCGCGCGAGTGACCGCTCCGTCATCGCGACGTCGCATGCAATCGAGGCAAAGTCCGGCGCCTCGGCCATTCGCTGTTCGGTCAGTCGCATCGCCGCAGCGACGGCACTCGAACGGGGTAGCGGCATGGCGGCATTGGACGGGGTAGCAGCAAGTTGGCTGACGACGGCGGCCAAGGTCGCGAAGAGTTGCCGCGCATAGGGATCGAGCAGTTTATCGACATCGGTCCAAACACGGCAAGCGAGGATCAACTCTCGCGCGAGAGGAGTCACATTGATGACCGTAAGAGCCTCTGCCGGAGCGGGAATGAATGTTCGAGCGAAGAGAGTTGAACAGGCCATCACCGCCTGCGGCAAGGTCACATGAATACTACGGCCCGCCTCAATGATGGCGGCGCGCGACGGGGGCAATGACCAGACCTTGCCCTCCGCCTCCAGACGCATGGTGCCGGCCGTACAGTAAAGCAGGTAATGCCGGTCGAAACGCAATTCAGTACGGTCGGCTGGAGGAAACAGCCGGGAAACGCTGTAAGCTTCGGCTGCTTCGCCCATCAGTATATGCCTCAGGCGATCATCTCAAGAACTTCGGACATCATCCGCCGGCTTATCGGCGGCGCCTTCATCAATGGGCGCAGCACAAGGCCGAGCTGCTTAAACACTTCCGACGCCGTATAGGTGCGGAAATGCTCAACGTCCCGCCACTCGTGCCAAATGCGAACCGCCCCGTCGTCGACAAGATCGATATAGGCACTGAATGCGAGGTTTCCCTCCATGGTGCGGATAACATCACTATCTTGAAGCAGCCTTGCGATGACTGCGGGGCGGCTATCGGGTTCAACAGTAAAATCGACGATTGCGATGAACATCTGGCTCTCCTTGCCTTTAACGCTCGGGAGGTTAGTCGAACATAGCGATTGATAGCTGCCGCGTATCGGTCAAATGTACGCGTCTAAAGGACAGAAACAATTCATATCCGATCGGCACAGCCGGGTTTGCGGTTGCGCATTTGCGCAGCTGCGGAGGTGCGCTCGCCAGCGAAGTGGCCCGTCTTTGCAAGCAAGCCATCATCGAGCATCTTATCAAGACAGCAACGATGAATGCCAATATCGGTCAATTCCCTTGGCTGCATCCAGCCGATAAGGCCGAGCCCCTCTGCTCGTGCGCGAGGAGAGGAAGTTTACCGTTCATCACAACAAAAAAGCCCTGCCGCGAACGGCAGAGCTTCAATTTCAGTCCGGAAGAAAAGCCGATTATTCGGCGCTGTCTTCAGCGGCCTTCTTCTTCGGAGCAGCCTTCTTCTTCGGAGCGGCAGCTTCTTCGCCTTCGGCGGCAGCTTCGGTAGCTTCAGCCTTTGCAGCCTTCTTCTTCGGAGCAGCCTTCTTCGCAGCCGGCTTGTCTTCCTCTTCGTCGTCGGTCAGCAGCGCTTCCTTGGAAACGGTCTTGTCCGTGACATCGACTTCCGTCAGCAGGTGATCGATGACCTTTTCTTCGAAGATCGGGGCGCGCAGGTTGGCGGAAGCGCCCGGCGTCTTGCGGAAGAATTCCAGGATTTCCTTTTCC
>JBCNPI010000263.1:0-8688 GCA_039593415.1 Rhizobium sp. | reverse complement strand
TGGGTGCTGGTATATTTCCGGCTCTGCCAATCCTTGGCGACGACGCTCGCGAGTTCCGGAATGATCGGCGGCACCGGGCGGCTTTCGGCGGCGAGCGCCAGCACGGCGGCGCCGTCGCGCAGCGACGAGCCGTAGTCCGAGCGAACGAAGCTGACCTTGGTCACGGCCGCCTTTTGCGACGTCTGCAGCGAGTCGATGAAGATATTGCGCGAGCGCTGTGCATCCCCATAGAGCGCGAGAGCCGAGGCCAGATGCGCCTTGGAGAGCGGCGTCGGGAAGTCGTTCAGCATGGTGTCCGCGTAGTAGCGCAGATCGCTGATCGAGGCCTTCTTGTTGCGCGCCAGCACGTAGAGCGCATAGGCGATCTCATTGCCGTTATCCTTGACGTTGGTATTGGCACTAAGCGCATTCTGGAGGTTTTCGAGCCCCTGTACCATGGCCTGATCCGGCACGTTGTACTTCTGCTCGCGGGCGCGGGTCAGGAAGTCCATCACATAGGCGTCGAGCCAGAGATCGCCGGAGCCCGGCCCCCAGAGGCCGAAGCTGCCCGTCGAGGACTGGTAGGACAGTTCGCGATAGATGGCGTCCTGCACGCGCTTGTGGAGCTCGCTATCGTCAGCAAGGCCGTTCTTGATCGCCATGTCGCCGAAATAAAGCAGCGGCATCGCGCTGCTCGCGGTCTGTTCCGCGCAGCCGTAGGGATAACGGCTGAGGCTCATCAAGAGCGCCGGCACGTCAAAGGCGCTGGAACGGCTGACATTGACGCTGACCGAAGCGCCGGGCAGCACGCTATCGGCGAGAAGGTCGGCATTGACGGTCAGGCTCTTACCAGGGGCAAGCGGGATCACACGCCGTTCGGTGACCGGCAGCTGCGACGGGCGAACCGGGATATCGACCGATTGATCGAGCGACATGCCGGAAGCATTCGAGAGCTTGATCGAAACCGTGCCGTCGCCTGGCTGTCCGCCGGTCAGCGGCAGCGTGATCGCGTACTTGCCGCCGGCTTGCAGATTGATCTTCTGCTGGGTAGCGCTGGCGTCCACTGTCACGGCGCTGTTGCCCGTAACGGCGAGCGTATACTCGCCGGCGGGTGCATCCGTATTGGCGACATCGAGACGGAGGTTCGCCTTGTCTCCAGGTGCCAGGAACTTCGGCAGGCTGGCCGTAACGACGACGGGATCGCGGATGATGACATCCCGCGTCGCATGACCGACACCGGCCTTCGACCAGGCAACGGCCATCAGCCGTGCCGTGCCGTTGAACTGCGGAATGTCGAAGCTGACATTGGCCTTGCCATTGGCATCCAGCTTGATGGGGCCGGAGAAGAAAGCAACCAGCTTTTCCTTCGGGGGGCTCGCCTGCAAGGCCACCTGTCCGCCGTCGCCGCCGGTGCGCAGCTTGCCGGTCGCGCCGAGCGAGCCATCGATGAGGCGGCCGTAGATGTCGCGGATTTCGAGGCCGAGCTGGCGCTGGCCGTAGTACCAGTCATCCGGTGCCGGCGGCTGGTAACGCGTGAGATTGAGGATGCCGACATCGACGGCGGCAACCGTGACATAGGCGTCTTCATTGGCGCCCGCGCCGGAGACCTGCAAGCCGATGTTCAGCGGCTGGCGCGGCAGCGTCTTCTCGGGCGCGTCGATCTTGATCTGCAGCTTGCGCTCGCCGGGATCGACCGGTGCCCATTTGATGCCGATGGCGCGCATCGGCATCCGGCTTTCCTGGGCGTCGCCGGGGCGGAAAAGGGTTGCGGTCAGATAAGTGCCGGCGCCCCAATCGGCCGTGACCGGGATATCCACTTCACCGCCCGTGCTGCCGATATCGGCATTGGTGACCGAGATCAGCGTCTCGGAGCCGGCCGTTACCATCAGCTGGCCGGCATAGCGCGAGGTTACCTTCAGCTTGGCGGTATCGCCGACATGGTAGCTTGCCTTGTCGAGCGCGATCTCAAGCGCGTCCGGCGTTTCCGTCGAGGTGGAAGCGACATACCAGCCGGCATTGAACTCGACGCTGGATTCCGGGCCGTTCGCATCGGCGGTGGAGATTTCGAGGCGATAGCGGCCCCAGGTGACCGGCATGGAAATCGCCGCGCCGTCCGTCGTCGCGTTGACGGCGCCGACCGCCACCTGCTTGGTGGACATGATAGGCTCGAACTTCCAGCTGTTGCCGTCGCGATACCATTGATAATTGCGCTCGACGCTCAACAGCTTCCAGGTCAGGCCCTGCATGGCCTGCTTCTGGCCGTTGGCATCGACAACGATGACATGGAAGTTGCCGACGGAATTCTCGCCGAGATCGCCATCGAATTCCGGCTTAATGCCGATGCGCGGACCATCCGCCTTGACGGGCAGCGTCAGCGAGCGTTCGACGGCGCGGCCGCCGGCCTCCTGCATGCGCACCGTGATATTGGCGTTCAGTAGCTGCGTGGTCGAAGGCGTGTCGTTGATCGTGACGTTGAAGGTGGTCTTGCCATTCTCGTCCAGCGCTTGCAGGCCCTCGAGCGGAACCTTCGTGCTCTCAGCCTTGCTGTCGCCGCTGCTGCTGTCGTCGTCGTCATTGTTTGCGTTTGCCTTGCCGGCACCTTCATCGGCGAGGCCGAATTGATAGCCCTTGTAGGCATCGCTCTGGCGCTTCGGCTTCAGGGTCACTTCGCCTTCCAGATTGAGGCCGGCGGCGGGCGCGCCATAGAGGTAGCGTCCGTCGACATTGATCGGCGTCGGCTGACCGACTTCGATCTCCTTGGCGTCGCTCTTCATGTCGAATTCGATGCGATCCGGTACGAAGTCATCGACAATGAACGTCTGCGAGCCGATGGAAGAACCCTTTGGGTCGGTATAGATGTTCATCGTCCATGTGCCGCGCATCGAGGTCTGCTGCAGCGGCAGGTCGACATTATAGCCGCCGAGCTTGCCGCCGTCGGTGACGATGCGGCGGTCTTCGACGCCGTCCGGGCGCCGGAAGACGAAAGTAAGCGGCAGGTTTTCGACCGCCGTCGAGCTGACGTCGCGGGCAAGTGCGGAAGCATGAACCGTCTCGCCGGCGCGGTAGATGCCGCGCTCCGTCCACGTCAGCAGGTCAATGGCGCCGGGCGCGGTTCTGCCCGCCACCCCTCGATCGGAGAGGTCAAAGCCGGCGCGCGTCATGTCGAGGAAGACGTAGTCCTGATCGCCGTTCTGGGCGGTGATGACGGCCGGCGTCATGCCGGCCGTGCCGCGCATCAGGCCGGCGCTGAAGACGGCGCGGCCCTTGTCGTCGGTCTTCGCAGTGCCCAGGATTTCGTTGTTCTTGGCGAGCAGTTGCAGCTGGACGCCGGCGAGCGGCTTGGCGCTGCCGAGCGCGCGGGCAAAGACATTCAGTCCGTCGGTGCCGGCATAGGTAGTGAGGCCGATATCGGAAACGACGAACCATTGCGTCGCCTGCGGGTCCCACTCATGACCGCCGCTGTCGGGCGCAACCGCGGTCAGCACATAGACGCCCGGCTTGCGCTTTGGCAGCGCTTCATCGACCGGGAAGCTGGTTGCGACTTCCTTGTTGAGCTCCTGCTTGATCTCGATGGAGCCCTGCCAAACCAGCTCGCCGTTTGTATCCTGAATGGTCTGGGCGCTGTAGCTGTCCACCTGCGTCAGAAACTGCGAGTTGTTCAGAAGCTGCGCGATGTTGCGGTCGCCGATACGATAGAGCTTGAGATTGGCCGTCGTCGCGTTGACCGAAACGATCGGGATGCCGCGGCGTGCCGTCGAGGGCAGGACGAAGTTGTCGCCCGTGAAGCGCAGCGAAGCGGCGCGATCCTTGACGTAGATATCGACATTGACCTGAGAGGCAAGGTTTTCATCCACCGAGGAGGGCAGGCCGGCGCGCAGCGAAATGCGGTAATGCTGGCCGAATTCCAGGCCTTCGATGCAGATCTGGTTGTCCTTGGCGTCGACGCCCTTCGGCGCGGCCCCGTTGAGGGTAACGAAGGGGGTATAGTCGACGCCGCTCTTCACCAGCTTTTCGGAGAACTGCACGCAGGCGCGCGGCGAGGCATTGTCGTTGTCGAGGGTATTGCCGGTCACGCGGAAGCCCTGGCGGGCCAGAAGGTCATTATAGGCAGCCTGGACTGCGGCCGAGCTGACGAGATTGAGGCTTGCCTTATAGGCGCTGAGCGCCGGGCGATAATTCTGCGCATTCTTCAGTGCCTCGGCGAGCACAGCCAGCGCATCGGCGCGGCTGCTCGTCGTGCGGGTCAGCTGATAGCCGTTGAGTGCGGCATAGGCGGCACGCGTGGCCACGGAGGTATCGTTCGTGATCGTATTGGCGGCGCGCGCCATCTCGACCCACAGGTCGCCATTGTCGGGGCTGAGCGACAACGCACCCTGGAAGGCGTTCAGTGCATCGTTGACATTGCCCGAGGTCAATTCGATGCGGCCGAGGGCAATCAGGCTCTCGACGCCCTGGCCTTTCAGCTCGTTGCCGAGCGTCAGCGTGTTCTTTGCATCGCGCGCGCTCTGGACGAAATTGTCGGAAAGGAAGGAAAGGGGAGGGGCAGCGCCGATATCCGGCTCGCTGGTGGCCGCCGTCTCGACGATCTTGCCGGCGATTGCGCCAGGGAAACTGTTGAGCTGATTGAAGTCCGACTTCATGAAGCACCACTTCACCTTGGGATTGTAGGTGAAGGCCTTGCAGGACTTGTCGCCGATGCAGGAGGCGGAGCACTGGTCCAGCGTCACATTCTGCTCGGTGCGCAGATCGAAACCGAAGTAATCGCCATCCTTTGTGGTGACCACCTGGCGCTTGACGTCGGCGGCGACCGAAGGGGTCAGAGATGCGAAAGTGGCGAAAAGAAAAGCAGAGAAGCCGATAAACGCGCGCTTAGACATAAGTCCTCCCCACGCTGCCCGTTTTTGATGGCGGCAATCTTCAAATTTCGAACCCGTTTGTCAACCGAGCGTCGAGCATCTGGGTGAGGTTCGCGCCCATGACGATCAATCTAGGAGTTTGAAAAAGCCTGCAATTCAGGCGATTCGTATGTCCGGCGACCCTCTCTGCGATGCTTCATTTTTCTTTTCGGTCCCAAAATGACATCGGCCTCTGCGGCCGATGTCTTCGCGTGGGCCGAGGGAGCGGCCCAAGTGTCATATATTCGTCATCGCCAGAGAGGCATCGGTATACCGTTTACCGGCGACCCTTTCGGGCTTGATGATATCGCCGAGTTCCTTCACCTCTTGTGCCGAAAGGGCGATATCGGCAGCCGCCGCGTTCTGCTCGAGATGGTGTAGCTTGCGAGCGCCGGGGATCGGTACGATCTCGTCGCCCTGATGCAGCACCCATGCGAGCGCCAGTTGTGCCGCCGTCACGCGCTTTTCTTCGGCTAATGCCTGAAGCCTTGCAACCAGGGCCGCGTTGGCATCGAAATTCTCGCTCTGGAAGCGCGGCAGCGAACGGCGGAAATCGTCGTCGGCGAGATCGTCCGTCTTCTGGATCGCGCCGGTCAGGAAGCCGCGGCCGAGCGGGCTGTAGGGAACGAAGCCGATGCCAAGTTCGCGGCAGGTGGCAAGCACATCTTCTTCCGGATCGCGGCTCCAAAGCGAATATTCGCTCTGCACGGCGGCGATCGGATGTACGGCATGGGCGCGGCGGATGGTTGCAGAGCTTGCTTCGGAAAGGCCGAGCGTTCGTACCTTGCCCTCCCGCACCAGCTCGGCCATGGCGCCGACCGTGTCTTCGATCGGCACGCTCGGATCGACGCGATGCTGATAGAAAAGGTCGATGACATCGGTGCCGAGCCGCTTCAGTGAGGCTTCGGCGACTTCCCTGACGTGCTCGGGCCGGCTGTCGACGCCGATCATGGCGGCGAGGCCCGATTTCGTGTGATCGAGCTTGAAGCCGAATTTGGTGGCGATGACCACGCGGTCGCGAACCGGCTTCAGCGCGCGGCCAAGCAATTCTTCATTGGTGAAAGGGCCATAGGTTTCGGCTGTGTCGAAAAAGGTAATGCCGAGATCGACTGCGTGATGAAGCGCCTTGACGGATTCGTCGTCGTCCGTCGGGCCATAGGCGAAGCTCATGCCCATGCAGCCGAGTCCGACGGCGGAAACGGTGAGATCCTTACCAAGCCTGCGGGTTTTCATGGTGTGTTCCTCTGAGACATATGGGAGCGACAGGGCTTATGTCCGCTGTCTGCGAGCTCAAGGTAGGATTCTGGATAATGAATGAAAATCCATGCAAATCCTTACAGGCTGTTCTATAATTTAGATCAATGAACCGAACACAGCTCTCCCAACTCGCGGTATTTGCGGCCGTCGCCGCCCATCGAAGCTTCCGTGCCGCCGGCAAGGAACTGTCGATTGCGCCATCCGCGGTCAGCCACGCCATTTCCAATCTTGAAGAAAGCCTCGGCGTGCGGCTGCTCGCCCGCACCACGCGCAGCGTACTGCCGACGGAGGAGGGCCAAGCCTTGCTTCAAAGGCTGGCGCCGGCCCTCGAGGAAATCGATATCGCGCTGGAGGACACGCTTGCCACTCGCGGCCGCCCGGCGGGGACGCTGCGCATCACCGCCCCCCGCTTCGCTTCCGATCTTCTCATGGCGCCTCGGCTTGGCGATTTTCTCAACACCTACCCCGACATTACGCTGGAGATAGCCAACGAGGACGGTTTCAGCAACATCGTCAAGGAGGGCTACGATGCCGGCATCCGGCTGGCGGAAAGCATCGAAGGTGACATGATCGCGGTAAGGGTCTCGCCTGACATCCGTACAGTGATTGCGGGCTCCCCTGCTTATTTCGAGAAACATCCGAAGCCTCAGCATCCGCGCGATCTCGTCCATCACCGCTGCATCAAGCGGCGGTTCACCGATGGCTCGATCTATCGCTGGGAGTTCGAGAAGGATGGACGCGAGCTGGTCGTAGCCGTCGATGGTCCCCTGATCGTCATCGAGGATCGACTCGGCGTTCTCGCCGCGCTCAATGGCGCCGGGCTTGCCTATCTCTTCGACATCCGCGTGCAGCAGGAATTGGCCGAAGGCAAACTCGTCCGCGTGCTTGAGGACTGGTGTCCGCCCTATCCGGGCTTTTGCCTCTATTATCCAAGCCGCCGCCAGATGCGCCCGGCGCTTAGAGCCTTTATCGATTTCTTCAAATACACCGGGCCTTAAAGCGATTTCAGGAAAAGTGCGCAGCGGTTTTCCGTCCGGAATCGCGCAAAACAAAAGAACGAAGCGACTGCTGACAGAAATCGGGTGGCGACGATGCCATAACTCGTCTCGACTGATCGGATAGTTTCAGAAGAGGATTGCCGTGATGAGAAAACCGGGGTCGATGAAGGGGCTTGAGGAGCTCGGCCGCGTCAGGCTGTCGAAGAACTTCTTCTTTCGCGATTTCCTGCATTCGGAAATATCGGATTTCTATCGCATTCCCAATATTCCCGAGGACCCGGATCTGGCGATCGAGACGGGGCGCAGGCTCTGCGAGGAATTGCTGGAGCCGCTGGAAGCGACCTTTGGCCGGCTACATATCCGCTCCGGCTATCGCTCGCCCGAGGTAAACGCCTTCGGCAACAGAAACGGGCTGAACTGCTCGACCAATCCACACACCGCTGCGCACCACATCTGGGACATGCGCGATCTCGACGGCTGCATGGGCGCGGCCGTCTGCATCGTCGTGCCCTGGCTCATCGATCACCATAGCCACGAAGGCGACTGGCAGAAGCTCGCCTGGTGGATACACGACCATCTGCCCTATGCATCGCTCTGCTTCTTCCCGAAGTTGTGGGCCTTCAACATCCAGTGGCATGAGCGGCCCAAGCGGGCCATTCAGAGCTTTGTCAGCCCGCGCGGCATGCTGACGAAGCCGGGCATGGTCAACTGGGAGGGCGATCATTCCGCCCACTATGAGGGTTTTCCGAAGCTCAGAAATTGATGCGGTAGCGAATATGCCCGTCGCTCTTCACATAGGTGTCGTAGAGCTTGCGAGCCTTCGCGTTGCCTTCTTCCGTATGCCAGTAAAGACGTGCCCAGCCGTTTTTCTTGCAGAGCGCCACGAGATCGTCCAGAAGCGCCCGGCCGACGCCCTGGCCTCTGGCGCTCTCATCGACGAACAGGTCTTCCAGATAGCAGTCGGGCGCTCGCACCCAGGTGCCCTCGTGCGTGAGGCTTAGGGTAAAGCCCTTCACCTCGCCGTCGATCTCGGCGACGCGCATGAAGATCGCCGACGCCGGATCGAAGACCCGGCGCCAGGTCGCATCGGTAATATCAGGCGCGATCGTGACACCATAGAAGGCCAGATAGCCGTTCCACAGCGCGCGCCAGCGCGCTTCATCGTCGGGTCTGGCGTCTCGGATCGTCACGGTCATTAGATAGTCTCTCTTATTCGCCGGCGGTGTCGAGCAGGCGCATGGCGTCATCGGAAAGCGAAAGCTTTGCTGAATTGATTAGCGCGTCGAGCTGGCTGAGGCTAGTCGCGCTGGCGATCGGAGCGGTAACGCCGCGCTTGCGTAAGAGCCAGGCAAGCGCGATCTCCGCAGGCCTGGCGCCGGTTTCGGCGGCCACCTTGTCGAGGGCCGCAAGAATGCGCAGGCCCTTGTCATCGAGATAGGCGGCAACCCGGTTCTCGCGCGCCCGTCCCTCGGTATCGGCCTTGGTGCGGTATTTGCCGGTCAGGAAGCCTGCCGCCAGGCTGAAATAGGTGATGACGCCGATCTCTTCTTTGACGCAGA
>JBCNPI010000262.1:0-8692 GCA_039593415.1 Rhizobium sp. | reverse complement strand
GCCACGGAGTGCTACAGGGACCTGGCCACCTTACGCCAATTCCTGGATTCACCGGCAAGTTCCCTGTTTTTTGACGTACCCTGGGCGCCAGTATTCCTGCTCCTGCTCTTTCTTGTTCATCCCCTGCTTGGGGCAATCGGTCTTCTGAGCGCACTGGCGCTTCTGCTGTTTGCGTTCCTCACGGAATTGGCGACGCAAGAGCCGCTCGCCCACGCCAATCTTGCCCTTTCGAGGAGCTACATGCGATTTGCGAGCGTCCTCAAAAACATCGAGGTGATCCGCGCAATGGGCATGCAATATGGTGCAGCGTTGCTGGTCTATCGCGATGCAGAAATGGCAAGAGGGGCGCAAGACATTGCGATGCATCGAACGGAGATCATTCTTGGTTTCTCCAAATCGATCCGGACGCTCGCGCAGATCCTGATGATGGGATGTGCCACATGGCTGGTGCTTACGAGCAATAGCAACCCCGGCATCATCTTCGTTGCGAGCCTGCTACTCGGGCGCGGGCTTGCGCCGATCGAGGGTGCGATAGGTGCCTGGCGCTCCCTGACCTTTGCGCGCAATGCCTTCAATCGCCTGAACCGGATGCTGATCGCCGTTGCATCGGAACGCGATGCCCGAACGATACCGCAACCGGAGCCCAATGGCCTCGTTCTCGATAACGTCTGCTATATTCCGCCATTGGCCAACAGGCAGATACTGACGGGCATTACATTGCGCCTGGCGCCTGGCGATTGCGTCGCCCTCATCGGCCCGTCGGGATCGGGGAAATCGACGCTAGGTCGCGTCATCGCTGGCGTTGTGCAAGCAACAAGCGGGTGCGCTCTTCTTGGCGGGGTTGATATTTCGGCCCTGCGTCTTTGCGCGGGGACCCACCACGTCGGATACCTGCCGCAGGACATCGAGCTCTTCGGCGGAGCAATCAAGGATGTGATCGGCCGGCTGGATGGAGCAGATCCAGCCAAGGCGATCGATGCTGCGAAGCTGGTTGGATTGCACGAGGCGATCATGCGGCTGCCAAAGGGCTACGAGACCGATATCGGCGACGGTGGAAGCCTGCTCCTTCGCGCTCAGCGCCAACAGCTGGGACTGGCACGGGCCGCCTATGGAAATCCGTCCCTCATCGTTCTCGACGATCCGAATTCGAGCCTGGATTATGACGGCGAACGCATGCTTTACAAGGCGATCGAGCGCATGAAGTCAAGGGGCATGACCGTCGTCATCATAACGCATCGCATGGGTATCCTGCCGGTTACCAACAAGATTGCCATTATGCGCAACGGGACGGTAGCCGCTTTTGGCGACAGTGAGCGCATTTACGAAACCTTTCTTCAACCACCATCTCGAACAGGAACGTAGGGAGGAACGCCATGACCCTTGTTCGACTGGACGCAACGCTGGCACGATTTTCGAGTTCATCAAGAGCCAGGCAGCGGTTCGCGGAGCGATCGATTGCGACACCCAAGCAACTGGCATCCTACGCGCCGGTGATCGAGCCAAAACGGCGCGGACCTGCCCCCCCTTCGCCGATATCAGAGCTTAGAGGCGTTATCTGGACAGGAAACCTGTTAATCGGAGTCTTCATAGTCGGAGTGGGAATCTGGTCGGTCCTGGCGCCGCTGAAAAGCGCAGCGGTTGCATCGGGTGTCATCGAACCGGAGTCCAGCCGTAAGACCATTCAGCACCTGGAAGGCGGAATCGTGCGACGCATACTCGTCAAGAACGGCGACGCGGTTACGGCCGGCCAAGTCTTGATAGAACTCGACGACACGAAGTCCCGCTCGGAGCGCGACAGTATCCAAGGACAGCTTTGGGACGCCGAAGCAAGCCGCGCTCGCCTGCTTGCCGAGCAAATGGGCACCGACCATATCGTCTTTCCGCAGGATATCAGGGCAGCAATGGACAAAGATCTTTCGGTCGGCGCGATTATAACCGGACAACGGAGAATCTTTGAAGCGCGCCGCGAGGTCATGCAGGCGGAAGCTGGCATCACCAATGAGAAAATCGCACAGGTTCGGCAGGAAATCGTCGGGCTTGGCGCGCAGAAGGCAGCACTGACCGATAGGGCGGCAATCTCGCAGCAGGAACTGGATCAGGTTACGGCTCTCAACGCCAAGGGATTGGAACGAAAGAATACTGTTCTCAACCTTCTGCGGGAAAAAGCAGACCTTGCCGGCCAGCTGGGTCAGGTGGAGGCACAGATTTCCCGCGCCTACCAGGTGATCAGTGAGGCGCAGGCCGATCTTGCAAAGCTTGAGAGCGACCGGCTGAGCGAAGTCGCGCAAGGCATGCGCGACACGGAAAGTCAGATCATGCAATTGCGCGAGCGCTTGTGGGCGATCGATGACCAGCTTTCAAGGACGGATATCCGCGCGCCCGAAGATGGAACGATCATGAACCTGCGCATCCACACGGCCGGCGGCGTGATCGGCGCGGGCGAACCGCTTGTCGATCTTGTGCCGCGCAGTGATCGCCTCATCGTATCCGCTCATGTCAGACCGGAAGACATCAATCTCGTCCATGCCGGGCTTGAGGCGCAGATTCACCTGCTCCCATACAATCAGCGGCGCGTTCCATTGCTGAAAGGCCAGGTCGAATATGTATCGGCGGACCGCCTCACCGATGCGCAGAGCGGGCAGCCCTACTTTGCCGCGACGATCCGTGTGACGGACGCGCGATTGGCGAAAATGAGCGATGTCGAGCTGATCGCGGGCATGCCCGCGCAGGCACTGATCGAAACGGGCAAAAGCAGTGTGGCGTTCTATGCCCTCAGACCACTCCTCGACAGCTTCAACAGAGCATTTCGTGAGGACTGAAGCGGTGATGGGCAAGAGAAAATTCGACGACGACCAGATTGCCGGCATTCTGAAGGAGCACCAGGCAGGGGTGACGGTGGCGGATGTTTGCCACAAGCACGGCATCAGCGAACCGACCTTCTATCGATGGCAATCCCTGCAGTCCGGAAATGCCGGTGTCGATACCAAAAGAATGAGAGCATTGGAGGAAGAAAACCAGAAGCTCAAGAAGCTTCTGGCCGAGGCCATGCTGTCTGCGGCAACGCTGAGCGAGATGCTGGCCAAGACATCGAATGGTCGAAACTAACCCTTGATCATGGGGAGCGGTCACCTTCGAGCCTTATATAGTAAGGCAATCTGAGGCGCAGGGCATAGCCGGGGGACCGCATCGCCAAGCACTTAGAATCTAAACAACAACCCTTCCCTACCCTTGCCGGATTCTTAAAAATCCCACGTCGACGGAGATTTTGGCAGGCCCTGATAGAAACGAGCAGAATTGAGCGTGCCGGTGCAGATGTTTTGTGACGGAAACCGTCAAACCGACCCTACGCCAGGAAACGACGTTTAATCTTCCTGCGGCACTGGAAGAAGATATGCAGGAAAACGATCAATTTCTCGTTCAGGCGCGAACCACAGTTCCCGATACTCGCTGGAGGACAACGATTTCGTGAGAGCAACGGCGCAAGGCAACAAATTTTACAGATTTTCTTAAGTCCCTTTTTTTCAAGCCCATGTTTAGCTATCATGCATAAACAACGGATCTAAGTCCGATATGATTCTACCTAAGCGACACCCCTCCGCCACCATTTTCAAAGCCCTGCAGAGGGCCACGTTTGGTGCGCTGTGCGCCATCGCAGCTTCCCTTGGTATTTTACTTATATTAAACTTATTGTTGCCGGATCGACCCTTTTTGGTCGGATTTGTCGGTGCAGCACTTGTTTCCGCATTTGTGGCCTTTCCGCTGCTTTTTGTCTTGCAGCTCAACAAAGGCGTCGTCCGCGAGATGCAAGAAAACGTCACCCACGCGGCGCGCCACGACAGCGTCACGAACACGCTGAACGGCACCGCATTCGCCGCGGCCGTCGAGCACTTTAGCGAGCGGCGCAAGCCTAGCGGCACTGAGGCTGGCGGCATCGTGCTTGCCGTCATCGTCGATACGCTTGACGATATAAGCCTCCGCTACGGGCCGCAATGGGCCGACACCGTGATGCGATCGCTTGCCTCGATCGTCCAGTCCTCGGTCCGTCACGACGATCTCGTGGCGCGGCTTGCGACCAACGAACTCGGCATTTTCCTGCCCGGCGCCACGATCGAGAACGCCCTCGACATCGGCAACCGCATCCGCGCGGGCGTTTCCAAGGCCACCTTCAGCGCCGACAACGCTCCGCTTTCCGTCGCCATCCGCCTCGGCGGCATCTCCTTCGACGGCCCGGCCGATTTCAACCAGCTTCGCAAGCTCGCCGACCAAATGGCCTTAGAGCGCGGCGACGAGGACGACGACATCCCGATCAGCGTACTACCGGCGGCGTGAGGCTGGCGCCCCGCCGCCGCGAAATGCCAAGCAACCCAGACGACCGCTAACCACTTTGCGGACTTCGAACTACGCAGGCACTTCGCTCACGAGGACGTGAGCGAATATCCCTGCTGGAGGTCATCGATCACAGTCCCATTGATCGCGATCGAATATCCTCTGGCCGTATCCGCTTTGGACACCGAGACCTCGTACCTGCCGCCTGGAAGTTCCAGGGTCGCCGAATAGCCCTTCCAGCTTGCCGGCAAGACAGGCTGGACGTGCAGCCGTCCGTTCTCGGTCCGTATGCCGAGGATGCCTTCGAGCGCCGTGCGGTAGAACCAACCGGCCGAGCCGGTATACCAGCTCCAGCCACCCCGGCCCCTAAGGTCTCCTTCGCCATAGACGTCGCCGGCGATCACATAAGGCTCGACGCGATAGGTCTCCGCAGAGGATTTATCGAGGGCGTGGTTGATCGGATTGAGCATTTCAACAGCGCGCCAAGCGTCTTCGCCTCGGCCCATCCGGGCAAGCGCAAGGGCCGTCCACATGGCGGCGTGCGTATACTGGCCACCGTTTTCGCGCACGCCCGGCGGGTAGGCCCTGATGACGCCCGGATCGTTGATCGGCTTGACGAAGGGCGGCGTCAGCAGGCGTATGAGCTTGCCCTCGTCATCAAACAGCTTGTCGAGCACCGCGTTCATCGCCATGTTGCCGCGCTCGGCATCACCCTCGCCCGAGAGCACACTCCAGGACTGCGCAATCGAGTCGATCTTGTCTTCCGCCGACTGGCTGGAGCCAAGCGGCGCGCCATTGTCGTAGTAGCCACGGCGATAGTATTCGCCGTCCCAGCCGGCCGTTTCGATTGCGCTCTTGAGCTTTGCCAGATGATCCGACCAGCGGCTCACCCGTTGGTTGTCGCCGCGCTTTTCGGCGTAGGCGATGAAGCGGCGCAAGGCACCCGCAAGGAACCAGGCAAGCCACACGCTCTCACCACGGCCGGCAATGCCGACACGATCCATCTTGTCGCACCAGTCGCCGCTCATCATCAGCGGCAGGCCGTTGACGCCCGTGCGCTTGATCGCCAGATCGAGGCCGAGGGCGGCATGTTCGTAGAGCGATGCGGTTTCGTCGGAAACACGCGGCTGCAAGAAGGCGTCGTACTGGCCGGGACTGAGCTGCGCGCCTTCGACGAAAGGCAGCATCTCGTCCATGATCGCGCTGTCGCCGGTCACCGTGCAATATTGGTCGACGGCATAGGCGAGCCAGACCGGATCGTCGGAGATGTTCGTGCGAACGCCGGCGCCGCTATCTGCCAGCCACCAGTGCTGGAAATCGCCTTCGGGGAACTGGCGCCGGCCGGTATTGAGGATCTGCTTGCGTGCGATTTCGGGCGAATGCAGCAGGAAGGCCAGCGAATCCTGCAGCTGGTCGCGCAGGTTCCACGCGCCGCTCGACTGGTAGAAGGCGGTGCGGGCCATGATACGGCAGCTATAGGTCTGATAGGGCAGCCAATTGTTGACCATGAAGTCGAGCCGCTGGTCTGGCGTCGAAACACGCGTCTTGCCGGTGAAGTCCTTCCAGAACCCACGCGTCTTCTCAAGAACCTCCGCAAAACCGATGGAGCGGACGTCGGCGATCAGCGCGGCCGCTTCTTCCTGCGAAGCGGCGTCACCCATATAGAAGCAGATATCGCGCACTTCGCCCGGCTCGATCGTCAGGTCGAATGCCATGGCGGCTGCCGGATCGCCATCCAGATCGACGGCATTGGAAAGCCGCGAGCCGGCTGAAACCGTGCGCGGTTGCTGGATCGTTCCGTGCCGGCCGATGAATTCGCGGCGGCTGGTGGAGACGCTCGATGGCGCTTCGCTTGCCGCGAATGCCGCAACCCGCGTCCCGAAACTGACGCTGAACGGATTCTTCGCAAAGACCGCTCCACTTTCACTGTCGAAGCTCGATAGGATAAAGGGTTTGCTCTTCGTCGGGTTGTTGCCGAGAATCCATTCGGCATAGCCATAAAGACGCAGCTTGCGTGCTTCGCCCGCATCGTTGCGGATGCGCAACTTGGTCAGCTTGACCGGCTTTTCCATGTGGAGGGTCTGAGTGACCTCCAGAGAAATCTCGTCTTGAACCGTCGAGAAGACCGAGTAGCCGAGACCGTGGCGGGCTTCGAAGCGCGTGTCTGCACGCTGTGCCAGAGACGCGTAGGGCACGATGACGGAGCCGCGATCGAGATCTTTCAGGTAGAAGGCCTCGCCTGGGCGGTTGGTCACCATGTCGTTGGTCCAGGGCGTCAGCTGATGGTCGCGGGAGTTCTGGCTCCAGGTGAAGGCGGCGCCTTCAGCCGAGACGTGGAAGCCGAAACTCTCGTTGGCCATGACGTTGACCCACGGATGCGGCGTCTGTTCACCGCCGGAAAGGCGCACGACATATTCGCTGCCGTCGGCCGCAAAACCGCCATAGCCATTCCAGAAGGCAAGATCACTTCCATCAACCGGCGCGACCCCGGCGGTGCTGCGGACCATGCGAGGCACGAGGGTGGAATCGCCCCATTGACCAAGCAGTGCGGGCGAGCCGGAAACGGAACGGGCCTTCTGCAGCTGGTCGACGAGGCTGCCGTCGCGGCCGCGCAGCACGACGCGCGAAGCGGCGATGATGGCGTCATAGGCTTCGGCGTCCGTCAGATCCTTGCGCAGGACATAGATGTTGCGCTGGATACCGGCGATCTCGCTGGCGTGACGCGCCGCGTCACAGAGTTGGTCGATGGTGCGCTGCATTTCGGCGGCCGCCTCGCCGGCTCGTTCATTGAGGATGACGAGATCGACCTCGACGCCGCGCGATTGCAGGAGCCCCTGCGCGCGCAGTAGTTCCTTGACGAGGTCCGTGCCGAGCTCGTCGGTGATGCGCAATGTCATCAGCGGTGCGTCGCCGGACAGGGTCGCCCCCCAGAGAACGGACTGCGACTTCAGGCCTTCGCGGACCGCCTTATTGTCGGCGCGCAGAGCCATGTCAGGGTAGATGATGTAGCGCGCAAAGCGCTGATAGGCGGCAGCCTCCTTCGAATTGACGCCGATCTGGCGCAACTGGCTCTGCGTTCTGGTCCATGCCTGAACGAGCCCTTGAGCAAAGCTCTCCGGCTGGCGATAATGCTCGACGGCTGCTTCTAGTTCGGAGCGTTCGGCAGCAGCAATGGTCCAGAAGGTTACGCTGACCTTTTCTCCGGCCGGCACGCGAAGCGTGCGGCGCAGCGAGAGACAGGTATCCATCGTGAAGCCGCTGCTATTGGAAAGTTCCGCGCCGGCGTCGAAGGCGGCAGCTTCCGTCAGCGTGCGCCCTCGCCCGAGGAAGCGCATGCGATCTGTTTCATAGTGTGTCGTCAGGCTCTCGCCCGACGTATCGACGACGAGATGGGCAATGGCGACCTCCGGATCCGTCACGCCGCGCTTCTGGCGCTCGACGAAGATCGCGTCGCCTTTCGCGGCGATTTCGGTTTTCAGGAACATGCGGGCGAAGACGGGGTGACCCATATCGACGCCATCGAGTGTGGCGACAGGCTCCATATAGGAGGTCACTTCGATCACCCGGTCTTCCGTGCCGGTATTGCTGATCGTCAGGCGGCGGCCTTCCGCGTCGTAATTGCTTGCGACGAAGACTTCCATTTCGCTCGTCAGTTCGCCGACGGTCTTTATGAACTCCGCCTTGTCGTCGCTGAAGCTCACGCGAACATGCTCGTTGGCGATCGAGCGCGGCTCTGCGGTTGCAGACCACCACTCGTTCGATGCGGTGTCGCGCATGAAGATGAACGAGCCCCAGCGATCCTCGGTCGGGTCGGCACGCCAGCGGTTGACGGAAAGGTTCTTCCAGCGGCTGTAGCCGGAGCCGGTCGCCGTCAACATGGTAGAGTAGCGACCGTTAGACAACAGCAGCAACTCGCGCTCGCGCGATGCCGGGTCTTCCAGGCGACGCACTTCCGGACGCATCAGGTCACCCTGGATGGTGGCGGGCGCGTCGGTTTCGTGTTTCGAGGCCATGACGGGGATATCGCGCGGCGCCTTTTCCTGCAGCAGCAACTCGGCTGCCTCGATCACGGGATCGGCGTGGAACAGCTCGCGCAGCAGGCCGTCAAAGGCAACGTTGGCAACAGCGGCAATCGACATGCCGTGATGATGCGCATAGTAGTTGTAGACCACTGCGCATTGCTTGCCTTCGGGCACGCGGCTTGCCGTGAAGTCGACGGCATCATGGAAGCCATACATGCCAAGCGCGCCGACGGCCCGCAACCGATTGAGGTTTTCAAGGGCTGCGACCGGATTGTACTGGCTGGCCAGCAGAGAGGCATAGGGCGCAATGACGGCATTCTGTCCGAGACCGCGTTTCAGGCCGA
>JBCNPI010000261.1:0-8823 GCA_039593415.1 Rhizobium sp. | reverse complement strand
GCCGAACATCGCCTTGCCGGGCTGGTTGCCAAAGGCCACCTTGCAGCGTTCCGCCCAGCGCAGCGACATTTCCATGGCGCGCTCGATATCCTTCGGCGTTGCCGGAAGAGCAACGCATTCATCGAGCTGCATCTGGATATCGGAATCGAGTAGACCCTGGATTTCGATCGAGCGTTCCGGCGACATGTGATGCAGGCTGCCGTCGACATGCGATTTGAAGGTGACGCCCTGCTCGTCCAGCTTGCGCAGACCGGACAGCGACATCACCTGGAAGCCGCCGGAATCGGTCAGGATCGGATGCGGCCAGCGGATCAGCTGATGCAAACCGCCAAGGCGGGCGACGCGCTCGGCTGTCGGCCGCAGCATCAAGTGATAGGTATTACCGAGAATGATATCGGCGCCGGTCTCGCGCACCTGGTCGAGATACATGGCCTTGACGGTTCCGACCGTGCCGACCGGCATGAAGGCCGGCGTGCGGATCGTGCCGCGCGGCATGGAGACTTCGCCGAGGCGCGCGCCGCCGTCGGTTTTCTTCAATTGAAACTGAAAGCTCTCGCTCATATCGTCCTAGTCTTTCCGGTAGAGCAGACTGCCATCGCCATAGGAATAGAAGCGATAGCCCGTCTCGATAGCATGGGTATAGGCTGCGCGCATCGTATCGAGGCCAGCAAAGGCCGAAACGAGCATGAATAGGGTCGAGCGCGGCAGGTGAAAATTGGTCATGAGCATATCGACGGCCTTGAAGCGATAGCCGGGCGTAATGAAAATCCCCGTGGCACCCTGCCAGGGCTGGATCGTGCCATTGTCTGCGGCGGCACTCTCGATCAGTCTCAGCGAGGTTGTGCCGACGCAGACGATGCGCCCGCCCCTCGCCTTCACGGCATTGAGCCTGGCAGCGGTTTCGGCATCGACATATCCAATCTCGAAATGCATCTTGTGATCGTCGGTATCATCGGCCTTGACGGGCAGAAAAGTGCCGGCGCCGACATGCAGCGTCACGAAATGCCGCTCGATGTCCATGGCATCGAGTGCAGCAAACAGCGACGGCGTAAAATGCAGGCCGGCGGTCGGAGCGGCAACGGCGCCCTCTTCGCGGGCATAGATCGTCTGATAATCGGCGCGATCGCGTTCGTCGTCGGGGCGCTTCGCCGCGATGTAGGGTGGCAGCGGAATATGCCCTACCCCGGCGATCGCCTCGTCCAAGGCAGGACCTGAGAGATCGAACCGCAAGGTGATCTCACCGCCCTCACCCTTTTCCTCGACCGTTGCATCGAGCGAACCGAGCGCGCAGACATTCTCGCCATGACCGAACTGGATGCGATCGCCGATCTTGATGCGTTTTCCCGGCTTGGCGAAGGCCTTCCAGCAATCGGGCGCGGTACGCATGTGCAAGGTCGCCGAGACCTGCTGGCCGGGCGCCCCTTCGCGATGGCGAATGCCTTCGAGCTGCGCCGGTATCACCTTGGTATCGTTGAAGACCATGGCGTCGCCGGGGCGCAGGAAGGATGGAAGATCCCGCACCTGATGGTCGCTCAGCGTGCGCAGGCCGTTGTTGGGATCGACGACGAGCAGGCGCGCGCTGTCGCGCGGCTCGGCGGGCCTGAGCGCGATACGCTCGTCCGGCAGATCGAAGTCGAAAAGGTCAACACGCATTCAATTGATCCAGGCGGTTCATCCAGGCAAAGCGAAACCCGCCCCTCACGCCAAAGGCGCAAGAGGCGGGTTTCAGGAATAATCACGATCAGACGTCGGCGGCAACCCGCGCAGATACGATCGAATCCGGGTCCTTAACCGGCTCGCCGCGCTTGATCTGGTCGACGAATTCCATGCCGGATATAACCTGGCCCCAGACAGAGTACTGCTTGTTCAGCCACGGAGCGTCGGCGAAGCAGATGAAGAACTGCGAGTTGGCCGAGTTCGGATTCTGCGAACGGGCCATCGAGCAGGTGCCGCGGATATGCGAAGTGGCGGAGAACTCGGCCTTCAGGTCCGGCTTGGAGGAGCCGCCCATGCCGGCACGGCCTGGATTGAAGGTTTCGCTGCCCTGCTTGCCGAACTGCACGTCGCCGGTCTGGGCCATGAAGCCGTCGATGACGCGATGGAAGACGACGCCGTCATAGGCCTTCTCGCGCGCCAGCTCCTTGATGCGGGCGACATGTTCGGGAGCGATCTGCGGCAGAAGCTGAATGACAATCTGGCCCTTGGTGGTTTCCAGGATGAGGGTGTTTTCCGGGTCCTTGATCTCAGCCATGTTCGTTTCCTTCTTCTCTCTGTTTGGTTACGCATGATCCTGGACGGCCGACGCCGTTCGGGATCATGCTCGTGAAATCACTTCTTGGCGACGGTGACCTTGATCATCTTGTCAGGGTTGCTCACTTCGCCGTTCTGGCCCTCGCCGCGCTTGATCTTGTCGACGAATTCCATTCCCGAGACGACCTTGCCGACCACCGTATACTGGCCGTTCAGGAAATCGCCGTTGGCGAACATGATGAAGAACTGCGAATTGGCGGAGTTCGGGTCCTGGGCACGCGCCATGCCGACAGTACCACGCTGGAACGGAACCTTGGAGAATTCGGCCGGAATGTTCGGCAGATCGGAACCGCCGGTGCCGGCCTTCTTCGGATCGTAACCCTTGGCCGCGTTGCCGTACTGGACATCGCCCGTCTGGGCCATGAAGCCATCGATGACCCGATGGAAGACGACGTTGTCGTATGCGCCCTTCTTCGCCAGCGCCTCAATCTGGGCGACATGCTTCGGAGCGACCTCAGGCATCAACTGGATGACCACCGGTCCGTCCTTGAGCTGGATGGTCAGAAGATCTGTGGCTGCGGCCGAGAACGCGCTGCCTGCGAAGGCGGCAAGGCTCAGGAATCCTGCCAATGCAATATGAAAGAGTTTCATGGATGCTCCGTTCGGGATTGGATTTCGGCTCAGCTGTCGCCGTTGGCCATATTTTTGAGTTTGCCGGTAAGCGCTTCCAGAACCGCTGACGGCACGAAGGCGCTGACATCGCCGCCCATGGATGCGATCTGCCGCACCAATGTGGCGGTTATGGGCCGCGAGGCCGTACCGGCCGGCAGAAACAGCGTCTGAATATCCGGCGCCATCTGCCTGTTCATGCCGGCCATCTGCATTTCGTAATCGAGATCGGTGCCATCGCGCAGGCCACGCACGAGCAAGGTCGCGCCATGGGTGCGGGCGGCATCGACGACCAGATTGTCAAAGGCGACGACGGAAATATCGCCCACCTTCTGCGGCAGGGCTTCGCCGAGCGATCGGCGGATCAGCTCCGCCCGCTCCTCGAATGAGAAAAGCGGCTTCTTGCCGGGATGAATGCCAATCGCGACGATCACCTTCGAGGCGACATTCAACGCCTGCACGAGGACATCCAAATGTCCGTTGGTCATCGGATCGAAAGATCCGGGATAAAAGGCTGTCGTCATACCAAGCCGGCTCGTTGTTTCGACGCCTTTTGTCATGGATGACGCCGCACCGCAAGTCATTTGCAACCCAAGGGCCGCCGCTGAACGGCGGATGAATGCTGCGTTCAAGCCCGTTTCAGCTCGACAATGATTTACTGGTGTCAACATCGAAACAGGCCCGGTTCAATAGCCCGCCTGTCTCCGCTTCAGGGAAATCATGCCATGCTCGTCTTCATTATCGCAGGCGCCGTCATCGGTTCATTCTTGGTCGAATACCTCGTTCATCTTTTCGTCGACAACTATGAAATCGAATGGGATTCTGCCTCGAAAAACGACAATGACATCGACTTTGCTCAAGAAATCGCCACTGCCATGCGCAAAACGCATCGCGAATCTGAACGCCAGATGAACAAGGCATTCAAAGTCGCTTCAGGCATGCATTGCTAGATACCTCTCAACATCGGCGGAACCATTTGCAAACCGCCGCGTTTAAGCCTCGAAACTCAGACTGCATATTGCGGCAAGAAGGAAAATGAGCATGTCCCACAAGATCACCCTTATTAACGTTGTTTGGATGGCCATGATTTCGGGAATGCTCGCAGCAACCGTTGCACTTTACGATCAGAAACCCGACCAGTCGAAGATCTACGGTCCCTTTGCTTCGGCTCGTCCCTTCGTTGCCTCAGGCCAGTACTAAGGGATCTGAACGCTAGTCCCACCAAAGGAGGGAGCGATCATGTTCACAATTTTGACGCTGCTTACGCTTTTTATCAGCATCATGTTTGTCGTGTCAGTCGCATCCACCATTTCGGCGCTCCATCGCGAAAGCGAAGAGAGCAAGAGACTGCATAAGCGTCACAAGGCGCTCTGACTCCCGCAGACCGAGCATCTCTCCCCGCCATATGCTCGGATGACCCGAACCGGACGCTTCCCGACAGCGTCCGGTTTTTTAATGAAGCAATATCAAGCAATTATCGTGTCGCCAGATTTCACGATATTGAAGGCAGCCATCGCTATGCTGCTGTCCAGCTTCGTTTGGGGATCGATAATGCGCATTGTTTTGACGGGCAGTTCGGGGCGGCTGGGCCGCGCGATCTTCAATGCATTGGCGGTGCATCATTCGGTTGTCGGAATCGATCGCTCCCCATTTTCGACAACACATCTTGTCGGAGATTTCACCGACGGGGCGCTGCTGCGCAAAGCGCTCAAGGGCGCCGATGCGATCATCCATTGTGCCGCCCTTCATGCCCCTCAGGTCGGAACGGTTTCCGACGCTGAATTTCGCCGTGTCAATGTCGAGGGAACGCGCCTATTGGCCGAAGCGGCTCTGGCTGCCGGCGTGGACAGGCTGATATTCACCAGCACCACGGCCCTTTACGGCCATGCGGTCGTTCCAGGCCGCTGCACATGGATCGATGAAGACACGGTTGCGCAGCCCAAAAGCGTCTATCATCGCACGAAGCTGGAGGCCGAGCGGATGCTGGCGGACATGGCCGGACCGCATCTGCAGCTACGCGTTTTGCGCATGTCTCGCAGCTTTCCGGAGCCCGCTAATGTCACGGCCGCCTACCGATTGCATCGCGGCATCGACATAAGGGACGTCGCCGATGCCCATGCGGCTGCCTTGACCAATAGCGGCGATCACTTTCAACGGCATATCATCTCTGCGGGAACGCTGTTCAAACCGGAGGATTGTGAAGCGCTGGCAGTCGACGCCGCCTCCGTCATTCGATTGCGTGCCCCGGGTCTCGCCACAAAATTCGCGCAACGAAACTGGCCCCTGCCACAAAGGATCGATCGCGTCTACGCGTCGAAATCCGCGGGCTCTTCTCTTCGGTGGAATTTCCGCTTCGGTTATGACGAAGTTTTCGCGCAGCTGGATCGGGCAAGCCTTGAGGTTTTACCACCTCTTTCCCAGAGCAACAGACAATCGGAATAAAACGATTGGCAGGCAACGGCGAATTCGGAGGTCGAGCTAAGCCGCAAAAAACGATCGCATGAGCCTGTTGCCGAGCTCATGCGATTGAAACTGTTCGATTTTCAGATGGTTCGGCCGGTCGGCCATGGGCGTCCGGCCGGTGCAGCAAACTTTATTCCTCGCTGCCGCCCTCGTCGCCGGAATCTACTGCCTCGCCAACAGCAGCATCACCTTCTGCTTCTGTTGTCGAGGCGTCGTCCTCTTCACTTTCCGGCTCGCTGATGCGTTCGACCGACACGACCTTCTCGTCTTTCGCGGTGGAGAAGATGGTGACGCCCTTGGTGGCGCGGCTGGCGATACGGATTCCGCCAACAGGGACGCGGATCAGCTGACCGCCATCCGAGACGAGCATGATCTGATCGCCGTCCTCGACCGGGAAGGCGGCAACAAGCTCGCCGATCTCGCTCGTCTTCGACGTGTCGGTGGCACGGATGCCCTTGCCGCCGCGGCCGGAGATACGGAAATCGTAAGAGGACGAACGCTTGCCGAAGCCCTTTTCCGAGACAGTCAGAACGAATTGCTCGAGAGCCTTGAGCTCGTCATAGCGCTCGTCGCTCAGCTGTCCCTCCTCGGTGACCTCTTCGCCGACCAGCGCGATTTCCTCGTCCTCGCCCGTCGCGGAGCGACGCTCGCTGACCGAACGCTTGAGGTAGGCGGCACGCTCCCACGGCTCGGCATCGACATGGCGGACGATCGTCATCGAAATGATGCGATCGCCTGATGCAAGCGTGATACCGCGAACGCCGATGGAATTGCGGCCGGCAAAGACGCGCACATCCGAGACCGAGAAACGGATGCATTGGCCGAGCGCCGTCGTCATCAGCACATCGTCACGTTCCGTACAAGTCTCGACCGAGAGGATTTCATCGCCCTCCTCCTCGAGCTTCATGGCGATCTTACCGTTGCGGTTCACCTGCACGAAATCCGACAGCTTGTTGCGGCGCACGGTTCCGCGCGTCGTTGTGAACATGACGTCGAGATTGTCCCAAGTGCTTTCGTCCTCGGGCAGCGGCATGATCGTGGTGATGCGTTCGCCGGACTCCAGCGGCAGCATGTTGATCAGCGCCTTGCCGCGCGAGGTCGGCGTGCCGATCGGCAGCCGCCAGACCTTTTCCTTGTAGACGATGCCGCGCGACGAGAAGAACAGGACCGGTGTATGCGTATTGAGAACAAATAGCCGGGTAACGAAATCTTCGTCACGGGTCGTCATTCCGGAGCGGCCCTTGCCGCCGCGGCGCTGCGCACGATAGGTCGTCAACGGCACGCGCTTGATGTAGCCGAGATGCGACACGGTAACGACCATATCTTCGCGGGCGATCAGATCCTCGTCGTCCATCTCGAGACCGCCGTCAACGATCTCGGTGCGGCGCGGCGTTCCGAATTCGTCGCGAACGGCGGCAAGCTCTTCTTTTACAATGGTTTGGATGCGGGCGCGCGACGAAAGAATATCAAGATAGTCCTTGATCTCGACGCCGATCTGATTGAGTTCTTCGTCGATTTCATCACGGCCAAGAGCGGTCAGACGAGCCAGACGCAATTCGAGAATGGCGCGCGCCTGCTCTTCCGAGAGGTTGTAGGTTCCGTCCTCGTTGATGCAATGACGCGGGTCATCGATTAGCCGGATAAGCGATTCGACGTCCGCAGCGTTCCAGCGGCGAGTCATCAGCTCTTCGCGGGCCGATTGCGGATCGGGTGCCTGGCGGATGACGCGAATGACTTCATCGATATTGGCAACGGCAATCGCCAGACCGACCAAGACGTGGGCACGATCGCGCGCCTTGCGCAGCAGGTACTTGGTGCGGCGGCTGATGACTTCCTCGCGGAAAGCCACGAAAGCCCGCAGCATATCCATCAAGTTCATCTGTTCCGGCTTGCCGCCGTTCAGCGCCACCATGTTGCAGCCGAAAGAAGTCTGCAGCGGCGTATAGCGATAAAGCTGGTTCAGGATGACGTCGGCGTTGGCATCGCGCTTCAGCTCGACGACGACGCGATAGCCCTGGCGGTCGGATTCGTCGCGCAGGTCCGAGATGCCCTCAATGCGCTTCTCGCGCACGAGTTCGGCCATCTTCTCGATCATCGACGCTTTGTTCACCTGATAGGGAACCTCGGTGATGATGATCTGCTCGCGATCGCCGCGCATCGGCTCGATCCTCGCGACACCACGCATGATCACGGAGCCGCGCCCCGTCTCATAGGCGGAGCGGATGCCGGCACGGCCGAGGATCTTCGCACCCGTCGGGAAGTCCGGCCCGGGGATGATCTCCATCATTTCGGGCAGCTCGATCGCGGGATTGTCGATCAGCGCGATACAGCCGTTAATGACTTCCGAGAGGTTATGCGGCGGAATGTTCGTCGCCATGCCGACGGCGATACCGCCGGAGCCGTTGACCAGCAGGTTCGGGAAGCGCGCCGGCAGAACCTTCGGCTCTTCCGTCGTCGCGTCGTAGTTTTCCTGGAAATCGACCGTTTCCTTGTCGATATCCTCAAGAAGTTCGTGAGCGACCTTCGTCAGGCGGGATTCCGTATAGCGCATCGCCGCCGGCGGATCGCCGTCGATCGAGCCGAAATTGCCCTGCCCGTCGATGAGCGGCACGCGCATCGACCAGTCCTGCGCCATGCGGACCAAGGCGTCATAGATCGAGGCGTCGCCGTGCGGGTGGTAGCTACCCATGACGTCGGCGACGGGGCGGGCCGACTTCACATATTTGCGGTTCCAGTGATAGCCGCTCTGATGCGCCGCATAGAGGATGCGCCGATGAACGGGCTTCAAACCATCGCGAACGTCGGGAAGCGCACGGCTGACGATCACGCTCATGGCGTAATCGAGATACGACCGCTGCATTTCCTCGATGATGGAAATCGGCTCGATGCCTGGCGGGAGCTTCCCGCCGCCGGGTGGTGTTTGCTCAGTCAAAACAGATCACGATCTCTTTGTAGAATCACTGCGAAATTTATAGCGGAAAGGCCCCGTGAGCGCCAATTTGGGCCGATGTTTTTGAACAGACTTTTGCCTGTATAGGCGATGAAATCGAACATTTCCGTGGCGCAACCCGGCAATAGCGGAGCACAGCTCTTTGCGAAAGCCCATTCCTCGCATAACAATGCGCGATAACAACGATAAAACAAGCTTCGGGGACTATATGGCGAGCGCGGATACGCTAATCAATGCCTTCACGACTCTGCTTGTGACTGTCGATCCGCCGGGGCTCGCACCGCTCTTCATCGGGCTTACGGCCGGCATGAATCGCGCCGAGCGCAAGCAGGTGGCGCTGCGTGGCTCGCTGATCGCCTTCTTCATCCTGGCAGCCTTTGCGTTGTTCGGAGCAAGCGTGCTTGGCGTGCTCGGCATCTCGATCGGGGCCTTCCGCATCGCCGGCGGGCTGCTGCTGTTCTGGATCGCTTTCGAAATGGTGTTCGAGCGGC
>JBCNPI010000260.1:0-8841 GCA_039593415.1 Rhizobium sp. | reverse complement strand
CGGCCTGCTTGACTGCGACCGCTGCGGCAAGACCCACATATCCGCCACCCACTACCAGCATGTCCAACATAGCGCTTTCCCTCGTGTCTTACTGTCACGTCATGCCCTATATAGAGCATCCTGTTGACGGTTCCTACCATGGGAGTTCAAGCAAAATGCCGCGAGAGACCGAGACGCTCACCCCGATCGACACCGTGCTTGCGACGCTCGATCTCGAAGCGATCGAAATGAACCTGTTTCGCGGCAACAGTCCGCAGGTCGGCTGGCAGCGTGTCTTCGGCGGACAGGTCATCGGCCAGGCGCTGATGGCGGCGCAGAGGACTGTGGATGGCGATCGCTTCGCGCATTCGCTGCATGCCTATTTCATGCTGCCCGGCGATCCTTCGGTGCCGATCCTTTATCAGGTGGATCGCCTGCGCGACGGTTCGAGCTTCAACACCCGGCGCGTGCTCGCGGTCCAGCACGGCAGGGCGATCTTCGCGCTGACGGCCTCCTTCCAAGTCGACGAGCCCGGTTTCGATCATCAGGGCGACATGCCCGATGTCCCGGTGCCGGAGGCACTGATGGACGAGGAAGAGGTCAAGCGGCGCTACCTCGCCCATGCGCCCGAAAATGTGCGCCGCTACTGGGAGCGCAAACGGGCAATCGAAATCAGGCCGGTCTCGATCGAGAGCTATTTCTCCCGCGCGCAGCCAAGCCAGCGACAGAATATCTGGGTTCGGGTCACGGGACCTGTGCCGGATGACCGGCTCTATCGGAATGCCGTGCTCGCCTACCTCTCGGACATGACGCTGCTCGATGTTTCCCTGAATGCGCATGGCACATCGGTTCTGGACCCGACGGTTCAGGTGGCGAGCCTCGATCACGCCATGTGGTTCCACCGCCCGTTCAAGCTCGACGACTGGCTGCTCTATAGCCAGGAGAGCCCCAGTGCTTCGGGTGCGCGCGGATTTACCCGCGGCAGCCTGTTTACGCGATCCGGTGTCCTGATTGCGTCGGTGGCCCAGGAAGGGCTGATTCGTAAAAAGGCAAATGATTAAATAACGGGCAATTTTGTAAAATTGCACTTTATTTGTGCGTCTCTCGCGGCGCAAACTGCCGCTTTATTGGGTCTTTTTAATAAAACCATTAGATTTCAACATGTTACAAATGTGTCACGAATCTGGCACGACCTTTGAATGTGTATGTCCAGTCGCTGCAGAAACACTCGTCGGCGGCAAGGAGAGTCGGCTCCGTGCCGAGGCTAACAAAGGATGGGAAACCAGATGAAAATTGTGATGGCCATTATCAAGCCGTTCAAGCTCGATGAGGTCCGTGAGGCCCTCACGGCTGTCGGCATCCAGGGCCTGACTGTGACCGAAGTAAAGGGCTACGGGCGCCAGAAGGGGCATACCGAGATCTATCGCGGCACCGAATATGCCGTCAGCTTCCTGCCGAAGCTGAAGATCGAGGTCGCAGTCGCATCCGAAGTTGTCGACAAGGCCGTCGAGGCCATCGCGTCGGCAGCCAAGACCGGCCAGATCGGCGACGGCAAGATCTTTGTCTATTCGATTGACCATGCCGTGCGCATCCGTACGGGCGAAACCGATTCAGAAGCGCTGTAAGACACGGCCGATCAGGGAGTTATTTGCATGTCATTTTCCAAGCTTTCCTCCACCTTGACACGGGTGGGCGCGCTTTCTGCGGCCCTGCTCGCGCCGGCGGTCGCCCTTGCGCAGGCTGCCGCACCGGCCGCGGCCGCCGCTCCGGTTCCGGACAAGGGCGACACCGCCTTCATGTTCATCTCGACCATTCTCGTGCTGTTCATGCTCGTGCCGGGCCTTGCCCTGTTCTATGGCGGTCTCGTCCGTTCCAAGAACATGCTCTCGGTCCTGATGCAGTGCACGATGATCGGCGCGGTCGTCATGCTTCTCTGGGTTCTCTACGGCTATTCCTTCGCCTTCGGCGGCGGCACCAGCCCTTATTGGGGCGGCACGGCCAAGATGTTCCTTGCGGGCGTCTCGACCTCGACCACGGCAGCAACCTTCTCCAAGGGCGTCGTTATCCCTGAATTCATCTTCATGCTGTTCCAGATGACCTTCGCCGCCATCACACCGGCGCTGATCATCGGCGCCTTCGCCGAGCGCATCAAGTTCGGTGCAGCCGTGCTCTTCTGCGCGCTGTGGGCGACTTTCGTCTACTTCCCGATCGCTCATATGGTCTGGGATTCCAACGGCATGCTGTTCAAGATGGGCGCGCTCGATTTCGCTGGCGGCACCGTCGTTCACATCAATGCCGGTATCGCCGGCATCGTCGGCGCTATCCTCGTCGGCAAGCGCGTCGGCTTCGGCAAGGACATGATGGCTCCGCATTCCATGACGCTCACCATGGTCGGCGCCTCCATGCTCTGGGTCGGCTGGTTCGGCTTCAATGCCGGTTCGAACCTCGAAGCATCCGGCGGCGCAATGCTCGCGACCGTCAACACCTTCATCGCAACGGCAGCCGCCATCATCTCCTGGTCGCTGGTTGAAACCTTCACTCGCGGCAAAGCCTCCATGCTCGGCGGCGCTTCGGGCATGGTTGCCGGCCTCGTCGCCATCACGCCTGCCGCCGGTATTGCCGGTCCGATGGGCGCGATCGTCATGGGCCTGATCGTCTCGCCGCTTTGCTACTTCTTCGTCTCTGTCGTGAAGAACAAGTTCGGCTACGACGATACGGCCGATGTCTTCGGCGTGCACTGCATCGGCGGCATCTTCGGCGCCATTTCAACCGGCATCTTCGCCAGCGCCTCGCTGGGCGGCGTCGGCTATGCCGATGGCGTCACGATGAGCAGCCAGGTCGTCGTTCAGCTGACCGCCGTCGTCACGACAATCCTGTGGTGCGGCATCGGCTCCGCGATCCTCTACAAGATCGTCGATGTCATCATCGGTCTGCGCGTCGCTCCGGAAGCCGAGCGCGAAGGCCTCGACCTCGCCTCGCACGGCGAAGCCGCCTACCACAATTCCTGATCGGAGCTTGCGATGCTGGGGTTAAATCGCCCGGCATCGCTCAACATCCCGTCGCGTCCTGTTTCATCGCAAATGGGCCGCTTTTGGCCCGAACCCCGGTTCGGGCCATTTTTTGTTTGCGCAGCGCGTCACCCGTAAAATCGATGATTCGAGAGGCCGGGGCGCATGGTTAATATGCCATTAACCCTCCTCTGATTAGGTAGGGCTAACCTGCCGGCGAGTGGGCATAGGCCGATTCGCTTGCGCTTTCGACAGGAACGGGGCTGGATATCATGGGCAGAAGCAGTTCGGCGGCGTTGAGCGGTCGTCCCGGCCGTTTATCGCTATCGAGTGTGGTTTGGCGTCAGGTCAAGGGCCTTGCGGGCTTCGCGCTGCTGTTCCTGCTGGCGCTCGCCATTGCGGCGCTGGCGACCTGGAACGTCATGGACCCCAGCTATTCCTACGCGACCGCCAATGCGCCGACCAACCTGCTCGGCTTTCCCGGTGCTGCCTTTGCCGACATCGTGATGCAGTCGTTCGGCCTTGCCTCGGTTTTGGCGATGCTGCCTGTCGTGGCCTGGGCTTTCGCGCTGATTTCCAATCGCAGGCTTCATCGCGTGCCCTCGCGTCTCGGCGCCTGGTTCGGCGGCTCCATCGTCGCTGCCGGCTCCATCGCCTGCTTCCCGGCACCTCCGACCTGGCCGATCCCGAACGGTATCGGCGGTGTCGTCGGCGATCTTCTGCTGCGCCTTCCGGCCCTCTTCATCGGCACCTATCCAAGCGGCGTTGTGGCGACGATCATCGGGCTGGTTCTCGCTGTTCCGGCGGTCTGGCTCATGCTCTTTGCCTCCGGCGTCATTGGCGAAGGCCTCGTGGAAGATGAAAATGAAGACGAGGACGATTACGAAGAAACCCGTAGTCGCGCGCGCCGGGTGGGAGATGCGGACGAGGATGACGATCGCGGCAGCTTCCTCGGCAATTTCATGGCTTTCGGCGCGGTCATGCATGCCTGGTACAATACGCAGGCTCGCCTGCGCCGTCTGTTCGGCATGGGGCCGCGCAGGCGCCGCGACCACGCCTTCGATGCCCCTTACGATTTCAACGATGACGAATTCGGCACGCTGAACGAGCCTGTTCGCGCCAAATCGCCGATGGTGCGCGGCGACCGCCTCGAGCCGTCCATGGATGGTCCGGCAGGGCGCCGCGTCGTTTCCGCGCCCTCGATCAGTCTTGGCGATGACGAAGACGAGGACGAGGATTCGCTCTATGATCGCGACCCTCGGCGTCCGGCCGATATTCTGCCTGATGATGAGGATGATGAATGGCCGCTGCGCCCGGCCTCGCCAAAGGGGGCTGCTCCCGGTCAGCGCGTCATTCCCGCAGCGCCGCGTCCGAAGCCTGGTGCACGCGTGGAGCGCGAGGCACAGACCTCCTTCATCCGCTCCTACGGCTTCCAGCTTCCCGCCGTCCATCTGCTTGCCGAGCCGAAGGCTGTGGCCCGCGACGCGACGCTCTCTGCCGACGCGCTGGAGCAGAATGCCCGCATGCTCGAAGGCGTGCTGGAGGATTTCGGCGTCAAGGGCGAGATCATCCACGTCCGTCCCGGTCCGGTCGTCACGCTCTACGAGCTGGAGCCGGCGCCTGGCATCAAGTCTTCACGCGTCATCGGCCTTGCCGACGATATCGCGCGTTCGATGAGCGCGATCGCCGCGCGCGTCGCCGTCGTTCCCGGCCGCAATGCCATCGGCATCGAGCTGCCGAACTCGACGCGCGAAACCGTCTATCTGCGCGAACTCATCGCCAGCCGCGATTTCGAAACCTCCAAGGCGAAGCTTGCCATGTCGCTCGGCAAGACGATCGGCGGCGAACCTGTCATCGCCGATCTCGCCAAGATGCCGCATCTGCTCGTGGCCGGTACGACCGGCTCGGGCAAGTCGGTCGCGATCAACACCATGATCCTGTCGCTGCTCTACCGCATGACGCCCGACCAATGCCGACTGATCATGATCGATCCGAAGATGCTGGAACTCTCGGTCTATGACGGCATTCCGCATCTGCTTTCGCCTGTCGTCACCGATCCGAAGAAGGCCGTCGTCGCGCTGAAATGGACCGTCCGGGAGATGGAAGAGCGCTACAAGAAGATGTCGAAGATCGGCGTGCGCAACATCGATGGCTTCAATACGCGCGTTGAACAGGCCGTCGCCAAGGGCGAAGCCATCAGCCGAACCGTGCAGACCGGTTTCGACCGCCAGACAGGCGAGGCGATCTACGAGACGGAAGAGTTCGATCTGAAGCCGATGCCCTATATCGTCGTCATCATCGACGAAATGGCCGATCTGATGATGGTCGCAGGAAAGGACATCGAAGGCGCCGTGCAGCGTCTGGCGCAGATGGCGCGCGCCGCCGGCATCCACGTCATCATGGCGACACAACGTCCGTCCGTCGACGTCATCACCGGCACGATCAAGGCGAATTTCCCGACGCGCATCTCCTTCCAGGTGACGTCGAAGATCGACAGCCGTACGATCCTCGGCGAGCAGGGGGCGGAGCAGCTGCTTGGCATGGGGGACATGCTCTATATGGCCGGCGGCGGACGCATCCAGCGCGTGCACGGTCCGTTCGTCTCCGATGGCGAAGTGGAAGATATCGTCGCCTATCTGAAGACACAGGGCGCGCCGCAATATCTCGACGCGATCACTGCCGATGACGGCGAGGATGACGACGGCTATGGTCCGGCCGGCACAGCCAACCTCGCCGATTCGGAAGATCCCTACGATCAGGCGGTTGCAATCGTCCTTCGCGACGGCAAGGCGTCGACCTCCTACATTCAGCGTCGCCTCGGCATCGGCTATAATCGCGCGGCCTCGCTGATCGAGCGCATGGAGCAGGAGGGCGTGATCGGCCCGGCCAACCATGCGGGCAAGCGGGAAATTCTTGTTCCCACCGAAGCCGATATTCTCGATCGCTGAGGCAGCCTGCCTTTTTGTGTCGCATATCCCGCCTATGTTCAGGGAAATTTGATCGCAGCCCTTTACCGGCCCCTGGCCGTTGCGCCATGAAGACGCCGATTTTGCGCGCCATGGACGAAGCATGAAGGAGAATTCGATGACAAAGTTTGATGCGCAGCCGTCCAGCCGACTTTCCCTAAACCGCCGGCATTTCCTCGGCGCCGTGGTCGCGGTCGGTGTGGCGGGCGTTTTGCCGGTTTCAGCTTTCGCGCAAGCCCAAGCCCAAGCACAGACGCAGACACAGACGCAGGCAGCTGCAGCCACCCTCAATCCCGGCATTGCCCAGGCCATTGCCGATCATTTCTCGTCCATCAAGACGATGAAGGGCGGCTTCCTGCAGATCGGGCCGCGCGGCGATCAGATGAGCGGCTCCTTCTTCATTCAGCGGCCGGGCAAGATGCGCTTCAACTACGATCCGCCCTCCCGCATGCGCGTCATTTGCGACGGCAATAACGTGCAGGTCATCAACGACCAGACGCAGACCAGAAACATGTATCAGCTGTCGAAGACGCCGCTGAGCCTGCTGCTCGCCAACAAGATCGACCTTTCCGCCGACATGGTTCGCGATGTCGACTCGAAGCCGGATCTCACCAAGATCACGCTCGGCAACCGCACCGTCTTCGGCGATTCCACCATCACGATGATCTTCGATTCGAAAACCTACGACCTGCGCCAATGGACCGTCATCGATCCGCAGGGCAAGACGACCGATGTCATCATCAACAATGTAAAGACCAATGTCGCCTTCGACGACAGCGTTTTCCGCATCGACTATACACGCTGAGCGCCGTCTCTATTCTCAGCCATAGGTATAAGCGCCGAATGGCGCTTTTCTTTCCGTTGCAGCCGGTCTAAAGCCATAGCCTGACTGGAGCGGGTCTGCGTTTCACTGAGTCGCTGAACCGCTCCGGCTGTCTGTTTTGATGCAATTCCGGACGGAAAACCCCGCGCATTTTTCCTGGAGTTGCTTTAGGGAAAAGGCTTGGGCATGGGATTTTCGATTGCGACCTGGAACATCAACTCGGTGCGGCTGCGCATGCCCATCGTCGAGCAGTTCGTCATGCAGGCCCGGCCCGATATTCTTTGCCTGCAGGAAACCAAGGTTCCAAACGAGCTTTTCCCCTATGCGCCGCTGAGGGCACTCGGCTATGAGCACATCATCATCCATGGCCAGAAGGGCTATCACGGCGTTGCGATCGCCTCGCGCTTTCCGCTGACCGAGGATCACCGCCAGGATTATTGCAATGTCGGTGATTCCAGGCACATTTCAGCGATCTTCGAGCGCGGCGGCCGGCGCATCCGCCTGCACAACTTCTATGTTCCGGCGGGCGGCGACGAGCCGGATCGGGATATCAATCCGAAGTTCGGCCACAAGCTCGATTTCATCGAGGAGATGAAGAAGCTGCATGCGAATGCCGAGCAGAACACCTCCGCCATCCTTGTCGGCGATCTCAACATTGCGCCGCTGGAGCATGATGTGTGGTCGCACAAGCAGCTCCTGAAAATCGTCAGCCATACGCCTGTGGAGACCGAAGGGCTGCTCGAGGTGATGAAGCGCGGCGCCTGGCTCGACCTGATGCGCCAGCAGGTGCCGGAAAACGAAAAGCTCTATACGTGGTGGAGCTACCGCGCCAAGGATTGGGAAGCCGCCGATCGCGGCCGCCGCCTCGACCATATCTGGTCATCCTCCGATTTGGGTCCGCATCTCCAGAGGATAGAGATTTTGAAGGCGGCGCGCGGCTGGGACCGACCCTCCGACCACGTACCCGTCACGGCGCATTTCAATCTCTGAAGCAGGATTGAGCCCATTGGAGCAATTTCAGGAAAAGTGCGCAGCGGCTTTCCTGGAATTGCGTGAAAACAAAGAGATAGGGCGGGTTCGCGATTCGAAGAAGAGCGGGAATGCTCTAGGAAAAGCGGCCGAGCATTGCGGCTGCCTGTCTGGCAAGGGCGGCGAAGTTTTCGCGGATACGGTTCTGGATCAGCAGGCCGGCGTCTGGATATTCTTCGATCAAACGGTGGAAGAGGGCGCGGGTGATGCGGATCACGTCGGATTCTTCGGCGGCAACAGCCGTGTATTTCCGCTCCACCAAGGTCACCATCGCCAGTTCCGAAAGCATGGTGCCGGCCTGGACCATCGCTTCCACCTGTTTCTGGCCGTCGGCATCGATAGTGCTGAGCTCGAAACTGCCGCGCGTGATGACATAGGCGCATTCGGCCGGCGACTTTTCCCGGAACAGCGTCTGGCCCTCATTCACATGGCGGCGATCGGCGCCGAAGGCGATCAGCCGCAGCGGCTCATCGCCCATGCCGTGAAACAGCGGCAGTTGCGACAGCAGTCGGATATCGTCGTTCAGCGCCATCGATCGCCTATGGAATGATTTTGTAGCCGCCGTTTTCCGTGACAAGGATTTCGGCGTTGGAGGGATCGCGCTCGATCTTCTGGCGAAGGCGGTAGACATGGGTTTCGAGCGTATGGGTGGTCACGCCGGAATTATAGCCCCAGACCTCCTCCAGCAGGATATCGCGGGTCACGACCTTCTGATCGGCGCGATAGAGATAGCGGATGATGGCGGCTTCCTTTTCCGTCAGGCGGATTTTCTGCCCGTCTTCGGTGGTCAAAAGCTTCTGGCTCGGTTTGAAGAGATAGCGTCCCACCGTGAAGGTCGCGTCTTCGCTCTGCTCGTGTTGGCGCAGCTGTGCGCGAATGCGCGCAAGCAGCACGGCAAAGCGGAACGGCTTCGTCACATAGTCGTTGGCGCCGGCTTCGAGGCCGAGGATGGTGTCGGAATCCGTGTCGTGGCCCGTCAGCATGATGATCGGCGCCTTGAAGCCGTTCTTGCGCAGCAGCTTCACGGCTTCTCGGC
>JBCNPI010000026.1:0-34768 GCA_039593415.1 Rhizobium sp. | reverse complement strand
ACTGGAACTATCTGGACCCGCTGGTTCTCGATGCGACCCTGGCACTCAGCAACGACCGCAGCTTCTACGATTCGCTGCTCGATGCGCGCCAAGTACTGGAACCCGCGGCCGCCGCGCAGGCGGCTGCCAATGCCACGGCCAAGCAGCTCGCACAGATTGCCGAGGCCTTTGAGGATATGGTTGCCGCCAATGCCCGCGACAACGAGGCGTGGAGCCTAGCGGATCTGGAGTTTCATACCGCGATCATCAATGCCAGCGGCAACTGGGTTTTCCGCCAGTTCGCCACCGCGATCCGCGCCGCTTTGCTTGCGAGTTTTCGCCTGACCAACCGAGCCAGCCAGTCGCATGACTATGCGATCGCGCGCCATCAAGATGTCCTGGATGCGATCCGCATGCGCCGCCCCGACGCTGCACGTTTTGCAATGGAGCAGCTGATCGGAACAGCGAGAATGGAACTCAGCGACGCGCTGCGCACCGCCAAGCCGTCAAAGGGATTGGATTGAGGCGCCCCGGATTTTCATTCAAAAAATTGGTGCAATTCAGTAGATCACGTTCATGAAATGCATGACTTGAAGGTCTTTGGTCGCGATCGTTTTGAGACACTCCTCATGAAGTGGAGGTCTGGCATTCCTATCTCCCTCACTTGCTAATAACGCCGCGATGATTGATGCATGCAGGAGCCTACCAATTCCGCAACACCTAACCACCCTCGACTTCACGGGATCTTCGCAGGGCATCCGTGATTTCACTGCGAGCGACGCCGATCAACTGTTCCATGGCAAAACGTGCAGCATCGGGCCGGCGCATGCGGATCGCATCCAGCACATCCTGATGTTTTGATATTGCCTGCTCATGCGATTGGCTGGCCCGGTTGGTCAGGCGGAAGCTCGCAAGCAGTGCAGCACGGATGGCCGACGCGAACTGCCGGTAGACCCAGTTGCCGCTGGCATTGATGATGGCGGTGTGGAATTCGAGGTCGGCTCTGCTCCACGCTTCGTTGTCACGAGCATTCGCCTCCACCATGTCTTCGAACGCTTTGGAGATCTGATAGAGCTGGCGGGCATTTGCGTTGGCCGCAGCTTGGGCTGCCGCAGCAGGTTCGAGCAAGTGCCGAGCATCGATCAAAGAGATATAGAAATTCTCGTCTGCATCGATGGAAAGCATGACGTCGAGCACGAGCGGATCGAGGTAGTTCCAATTTTCACGCGGCAGAACGATGGTACCGGCTCGCGTCCGGGACCGCACCATTCCGAGTGCCGAGAGATATTGCATGGTTTCGCGAAGGCTGGTTCGACTGACGCCAAACTGTCCGGTAAGATCCGCTTCGTTCGGCAGCGTGGCGCCTTCCGCAATCTCGCCTGATACGATCTTCCCGATCAGAAGTTGAAGCAGGGCTTCGCGAACACTTCGCTTCCCGCCTGAGGCAATTGGATCGCCGCCTTCCGTCAATTCACGAGTTGTTCTAGCGCCACTCACCTTTTTGAGCCTCCTCATGCCGCCCTGCAACATTGTCATTCTTGCGCCACGGCCGTCAATCTCCTACACCTTTCGCCGCACAATTAATATGATTTAATGAGCGCTTTAATTCGGCGATGTGCAATATTCGTTACCCTGTAGCACGAATATGCGCTGCTTTTCCCAAATTGCCAAAAATAAATCCTATTTATATTGACATTCATATGACGGGGCCTATGGTCCGACAATCGCCGTAAGCGACCGTTGCTCGAGCTTGCGGACAAGCTTCATCACGCAGGGAGGAAAAAATGAAGTTCATCAGGACCGCGGGTCTATTTGCCTTGGCGTTGGCCGTGTTGCCGCATGCTGGAATTGCGTACGCGCAGGACGGGTCGCTAAAGGTCGGCGCCATTTACATGGATGCGCAGGGCTTTTACGCCGGCGTGCGCAAAGGAATTCAGGATGGCGCCAAGGACGCCGGCAAGAAGGTCGATCTTGTCGAGACGAATGCCCAAGGCGACGTCAGCAAGGAATCCTCTTTCATCGATTCCCTGATCTCGGCCGGCGTCAAAGCGATCATCGTTTCGCCTGTTTCCGCCGACGGATCCTATCGTGCTATCCGCCGCGCCCATGACGCGGGTATTCCGGTTGTCTGCTACAACACCTGTCTGAACGATGCAGATATGAAGCAATATGTATCGGCCTACGCGGTTGGCGATCCCTATGACTTCGGACACAAGCTCGGCGATGCGGCAGCGGATTATTTCCGTGCCGAAAAGAAAGAAGCGCCAAAGATCGCCGTTCTGAACTGCGAGTTCGTGGAAGTCTGCGTGACGCGTCGCAAGGGTTTCGAAGATGCGTTGAAGGCAAAGGTGCCGGGCGCGCAAATCGTTGCAAACCAGGAAGGCGCAATCCTCGACAAAGCGGTTTCGGTTGCAGGTACAATGCTTTCCTCCAATCCTGATATCGACGCCTTCTTCGGCGAAGCGGGAGGTGCGACGCTTGGCGCTGCTCGTGCTGTGAAGAGCCAGGGCAAGACCGGCAAGGTCGTGGTCTTCGGCGGTGATATGACCACGGAGATTGCCCAGGAACTCGCCGACTTCACCGTCATCAAGGCTGTCGTCGATATCTCCGGACAGGGCCTTGGAAAGCTCGCGCTGGCGCAGGCGATAAAGTCGATCGATGGACAGCCGCCACAGGGAATCAAAGTTGCCTATAACATCGATCTCTACAAATCGTCCGACGACGGCAAAGCCTGGCTGAAGGCACATGCCGACGGCATCCCGTGAGCAGCCGATAGCTCTCGGTTTCTAGCGTAACAAAGTTGCCGCTGGGCCAGTCTGGCGGCATCTTTCCTTTGTGTTGGAGAAGTTGATGATTTCTGCAAATCCTTCCAATGCGGTCGGAAGCCAGCCTATCATCGCGTCCGTCAAAGGAGCAACGCGACGCTATCCAGGCGTTCTTGCTCTCGACAATGCGACATTCGAAGTGGCCGCGGGTGAAGTCAGGGCTTTGCTCGGCAAGAACGGCGCCGGCAAGTCTACTCTCATCCGTATGCTGACCGGTGCTGAGGTTCCCGATAGCGGGACGGTCACGATCGATGGCGCGCCCCTGACGCATTCGGGTTCCAGCCGTGCGCAGGAGGCATTCGAGCGAGGGGTACGGGTCGTCTATCAGGAACTGAGCCTCGTACCCGGCATGTCGCTCGCTGAGAACCTGTTTCTAGGCCGCTGGCCGCGAAAGGGCGGCATCATTCAATATCAGGAAATGGAAGCCGAAGCCGCCGAAGCGATGGGTCGCCTTGGCCTTGATCTGCCGCCAAACCGGCTGGTCGGGGGACTCAGTCCCGCCGAGAGACAGCTGTTGGAAATTGCACGCGTGCTGGTCGGCAAGCCGAAGCTTGTGATCCTCGACGAGCCGACAAGCTCGCTTGCCGCAGCAGAAGCCGAAAAGGTGATGAGCGCCGTCGCGCGGATAGCCTCGGAAGGCATAGCGGTGATTTATGTCAGCCACCGCATGAATGAAATCCGGCAGATCGCTCATTCGGCAACCGTAATGCGCGATGGCCGCATCATCGATACGGTCGACGTCAAGGGAGCCGAGACGCGGGAGATTGTTCGCCTGATGCTCGGCTCGGAGGCCTCGCAGGCGGCCTTGCTCAGGACAAACAGCCGCGAGAAGGCCGTTCTCGACGTGCGCGACCTAGCCTTGGCGCCAAAACTTTCATCCGTTTCCTTTAAGCTGAAGGAGGGCGAAGTGCTGGGGATCGCCGGGCTCCTCGGCTCGGGCAGAACGGAACTGCTGCAAGCGATCATGGGGGTGCGGTCCTTCGACCAGGGCCAGATTCTGGTGGACGGCGGCGAGGTGAAGACACCGCGCTACAAGCAAATGGTGGCGCGTGGGTTCGGCTATACGCCGGAAAGCCGCAAGGAAGAGGGCATCGTGCCGTTGCTCGGCGTCGACGAAAATGCGGTGGCGACAAATTTTTCGACCGTTAGCCGCAATGGTATCCTGTCCAGCCGTTTGATGGCTGATGCCACACGTCGGATCATCGAGCGTCTGCACGTGAAGACGGCGAGAACGGACACGCCGATCGGCACGCTCTCCGGCGGCAACCAGCAAAAGGTCGTCATTGGCCGATGGGTGCATGCCGGCAGCCGCGTCCTGTTGCTCGACGAGCCGACACGCGGCGTTGATGTCGAAGCCAAGGCGCAGATCTACGCGATTATCCGCGAACTTGCTGCCGACGGCCGCAGCATCATTTTTGTATCCAGCGAAATAGAAGAACTGCCTCTCGTCTGCGACCGGGTTCTCGTTCTGAGAGACGGTATGCTGCAGGAGGAGTTCACCTTTCCGAATATAGATCAGGACGCCGTCATGGCCGCCTGCATCACCGGACATTGACGGAGGTCTCTCATGTCTCTCGATCAGACGGCAAAATCCACGCCGGCTACCAAGGCGAACAAGGGCGGCTTCGGCTTCTCCCAGCATATGAACGAGCTTAGCCTCTTCATCGCCATCATCGTTCTCTATGTCGTCTTTACATCGACGGCGAACGGCTTTCTGTCGTTCAACAACCAGATCAACATCCTGCGCGATGCCGCGACGATCGGTATTGCCGCCTGGGCCGCCACGTTGATTATCATTGCCGGCGAAATCGATGTCAGCGTCGGCCCGATGGTCGCATTCATCTCGGTCATCCTGGCTTATCTTCTGCAGTGGCATGTGCCGACGCCGCTTGCCTTCGCCTTGTCGATCGTCTTTGGCGCAGCGCTTGGCTCGATCGCCGGCATTCTCAGAGCCTATTTCGACGTCCCTTCCTTCGTTGGCACGCTTGGTCTTTGGAGCGCGCTGCGTGGCACGGCACTCTTCATCACCGACGCACTACCGGTCTCGATCGGCCGCAACGACATGGTCGATGCGCTCGATCGCTCGGTCTTCGGCATTCCGCCGGCGGCGATCATCATGCTGGTGCTGTTCGCACTCTTTGCCTTCATCAGCCGCAAGACCGCCTTCGGGCGTTCGGTTTTCGCCATTGGCGGGAATGCCCATGCGGCTTTTCTGAGCGGCATCAGTGTTTCGCGCATTCGCGTTGCTCTCTTTGCCATAGCCGGCGCCATGGCGGCGATCTCCGGTATTCTTCTGCTCTCTCGACTCGGTTCGGGCAATGCGACCGCGGCAACGGGCCTCGAATTCGACGTGATTGCTGCCGTTGTTGTCGGCGGCACCTCTCTGTCCGGCGGCCGTGGCTCCATGCTCGGGACGCTGCTGGGTGTTCTCGTGATCACGCTCATCGGCAATGGTCTCGTGCTGCTCGGAATCAATCCATTCTTCCAGCAAGTTGTGCGTGGCCTTATCATCGTCGTCGCGGTTCTTGCCAACATCCAAGCGATCAAGCGCAGCGCCTCGCGCAACAAGGGTTGAGAGATGACGATCATCGATATCAGGGATGGCGCGCTTTCGCTTCGTGTCTCGACGAAAGGCGGCATTGTCCTCGGCTTCTGGTTGGACGGGGAAAAAGGTCGTGTTCCGCTGTTGCGGGAAGCGCCCTCGGACAATGCAGATGCCTTGTCCTCCAGCTGCTATCCGCTTGTCCCCTTTGGCAACCGTGTGAAAGACAACCGCTTCTCTTTCGGCGGCACGGATCATGTCCTTGAACCGAACACAGATTGGGACCCGCACTATCTGCACGGGGAGGGCTGGCAATCGCCCTGGGTGGTGATCTCGCAAACCGCCAATGCCGTTGAGTTAGCCTTTTCTCACACGGGCGGCGGGACGCCTTACAGCTACAACGCAATTCAGTCCTTCTCGCTGTCGGATACGGGGCTGGAGATGCGGATGACCGTGGAAAACACGGCGAGTTTCGCCCTGCCTTTCGGCATCGGCTGGCATCCCTATTTCCCGATGACGCCGGAAACGACATTGTTTGCGCCGGCTCAAAAACTCTGGACGGAGGTTGAGGGATGGCTGCCGGGGGAGGCGACGGCCATTCCGCGCGATCTCGACTTCTCGTCGCCGGCACGCCTGCCGAACCGTTGGGTCAACAACGGCTTCGAGAGCTGGTCGGGAAAGGCGTTGATTTCCTGGCCTGAGCGTGAAACGCAACTTCGGCTGACTGCCGATCCGCTGTTCAAGCATGCCTTCGTCTTCGTATCGGACACCGCATTCGATCCGGCGTTCAAGCGCGATTATTTCTGCTTCGAGCCAATGTCGCATCTGGCCAACGGGCATAATCTGCCAAGCCTTGGCGATCTCGCAGTGCTGGAGCCTGGAGGTCGGTTAACAGGTACGATCCGTCTTGTTCCGGAAGAGATCCCGGCGACCAGCGTTTAAATCAACGTTCCGCAGGGACGCGGGCTTCGGAGTAGGGAATGTCTGACAGAAGTCAGTTCGACTATATCATCGTTGGCGGCGGCAGCGCCGCTTGTGTCGTTACCTCCGAACTTGTCAGCAAGGGGAAGGCGAGGGTTCTTCTTTTGGAGCGTGGTCCGGCGAAGGTCAACCCCATCATGCACTTCCCGGCCGGCTATATGAAATTCCTGGCCAAGGACACCTACCTTGCCATGCACAAGACCAAACCGCAGCCGCAACTCGACGGGCGCGGCCCCATCGTGCCTCAGGGCAAGGTTCTCGGTGGCGGCAGCACAGTGAACGCCATGGTCTACATGCGCGGCCAGGCGGCTGATTACGATCGATGGAACGCGGCGATCACATCGCCGGGCGCCAACAACGACGGAGCCTGGTCCTATGCGGACATGCTTCCTTACTTCAAGGCCCAGGAGGACAACGACCATCTCGGCGGCGAATTCCATGGGGTCGGCGGCCCGCTCAAGATCTCGCACCTGGGTCACACAAGCGCGATGACGCGCACCTATGTAAAGACGCTGCAGGGCATGGGCATTCCGTATAATCCCGACTTCAATGGTATCAATCAATTCGGCGTCGGTTTCATGCAGCATACGATCGATTGGGTGACACATCGCCGTTGCAGCGCGGTCGATGCCTTCCTACGGCCGGTTATGAGCAATCCGCTGCTGACGATCGAGACAGAAGCCACGGTCACAAGCCTCCGAATGGAAGGCGACCGGGTCACGGGTGTCGACTATGTGCAGAATGGCAGCTGCAAATCCGCGGGCGCCGGAAGGGAGGTTGTCATGGCTGCCGGCGCATACCAGACGCCGAAGCTGCTGATGCTGTCGGGTATCGGCCCGGACGATGAGCTTGGCCGTCATGGCATCAAGACCAAGGTGGCGCTCTCGGGGGTCGGCAAGAACCTCCAAGATCATTACGAGTGCCCCGTTGTTGCGACCACAAAGGGATCCTTCGGCTATTACGGGCAAGATCGCGGCTGGCCGATGATCAAGGCCGGCCTGCAGTATCTGCTGTTCAAATCGGGGCCGGTGTCGACAACGGGTGTCGAGACTTGCGCCTTCTTCGATCCTGCCGGCAATAATGACGAGCCGACGATCCAGATGTTCTGCGTGCCGACTGTTTATCTTGACCGCGACGTGATGGGGACTGAGCCCGGCGATGGCGTCACCATCAATTCGTTGCTTCTTAGGCCGAAGGCAAGAGGTTCGGTGACGCTCGCATCCGCCGATCCGTTCGAGAATGCCATCGTCGATACGCAGATTTTTGGTCATCCAGACGATCTGAGCTTGACGATGTCCGGCTTTCGCTTCGCCCGTACGGTGCTTGCCGCCTCGCCGATGCGCGAGCTGGTGGATAAGGAAATCTTCCCGGGTGCCGAAGTCACGAGCGACGAAGCCATTGCCGCTCATTGCCGGCGCACCGTAAAGACAGGATACCATCCGGTCGGCACCTGCAAGATGGGGCATGACAGCGATCCTGACGCCGTTCTCGATCCTACCCTCAAAGTGCGCGGCACGCGTGGCTTGCGCGTGGTCGACGCCTCACTCATGCCCACTATCGTCAGCGGCAACACGAATGCCGCCGTCCTCGCTGCAGCCGCCAAGGCTGCCAACCTTATTCTCAGCTGATCGGAACCCACCATGAAAATCACCAAGCTGACGACCTATATCGTTCCCCCGCGCTGGCTGTTCCTGAAGATCGAGACCGACGAAGGCATTGTCGGCTGGGGCGAGCCCGTGGTCGAGGGCCGCGCGCTGACCGTACAGGCGGCTGTGCATGAATTGGAAGACTATCTGATTGGCAAGGATCCCTTCCTGATCGAGGATCACTGGACCGTCATGTACCGCGCCGGCTTCTATCGCGGCGGCGCCGTCCACATGTCGGCGCTCGCCGGTATCGACCAGGCGCTTTGGGACATCAAGGGCAAGGCGCTGGGACAGCCGATCCATTCGCTGCTCGGCGGCCAGGTGCGCGACAAGATCAAGGTCTATTCCTGGATCGGCGGCGACCGTCCCTCCGACGTCGCCAACAATGCCAAGGACGTCGTTGCCCGCGGCTTCAAGGCGATCAAGCTCAACGGCTGCGAGGAAATGCAGATCGTCGACACCTATGACAAGGTGGAGAAGGCCGTCGAGACCATCGCCACCATCCGCGAGGCGATCGGCCCCTATATCGGCATCGGTGTCGATTTCCACGGCCGCGTCCATCGGCCGATGGCCAAGGTTCTCGCCAAGGAGCTGGAACCCTATAAGCTGCTCTTCATCGAAGAGCCGGTGCTATCGGAAAACCGCGAGGCATTGAAGGAAATCGCCAATCATTGCTCGACGCCGATTGCGCTCGGCGAACGCCTCTATTCGCGCTGGGACTTCAAGTCGGTGCTGTCGGACGGCTATGTCGATATTCTGCAACCCGACCTGTCGCACGCCGGCGGCATCACCGAGTGCCGCAAGATCGCGGCGATGGCCGAAGCCTATGACGTGGCGCTGGCGCCGCATTGCCCGCTTGGCCCGATCGCGCTTGCCGCCTGCCTGCAGGTCGACGCCGTCAGCTACAATGCCTTCATCCAGGAGCAGAGCCTCGGCATCCACTACAACAAGGGCAACGACATCCTTGATTACATCTCCAACAAGGAGGTGTTCCAGTATGCCGACGGCTTCGTTTCGATCCCGCAGGGTCCCGGCCTCGGCATCGAAGTCGACGAAGCCTATGTCATCGAACGCGCCAAGGAAGGCCATCGCTGGCGCAATCCGGTCTGGCGTCATGAGGACGGTAGCGTCGCGGAGTGGTGAGAGGAGGCAGAAACATGTCGGGACGACTGGTCGGTAAGAGAATATTCGTAACCGGAGCCGCTCAGGGGATTGGTCTTGCGATCGCCAAAGCTTTTTTCCGCGAAGGTGCATCGCTGTTTCTGGTCGACAGGGATGATGCCCTGCTTGCGGAGGAGGCCGAGGCCTTGAAGCAGGCCGGCGGCAGGATTGGCTATCTCGCCGCCGATATCACGGATGCGACGAGGATTGCATCGGCCGTTGCGAGGGCAGCGGACGAGATCGGACCGATCAATGCGCTGGTGAACAATGCCGGCGTGAATGTATTTTCAGAGCCGCTCGAAATCAGCGACGAAGAGTGGAACCGGTGCTTCGACATCAATCTGAAGGGCGCCTGGAACTGCTGCAAGGCCGTCTTGCCCGGCATGATCGATGGTGCTGGCGGCGTCATCCTCAATATCGCGTCGACCCATGCCTTCACCATCATTCCGCACACCTTTCCCTATCCGCTTGCCAAACATGCGCTGCTTGGGATGACAAAGTCTCTCGGCCTTGAATATGCCCCGCGAAACGTCAGAGTGAATGCGCTTGCGCCCGGTTATGTAGCGACACAGAAAGTCATCGACTACTGGAACAGCTTTGACGATCCGGAAGCGGCGAAGGCGGAAACAATGAAACTTCATCCAGGCGGACGAATAGCCTCGCCGGAAGAGATCGCAATGGCTGCGGTGTTTATGATTTCCGACGAATGCCCCTTCATGAACGCCATCTGCCTGACGGTGGACGGCGGTCTCAGCGTACAACAGCATGCGATCTGAAATAATGTCCGCATCCGGCGGATGATCGAATTCCGGCACCAACCTCCCAATTCAAGCGAAGCTGCCCTTCGGAAAAGAACAAATAGGCGGGGTAAGAATTAGGAATCTCACCATAACCAAGCCAGCCCATGTTCGCTTGTGCCTACGGGGATCACTTTTTGTGAGGGTCATCGAGTTTTGGAGAAGCTCACTCAGTGCATCATGCCAGCGTTTAGGGTAGAGGATCAGCCTTCTTCATGCAAATGCGCGATGAAGACTTCGGTTGGTGTTTTGTAGCCGAGGCATTTTCGTGGCAGATCGTTGAGGTGGCGGGCAAGTGGGTCAGGTCTCGCTGGGAGATGGCTGCAAGGTCCGTATCGCCTGGCATGTAGCGGCGAATGCGCTTGTTGGCGTTTTCGACTGCTCCCTTTTGCCGGGGCGCGCTGGGATCGCAGAACCAACTGAGTGCGCCAATCCCATCTTCCAAAGCTCTAAACCCGGCAAACTCGGTGCCGCGGTCAAAAGTGAAGCGCTGGCGGGCAAAGCCTGGTACGGGAAGGAATGTGTCGATGATCTTGTCCATGATCGGGCACGTGTGCCGGCTTTGCTTCTTGATCATCATGTTGCTTGCGTGACAGCCACAGGCCGGCATCCACCATCCAACTTCGCAACGTCTCGCGCGAGACCGTCAGCCCGTCGCGCTCGGCAAGCTTCTCGGCCGCCAGTGTCGGACCGAAATCGGCATAGCACTCGCGCCCGATCGCCATGGCATAATCGCGCACGCCGTCGCTGATCCGGTTGTTCGACGGCCGGCCGATCGCCCTGAGCCGGATCGATGCCGCACCATCCGTCCTGATCCATTCCAGGAGCCGGCGAACCTGACGCGTGCTCAAGTCCAGGACATGCGCCGCAGAAACCATCGTCATCCGGCCGTCGATCACCTTCGACAGAACCTCGATCCGCTGCAGATCGCGCTCGCTCATCGCTATCAATCCCATCCGCAATCTCCACCGTCATCAAAAACGGGGAGAGAGTGACATTCTTACTTTGCAGGAACAGGAGACTTTAACTTTGCGCCACGCCGGCAATCTGAACTTCGACCCGCAGAATCCGCCGGTAACGCCAGCCGACAATAAGCTGGTGCTGACGCCACCCGAACCAACACCCGTGGTGACGGAAGCACCTCCGCTTCAGGTCCAGGCGCCGGTCGTCATTCAGCCGGCTGTTGACGAGGATGCCGCGCGTCGTGCGGCTGAGGAGGCAGAACGGGCAAAAAAGGCCGAGGCGCTGCGTCTCGCGCGGCTTCAGTCGAACATGCTTGTGGTCAACGAGGGCACTTCTGGCCAAAGCGGTAGCTTCGCCGGGCAGGGAACAGCCTCCGGTTCGGCCTCAGCCATGGGCATTGCTGCCGACGATGATCCGAACCGCAAGTTCGTGCAGTCGGTGGGATCGCAGGACGTGGAGATGGTGACCGCATCCCGCAACGACCGCATCGATGCCCTGATATCTCAGGGGACACTCATCCGCGGTGTGCTCGAGACGGCGATCCAGTCGGATCTGCCCGGCATGGTGCGAGCCGTCACCTCCACCGATGTCTATTCCTTCGATGGTCGTCGGATCCTTTTGCCGAAGGGAACGATGCTGACCGGCGAATATAAGAGCGGCATGGCCCGCGGACAGACACGAATCCTGATCGTCTGGACGCGGGCGCTACGCAGCGACGGCACCTCGGTGGCCCTCGGCTCCTATGGCACCGACGATCTCGGCCGCTCCGGTCTAACGGGCTTCGTCGACAAACATTATCTCGAGCGCTTCGGTGCCGCCGCGGTCCTGAGCCTCGTTGGCGGTGTATCGTCCTTCGTCGCTGGCCTCAACAGCGATGGATCGAGCAATTCCTCCTCGTCTTCGACGAGCTCGAACGCTCAGACACAAGTGCAGCAGACCCTCTCCCAGACCATGGCCGACATGGCGAACATCGCCCTGAAGGATTCCATCAATATTCCACCGACGATCCACGTCGATCAGGGGACCGAAATCATGGTCTTCGTCCGCAAGGACCTCGATTTCTCCTCGCTCTATCCCGATCCCGTCAAGGAAGCCGTCAATGAACTTCGTCGCGCCAAGACCAGACATTGAGGCCGCAGCTCCCGCCGCGAAAGGGCAAGACTCCCTATGGGACAGTTTGCCTGTCTATGTCAGGCAGACCGCCCAGCCGATCAGGCGTTGGCTGGAAGATCCTGAGGTCATCGAGATCATGTGCAATCGGCCAGGCGAGATCTGGATCGAAAGCATGGCTGGCAACCATATGATGCGCCACGTCGTACCGTCCCTCGACCACAAGGCGATCATTGCGCTGGCCCAGATGATTGCCGGCACCACCCAGCAGAGCGTCAATGAGGAAACGCCGCTTCTGTCGGCCGCCATGCCGAATGGCGAGCGCTTCCAGGCGGTCCTGTCTCCGGTTGCAGCCTCTGGCGGCGCTTTCGCCATCCGCAAGCAGGTCATTCGCGATATGAGCCTTGATGATTATCTCAGTCTCGGTGGTTTGGACAATGTGAGGATCAGTGGCCCGAGGGGCGGTGAGGTCGGAGATGTCAGCGAGCTTGATGCCGAACTGATCGAGCGGCTGAAGGACCCGGCGCCGGGGGCGCGGCGGGCGTGGCTGCGCTTTGCGATCGAAAGCCGCGTTACCATGTTGATTTCCGGGGGGACGTCGAGCGGCAAGACGACCTTCTTTAACGGGCTTTTGAAAGATGTGCCGGCGTGGGAGCGGCTGGTATCGATCGAGGATACCCGCGAGCTCAAACCGCCGCAGCCGAATTATCTGGCACTCCTGGCTTCGAAAGGCGGGCAGGGCAGGGCGCGCACCACAATCCAGGAATGCCTCGAAGCCGCCCTGCGCCTGCGTCCGGACCGGATCTTCATGGGCGAGATCCGCGGCGCCGAGGCCTTCAGCTTCCTCCAGGCGGTGAATACCGGGCATCCCGGCTCGATCTCGACATTGCATGCCGACAATCCGATCGGCGCCTATGAGCGATTGGCCATGGCGACCATGCAGGCGGGTCTTGGTTTGACGAAAGCAGAACTGATGGAATTCGTTCGCTTCGTCGTGCCAGTGGTGATCCAGGTTGCCCGCGATCCGGCGACGATGAAGCGCGGCGTTCGCGAGATCTATTTTAGCAAATGGAGCGGCCAAAAATGAGCCGGCCGCACATTGCCTCAAGCCGCCGTCTTATGCGGAGCAATCTGTTCGATGTCGTCGTGAAACCGCTGCTCGGCGACGAGGAGGTCATAATTGGACTGCAGATTGATCCAGAACTGGGCGGTGGTGCCGAAATAGCGGCCGAGCCGAAGGGCGGTGTCGGCCGTGATATCGCGCTGTCCGCGAACGATCTTCTCCATACGATCGCGCGGGATCAGCAGGGCCTTCGCGAGCGACCCCGGGGACAAGCCGTATTCGGGCAAAAAGTCTTCCTTGAGAATCTCCCCAGGATGAATGGGGCGAGGGCTATTAGACGTCATAAATATGCTCCTTCAATGGTAATCGACGATTTCGACTTCGAAGGCATCGCCGTCCCTCCATTCAAAACAAATGCGCCATTGGTCGTTAATCCGGACGCTAAATTGTCCTGTGCGGTCGCCTCGAAGCGCTTCGAGATGGTTGGACGGCGGGACGCGCAAGTCGTCAAGGGTCACCGCTGCATCAAGCTGCGCCAGACGCCGTTGGGTTCTGGCAACGATGTCGGCGGGACATCCTTTGGGGGCCTTTCCGGCACGTATCGCGGCCAGCCGCTTGTCTTTCACCGTCTTGATCATGGCCGACTGTATCCAGACGAGATACGTCCGTCAAGGATTTGTATCTTGCGAAGATACAAATTATGTAGAGCCGCACCATGAAGCGTTTTGAGAGAGTCGCCCTTTTGATCACTGGACCGATCGTGACGGTTGGTGCGGCCTTCTATGCCTGGTCGGCAAACTATGCCGCTCTGTCATTCCTGATCCTCAAAAGCACGGCGATGTGGAAGAGTTTTAGTGGCGACGACGTCCTGATGCCGTTCAAACAGGCCTGGTATTATCATGATAATGCGGCGGTCGCGAAAGTGACCTTGCGAGCCAACATCGCGACATTGGCCGAGAGCGTCATCATCGCCGGCGCTGCGGCTCTGCTGGTCAAGCGGCCCTGGCAAGTGCGGCCACCAGAAGGTGGATCGCGCTTTGCCACGCTCAAGGATCTGGAAAGCGCCGGCCTGTTGGGCGGCACTCCCGGCAAATCCGTCCTGCTCGGCACTTTCGGCAAGGGCAACGCGGCCGTCGATGTTCGCTACAGCGGTGATAGCCACTTCTTCATCAACGGCCCGTCACGCTCTGGCAAAGGCCGAGGGTTTGTCATGCCGAACCTTCTCGAATACCAGGGATCGGTCATCGTTCTCGACGTCAAGCTGGAGAATTACACACTGACAGGGCCAGCTCGGCTCGCGATGGGACAGCGCTGCTTCGTCTTCGCGCCGGGATCGGCGCGCTCGCATCGCTGGAACCCGCTCGATTTCGTGAGGGGATGGCCCGAGCGGTCGACGGATCTCATCAATCTGGCGGCGACATTGCTACCGATCGGCGAGAAGGAAGAGGCCTATTGGAAGCAGACCGCTCGGGGGTTGCTTGCCGGTTGCCTTGGCTATGTGCTCGAGTCAAAAACCATGGAAGGCAGGCGAAACCTGCGGTCCGTATTGCGACTGTTCTCGACGGGTCGGTCATTCTCGGCGGTGCTACACGATATCATCGCCGATGAACCGGAACTCGACCAGTTTGTCGTCGGCAGTTTCCGCCAACACCTCGGTCGTGACGAGGAACAGCGGCCGTCCTTCGAGGGCCATGTGACAACGGCACTGGCAGCCTTCAACAATCTGCTGATTGCCGAGGCCTGCTCGGCGAGTGATTTCGACATCCGCAATCTGCGCCGCAAACCATTCTCGCTCTATATCGCCGCTCCCGTCTCGGATTTTGGCACTGTCGAGCCGATCCTTCGGCTGCTGATCCAGCAGATCCACGACGTCATGTTGCGATCGCTGCCTGGCGCCGATGAGCCGCACAAAATCCTGATGATGCTCGACGAGTTCTATCAGTTCGAGCGGCTACCGGAGATCATCAAGCGGGCGCCGTTGGTTGCGGGTTATGGGCTGACGATCGCACTGGTGGCCCAGAACATCCCGCAGCTTGATGAGCGCTATGGCCAGCAGACGCGCAACGCCCTTCTCGGCAATATGGATATCAAGCTCAGCATCGCGGTTGGCGATGATTTTACGGCCAAGATCGTCTCAGACAATCTCGGCCGCAAATACGAGGAACGGGAAGGGTGGGGCAGGCAGAGAGGCCTTCTTGGAAGGCAGGCTTCCTCCGGTCGCTTTGAACTTGTGCCACTGATGGATCCAGGTGCTGTTCAACGCCTCGACGACAATGCTACCATCCTGCAGGTGCGCAGCGGCTACGGTGCGATCCTCAACAAATTGAACTTTTTTACCGACAAGCGCTTTGTCAGCCGTCGGGAACAGGTGGTAGCATTCGAACGCCAGCTGGTCATTCCCGACGTCAAACCGCGAGCCGAATGGCCCTTATTCGTGCCAAGCCCGGAAACCATGACGGAGGATGGTGGCGACTCCGCTCGTGAAAAGCTCCCCCTTCGCTTTGATCCCGACGAAAAAACCAAATGGGAAATGATCGTGTTCGAAGCAGCACGAGCAGTCTTTATCAATCCTTCGCCCTTGCTGCATCTCTATCGCGAGGCCATGGAAGCAGGCGATGACCAGCTGAGCGCTGACCTTCTCCATCGCCTGCGCACCGTGCCAGCCACCATTGCACCGATGAGGGGCAAGATGCGCGCGTCCGGGCGCAACGACGGAAAGGCAAAAGTCGAAGCACTCGCCAGCATCTGGCCGCTGCGCGAGCTGATCCGTGATGCCCGCTATGCGCTCCGCGACGGTGCTGCGGCGCGTCAAGATCGGCAAGCGATGCTTCTGCAATCTGCTGAAAATCAGGCGCTGCTTGCGACCGTGGACAGTGGGGAAGAAGAACCTGGCATGGGAGAGGCTGGCAGTTTCAGTGCCGGCGGGAGCGACACCTCGCAAGCATCCAATGATGATTTTGGCGAGGAAGAGAACCAGCTCAAACCGGAATCACATGTCCTGCATTCCGTCGTCAACGATGTCGCAGCAGCCGCGATGTCGCCTGAAGATCCGGAGCAGCCGGACAGACCAAGCGAATTGGCCCGTGCGATCGCGAACCTCCAGGCCGGACTAGATCGAGCGCTGCAGGAAGACAATGAACTTCGTCTGGGCTCGGTCGCGTGAGCAGAGAGACGGTTTCTGGTTGTCGCCAGCCTTTCGAAAAGCTACTTTGAGTATTATTTTGGTCAAGGGATGATGCCGAATTCTCTACCTGTGGAAGTGTCGAAGCTGCGCGACATAGGCTGGTCGCTTTGGGACCCTATCGGCTTACTGCCTCAAGGCGCAAACTGGCGCGATGAGGCCTGCTTGGCTTTTGCTGACGAATATGATCCCTATCTCACCCAGGCTGCTGATCTGATTTACAAAGGAGCTGCTGACCGAGAAGTGATCCGGTATCTTGTTGACACCGAAACTGAGCATATGGGGCTTGGGAGCCGCGATGATGACACGTCGCGACTGCAAGCCGTTGTTGACGCCCTTCGAGTTGAAGCTGGGATGTCGAACTCCGTCCTGGGCGATATTCCCGGCGGCGAGTTGCTGCTTGATTGGTTTGGGAGGGTTCCTTGCTTCCATGATGCCAAGCTACTTGAGATCAGCTTCTCCGGGAGGGGGGCCGGTCTACTACGCATCCACACATGGAATATGACGGACAAGGTAGACTCGAAAGGATACTTCGTCCTCGACAAGCATGCGGTCGTGACGATTGCCCTGGAGGGTGTACACGCAATTAATTGCATTGATTTTGACATGACGCCGGGGATCATCTTCGATCTGGAAATTGCGAGAGTAGGCGAGCATTTCTGTATCGAATGGAGTGCGAGCTACGGTGTGAATGGCTCTGTCACGGCCAAGCGTGCATTAATCAATCTGGCACCGGGTCAGCCGGACTGAAGGATTTGCATTCTCCTCGCAATTTTCCGGTATTGTGGAGCAAGTGCCGCCACAATGGAGCTTCTTCGACGGGCGCGATTTCGGGCCATTGCATCGCGCATTTGCTCCAAATCCGGAAGCTCTGTCACTCAGTGGAGCGAGGCATCGTCTGTCGACCTATCTTCTCTCCACCTCAAGGATCATCGGCATCGCCCAAGTCGCGTTGGCGAACGGCCACCGTAGAAGCTTCACATCGCCACCGTGAAGCTGGGATTCCCAGGTGGCGTAGAACTTCCGCTCGAATCCGTCGAGCCGCACGCTCTGGCATGCGATTGGGCCGCCGTCGAAATTCAGGGCCACCTTCAGATCGAGCGGGGATGACTTGAGAAATGCCGCAAGCGCTGCCAGGGGAAAGAAGGCTTCCCTGGTGGTTCCGACAATGATGCGGCCGTGGCCGTCCTTGCCAACGAATGTCCGGTTTGCGAGCCACTTGCTGCCTGTCGCCACGTGGGTCTGACCATCGGTTCCGATGAGCAGCGGATAGGAGACCATCGCATTCTCCGCCCCCGCTATGGCCGACTGCCAGGGTTGGTTAGCCAGTTCCTTGATGTCGGCTGAACCGTCGTTGGCGACAAATGCTCCGGCCTTGGCGTCGTAGGTCGATGGGCCCATCGATACGCCCTCGCTGATGATCGGGGTATCGGGATCGCCGTGTAGATCGTAGTAGCTTCCATTGACGATGAGCACGGCATTCGGCAAGGCCTTTTCCCATTCATCGAGCCCCTTGTCTCCTGCAGGAGCATTGCGGGCGACGAACTTGAAGCGGGCGGGATCGATCCGGTTGAGAAGGATGCGGTCTGCTTCCGTGCCACCGGCCATGACGGGCATTTCCGCCACTTCGTAGCCCGGCTCCAGCTCGCGCCATTGGAATGCACCTGCGACGCCGACAGGCGGATTATCCTGCAGGGCAAGCCGCATGGATGGTGACAGTTTTGGATCGTCCCTTTTCACCGTGATCCAGTACGTACCACCTCGCCTTAAGAGGGTGTTGAAGCCGTAGGCTCCATCCCTGTGCCAGATCCAGCTGGCTCCCGCGCCTACCAGAAGGATCACAGTTGCGGCAATGGCAAGTGGCACTTTGTATTTCAACGGCTATTCCTCACGAAAGACTGGTTACAAGTTCTGCGAGTTTCGTGACGGATCTATGTCGGCAACGAGGCCATGAGAAGCTTGTGGCATTCGCTCCGTAATGCCGCAATTTTTGCGACGCTACCAGTTCGGTGGTAAGCTTTCCTACCAGAAAGCTGAAGAGGGCAATCATGTCTAATGTCTCAAAGGTCAGCATTGCGGCAACGCCGCAGCAAGCTGAGCTTTTGCGCGATGCGGTCGAAAACGGCGCTGATGCCAGCAGCAGCGAAATTGTGCGCGAAGCCATGCGTGACCGGTCTGAGAATTCGGCGGGCCGGAAGAATGATATTCAGCATCTGCGCGAATTGTGGGCGCAGGGTAAAGCCAGCGGCGCCCCAATGGCTGTCGATTTCGACGCAACCCGCGAAAAAGCTCGTCAGAAGCTGAACTCTGCTCGCGATCATGGCGGTTAAGCTCGTTTGGTCGCCTCTGCAGCCATTGCGCGGCGCTAGCCTCGTTGCGGTCGAAAGCCATTCCAGACGAAAACGAAGAGTTGGCTTATCAGGTCGGCGCTCAGATAGTCTTTCCTGTTACACTGAAAAGCAGAACACGGAGAACGTGACGTATTCATTTACGGGGAGGACTAATCCGCAGCGCATACATGCGACTTGTCCTGGATCTGCGTTTTCTCCTACAACAGGCACGTTGGGGAATTCGGGCGCGCATGTCCATGTTTTACAGAAGAACTCTGTCCGTGGCGGTGGTTATCTCGCTTGCTGCGTGCAGCTCCACCTCCACCGGAGGTGTCGCCTTAGGCGTGCGTGGCAGCCCGGCTTGGAACAAGACAGCCCCAAAGGCGGATATCGTCGCATATTACGGCAAGCAGCGTGATTATGAGCTCTGCACGGCTTGGCAGAAGCATCCCGAAAGTACAACGTTGCGGCGCAATATCGCTGACGCTCTGGAACGCCGGGGCCAGCCCGCCGACAAGTATTATAATCCGGAGCTGGATACTTTGCAGGCGACTGCAGATTCGGCGCGGCCGAACACTTATACTCCCCCGCCGGTGCAGCGACCGATATCATGCGTGTCATCAAAGCTGGGGACGTTCGTCAGCACCAACTGCTACTGAAGATGATGAGGGCGCCTGACGGCCTTTGGTTGGCCTGTTTACGCTGGCAGGTGACCGATAAGGGCCAAGTCGAAAGAACTCTGGCCATTGGTCGGGTCCGTAATGATGATCGGGGTTACCGGGTAGGCGACAGCGGAATGGGTTGTGATCCAGGCGGCGGCCTCTACCGACATCCACGAGGTTAGATCCAGGATCGCAGTATGCAACGCTGTCAAGGGTTGAGCCAGTATAGGCTCATAATGGGCAATGCGGTTACGCAGACGACGAAGTTCTCTCAGCTTCTGGGCAATGGTAGCGCGCTGCAGGCCACCGGTGCTGAAGATTGGCCGGAGGGTGCCCCATAGATGACTGGAGGAGCGACCGAACAGGGAGCTCCAGAACCCAAAGCTCAACTCGGCAATCATCTGCCCGTGGGTGCCGGCTTTCCCCTCCCTGAGCAGCAACGCACGCGCTTCCTGCACACATCTCCGCTGATAAGGGTCTCTGAGAACGGCGGGATCATCGAACCAGGTGGAACCAAAGGCTTTCTCGAGGGCAAGGTCGCACTTGTTCCGCAGGGTAATCTCCAGCATATGGAGTGAGCTATAGAAGTCCGCGGAAAGCTGGACATTGTAGCTGTAGAGGCGCTCCCCGAGGGCGACGTCATTGTTGGCCCATAGGAGGTAGGTGGAGAACCGCTCGGCTGAGAGGATGTCAACAAGGGGCATGGGTGTCAGGAATTTACTTGAACTTGATGGGTCCCCGTGCGATATAGGCTATGTATCCCCCGGCTGGTCCCTGCTCTGCATACCGCCGGGGCAAGTTTTTTCTGGGCCTTGGTTGTCCGTCTCTTCGTCATATCTGCTTTCATCCTCTCGGAGTCGGGTCATATCACGTTCCCATGATCCTGGCACCTGTCCTTGCCATTGGATATAGGTTGCGCGGTGGCGGGATTTGAAGGGGGCGTTTGCGGCACGGGCGAAATACCGCTCTGTTGCAAAAATTGCAGTTCATTGGTGAGGCGCTGTGTCAGAAGATATCGGACGATCACGAAGCGTTCAAACGTCCCTCATCGTGCTGAGAGATGGGGCGATTATCGCTGTTACCCTCCAGGCCGATGGCTTCTGCATTGATGGGAAAACCTTCCATGGCAATACCGAGCATGCCCAAGATAGATGGCCTCTATGAGACACATCTCACAGTCGCGAACCTTGACTGTGCCATCGCATTCTATCGCGACGTTGTTGGCCTAGAATTGGCACAACGGTTTGAGAAACGATCCATTGCGTTTTTCTGGATCGACAACAAGAAGAACGGCATGCTTGGACTTTGGGAAACAGGTTCCGGTCCTTTGCGTATGCGTCTCCATCTAGCGTTTAGGACGAGCGTTGAGGGCGTACTGGCATCGGCCGCGAGCCTAAAAGCGCACGGCGTAACGCCACTAGGTTTCTCTGGTCAGCCCGCTGACGAAGCGGAAGTGATCGGTTGGATGCCAGCGGTTTCTCAGTATTTCGCTGATCCAGATGGACATTCCATCGAGTTCATCGCGGTCCTTGATGATGCTCCGGACGTCGAATTTGGTGTTGGTCCGTATTCCAAATGGGGCCAGCGGTAGGAAGATACCGGTGGACGTGACGGCCGTCCTGGGATGAGTGTCGATTCTTGGCCATCCTCAGCCTCCCGTTCAGGCGGAGCTTTCTAAAATGACCCATGTTCCGAAGTATGCTCAGCTCGAAAATGAGCGCCGATTTCTCGTCGGAGATTGTCCGGATTTGTCTTCGATACCGTTTCGATTGATCGACGATCTTTACCTCACGGGAACGCGGCTGAGACTTCGGAAGGTGACGTACAGCGACGGCACATCGACGGAGTTCAAATTATGCAAAAAGTATCCGTTGGATGACTCTACGTCGATCCCCATCGTAAACGTCTATTTGACTGAAGACGAGTACCGGCTGCTGTCCCAGCTACCCGGCAGCGTCCTTCAGAAGCGCCGATATCGCCGCGTTTTCGGAGAGATGACGTTTGCAATCGACGTCTTTCAGGACGAGCTTGCAGGTTTGACATTGTGCGAGGTGGAAAGTCCTTCCGTTGAAAAATTGACGAATATTACGCTACCGCCGTGGGCGGCTGTCGAGGTGACTAGCGATCCGTTTTTTCACGGCGGAAATCTATCTGGCATCAAAATGGCGGAGCTTGCTCAGCGACTATCCGTACTGCTCTTTCGAAGGTGAGCACAGTGACAATCATCGTTTGGAGCAGCCAATGCGATAGATAGTGGCGTTAATCGAGATGTGCGCTGCTTATTATGTCATAACATCGCCGACAGTCTATGTTATAGAATATCCGGGTGGTTTATCGGGCCCATCACGCATCAAGAGATCAACTGCTCCTTTCATCGACTTGATCCGAATGCGCTAGCTCGTGACTCTCGATCGCGCGGCACCAATACGCAACTACAGACAAACCGCACGACTGCAAGATGCGAAATTCATCAGATAAGTGGCGTCTAGGCCTCGCCTGGATATGGATATCTTCCGTTAGACGCTTTGTTAGAGGTTCACGACATTCCAGGACAGCACCTGAAACGAAGCCGCCCAGGTTTGCCTGATGGTGGGGGGAAATATCACCGCCGGGCCAATTGTGCTCAAATTGCTGAGCGCCGCTGTCGCGGAAACCGAATAGGCTGGGATGAAGAACTCGCCGTCTCGCGAAAATGACCAGATGAGATTGATGCCATCGTAGGTCAGACGCTGCCAGATAGGTTGCGCCGGCTGTGGGAAGCCGACATCCTGGCTCATGACGTCGTTGACGCGGCTGTTCAAGCCAACGCCACCAGATGTGATGTAATAATCGAAACGGTAGTCAGTAGTACTATACGCGGTGACGCCGAATTCGACAGCTTTATTGTTTACCGAGTCCCGAACGGCAATGGACGGCATGGAGTAATCGGAAAGGCCGCCTGTATAGACGCCCAGCATCGTAGCTTGCCAATGGCCGGATGGCGCACTCATCTCCGCCATCATGGCGGCGCCGTTGACGGCAGCGGTGGTTGATAGGACCATGCCGCGGCTGGTACTGACAATCGCCGCGCCGGTCGGCGGTGTCGTCGATGTCTGCAGAGTAAAATTTGCTGCAGTGGGTTTGACGACAGCTGTGCCGTTCAGCCAGTCGGCGCCGCCACCGCCAAGCACGCCAGTCGAAGCGATCGAAATTCCGCCAGGCGAATTCGTAACGGCAATACCGGTTCCTGCTGTCAGGTTTGCGGCGCTGGGAGCCGAGCCGGATGTTCCGATCAATAATTGGCCATCGGTTAGCGGCCCGACAGCAGCAAATCCACCACTGCCATTGTCGAGCTGAATGCTGTTTTGTGCGCCGGCGGGTGAAGTGCCGCTCAGGCATGTCGCCACGGCATTGAAATCGCCCATGACCGGGGCGCTGTCCACGACACCGCCATTGACGATCTGATTGGGAACCATGCACGCAGCCGAGGCGTTGCCGATCGTGCCGAGCAGGAAAGCTATTGAAATCAGGTAAGGGATCTTGACCATGATATGGTTCCTCTGTTCGCGGCGATCAAAGTGAGACAAGGCTCCAGGACAGGATATGGAAACCGGAATTCCAGCTTGGATGTGCTGGCTGATAGAAGAGAACAGCAGGACCGACCGTGCTGAGAGTTGTGAGATAGTCCGTTGCTGAAACCGTGTAGGCCGCGGTAAAATTCTCGCCGTCACGCGAATACGACCAGATCAGATTGGTGCCGTTGTATGTTAATCTTGACCAGATTGGCTCACTCGGCGCCGGAAATCCCATGTCGTAAACGCCGCCGCCATTGACGTAATTGTCGAGGCCCACGCCACCGGACGACAAATTATAGAAAAAGTCGTAACTGGAAGTGCCACCGCCGCCGCCGATGGAGAATGAAACGGCGCGCTTCAGATTGGCGTCCCTCACGGCAATGGAGGGATGAGTGTAAAGTGACGATGAGCCGGTATAAACGCTCAACATGGTGGCCTGCCAGTTTCCAGAAGGAAGCGGAACCTCCGCCATGATCGAGCGACTGTCTGCGATCGAACTCGTGGATAGCAACATTCCGCGCGTCGTCGATGTCAAGGCTGCGCCCGCCGGAGGCGTTGAACTCGTCTTCATTGTAAAGGAGGCTGCGTTTGGTTTGACGACCGCCATCTTGTTGAGCCAATCGACTGCAGCGCCTGTGCCACTGCCTGTCGCCGAAATCGTGAGCGAGGCTGACCCGCCCGTCACAGCGATGCCAGAGCCTGCCGAGATCGTCCCAACCTGAGCAGGCTTACCGCTCGATCCTATGAGAAGTTGCCCATCAGACAGAGGCGCGGTTCCTGCAAGTGCTCCGCCGCCAGAATTGTAGATAACCGAATTTGCGGCCGCGCTCGGCGTCTGGGCGTCGGCGCAATTCGCCAGGGTGGTGAAATTCGCGCCCACTTTCGTGGCGTCGGCCAAGTCGCTGTTTTGCAGCTGATTGGGCAAGGTGCATGCGGCGAGCGCGTCGTCGACCGTGGCCAAAAAGGTTGCGGCAAGGATCGGAGCGGCAAACGACAGCAGCAGGTTACGCGTCCTTATCATGTTCATGCGATGGCTCCTGCTTTCGAACAGAACAAATCAGAGCGATACGACGCTCCAGGACAAGACGTGGTAGCCGCTGTTCCAGTTGGAGTGTGCTGGCTGGTAGAACACCACAGCAGGGCCGATGGTGCTCAGATTGGTCAGATAATCCGTCGCGGAGACGGTATAGATCGTCGTAAAGTTCTCGCCGTCGCGCGAAAAGGACCAGATCAGATTGGTGCCGTTATAGCTCAAGCGCTCCCAAATGGGCTCGCTCGGCGTCGGGAAGCCGATATCCCGGATCGGGACGTCGCTGTTATAGGCATCCAGTCCGATCCCGCCGGACGACTTGTCATAGTCAAAGCGCATACCACTGCCATTGCCGCCAACGCCGAATAGTACGGCCCGTTTGGTGATGGCGTCTCGTATCGCGAGCGAAGGCAAGACATAGGATGATATAGGCCCCGTATAGACCGCAAGCATGGTTGCTTGCCAATTCCCGGACGGTAGAGAAATTTCGGCCATCATGGCGCGAGCGTCTACAGTGGAATTCGCAGACAATAGCATACCCCGCGTCGTCGCGGTCAGCGTTGCGCCGGACGGGGGTGTCGTGCTCGTCTGTAGGGTGAATGATGTAGCGGTTGGCTTAACCACTGCTGGCTTGTTGAGCCAGTCGACTGCCGCCCCTGTACCGCTGCCCGTCGCTGAAATCGTGACGGATGCCGATCCGCCAGAGATTGCGATGCCAGATCCTGCGGAAAGAGAGCCGGGCTGAGGAGGATTGCCCATCGAGCCGAAGAGCAATTGACCGTCTGTCAGGGGTGGTGTACCCGCGAGCGCGCCGTTTCCAGCGTTATAGATCACCGAATTCGCACCACCACTCGGCACCTGGGCATCCGCGCAATTCGCCAGGGCGGTGAAGTTAGCGCCCACTTTCGTGGCATCGGCCAAATCGCCGTTTTGCAGCTGATTGGGCAATGTGCATTGTGCGAAAGCAGAGCTTGAGGCTGCCACAAATGCTGCTGCAATGATTGACGCGACGAAAGAGACCTTTGGCATGAGAAACCTCAAGCTTGGATGGCGAAAATCATGTCACAGGCTGGCAAGTCGCCAGGAGAGGATATGATAGGCCGATGGCCAGGTGGAATGCGTGGGCTGTTGGAAGAGCGCGACAGGCCCAACCCGATCCACATTGGACAGGTTGTCGACCGCAAGAACGGTAAACACCGTGGAGAAGACCTCGCCATCGCGGGAAAATGCCCAGGACAGATTCGTGCCGTCGTAGGTCACACGGGACCAGAGAGGTTGCGACGGCGGAGGTAAGCCGATGTCGGCTGCTGTTGTCTGGCCGAGAACGGTGTCAAGACCCAGTCCTCCAACGGTTCTGGTGTAGGCCGCTTGATACGAGGTGGTTCCGGAGCCTCCGATGCCGAACTCGACGGCGCGATGACTAATCGAGTCACGGACGGCGATGGCGGGAAAGCTGGCATTAGCAAGCGGCCCGGAATAGACCGCCAACATCGTTGCCTGCCAATGGCCTGCCGGAGTGGTGGTCTCCGCCATCACGCTGGTACCATCCGCAACGGCAGTCGTCGTCAGCGCCATGCCACGGACCGTCGGCACTAGTGAGGCGCCCGCCGGTGCTGTCGTCGATGTGACGATGGAAAAGTTCGATGCAACCGGTCTGATGACAGCGGCTTCGTTCAGCCAGTCGACCGCATTCGCAGAGCCGCTGCTTGTTGCCGAGATCGTAATGCCGCCGGGGGCGTTCAGGATGGCGATACCGGGTCCGGCCGTCAGTGCCTTTGCCTGCGGTGCGCCTCCGGTGGTCCCAAGGATAACCTGTCCATTGGACAAAGCGACGCCGCCCAGACTGCCGCTCGATGTTTCGAATTGAACCGTATTCTGGCCGCCGGATGGCAAGGCGGCATTGGCGCAGCCCGCTACGGCCGTAAAATTCTGCATGACCTGTGTCGCGTCGGCCGTTTGACCGTTGGACAAGACGTTGGGCACCGTGCACGCAGCCACCGCCGGCGACGCAGCAATTGCAAAAAGTGCAGATGCAAGAAAATTCAGTGCAAGGTTGCTTTCCGATCGCATCGGGCGTCCTCTTGGAAACTGATGAAAGCAATGCGCAAGCAAATTGAGACGCGTCCTAATTGCAGCACTAAAGCAATTTCGTCAATTAATAAAATACAGATTCAAATAAATTCCCAAATGTGAAATATACATATCAATAGGCGCGATTATTTACTTCGAAAAAGCGTACGCTTTTCAGACTTTTATTGAAGACAATGCTTCGATTCCCGATTTTTCCGGGATTGTAATTCTGATTGTTGTATGAGAATGCTATTTCAAACGCTGAGGGCTTCGCTGAATTCCATCGCAGACGACTGGAGATGAGTCCGAAGGGCGCTGCAATTCATGCGAAAGCTATCTGTCAAAATATAAACCCACAAGATGCAGATCGTGCGACAGTAAACAAATTTCTCACAAGGAAAGAGCGATGATCTCCAGGCTCGGCTTCCAGATAGTTGTTTCGACTGTGCTTTTGGCGAGCGCTCTTCCCGTGCTCGCGGATACGAAATCGAGCGATTTCGGTTACGACGCCAATGGACGGCTGACCACCGGCTTCTATGACAACTCTAAATGCATCGTTTACGGCTACGATCCGAACGGCAATCGCACGTCTCAGCAGACCGCAACCAAGGATGCCGCGCCACCGATCTGGGGTCAGGTCACCTGGGGCGGCGTCAATTGGGCCAATGGCGTTGCCGACGCGATCTGGGGCTCCGGATCCTGGGGCTGCATCCTTTGGACCCAACCGTGAGCGACAACGTTCGACGACCTTCCATGCCTTTCCAAGAAATTTGACGAGAGATCTCGATGATGTCTGCATTCAAATCCGGAACAGCAGCAGTATTTCTTCTCGCATTGGTGTCGGCGGGCACGGCGATGGCGGCACCGCCGACTGTCGCAGTGTTTTCCGCGCCCGGCGCTGCTGGCTTGGCCGAGCCTTTGGTGAAGACAAAGGCCACGATGGCAAATGAGGACGAAGATCTTTCGGCCGCTGTCAGTGTGTTTCAGCATCGGCAGGACCCTTCCGACCTATCCAGTCTGACTGCCTATCTGGCGAAGTATCCCCATAGCGGCTGGTCGACGGCGCTTTGGACCAATATCGGACTCTCCTATCTGCATGACGGCTATTTCTCGCGGGCGCTCGATGCCTGGCAAAAGGCCTGGATTGAAGGAAAGGATGCATCGGCTCCGGAAGCACGCGCGCTGACCGATCGCGCTGTCGGCGAGCTTGCCAGCCTGAACGCCAGCATGGGACGGAGCGACGACCTGGCGCTCCTGTTTGGCCAACTGGACGGGCGAAAGGTTTCCGGGCCAGCAACCGAAACCATTCAATCGGCGCGCGAGATGCTGACGCTGGTCAAGACCGATCCGCGGCATCTGTTCAACTGCGGCCCGCTTGCCTTGCGGGCTCTTTTGCTGACCCAGGGCGTCAGTGCAGACAAGCTCAACTTCCTGCAGTTCTACAATGGCGGGCCGGAAGGCACGACGCTTGCCGAGCTCGGTGGATTGGCAAGCAAGGTAAAGCTCGACTATCGCCTGGTGCGCCGCTCTGTGGACGAAGCCGTTCCCGTTCCATCGGTCGTCCATTGGAAGGTGGGGCATTTTGCGGCGATCGTCGGCAAGGCGAATGGCCGTTATCACGTCCAGGACGCAGTCTTTCCCAATGCCGATATCTGGGTCACGCCCGATGCCCTGAATGCCGAAGCCAGCGGATATTTCCTTGTACCATCGAATGAGGTTGCTGACGCAGGCTGGCAGTCGGTCTCCTTGACCGAAGCTGCCATCATTCGCGGCAAAGGACCGACCAACGATACACGTAAAGGTGGCGCGGGGGACAAGAATGCGGACGGCCAAGGCGGCGGCGGTGGAAATCAAAACCAGGGACAGGGCGGCAACGGGAACCAATCGTTGTGGCCGAAGAACCCAAACAACAACAACAACGACAATAATAGAAAGGACTGTCGGGCGCCTCTGTGTGTGGTCAACATCAAGGAATCCAGCGTAAGCGTCACTCTGTCAGACACACCGGTCGGCTATGTCCCGCCCATCGGCCCATCGATGAAGATCGGCATCAGCTACAATCAGCGTGAGGATAGCCAGCCCGCCAACTTCGATTATTTCAACATCGGCCAAAAGTGGTCGCTGAGCTGGTCAAGTTATATCATCGATGATCCGACCAATCCCGGCGCGAATGTGTCGCGCATCATGGGCGAAGGGGGTGCCTTCTACTATCTCGGCTATGATTCTGTCCGCAAAACATTTGCGGCGCAGGATACCGACGGCTCGATCCTGTCGCTCGTCTCGCAATCGCCGGTCAGCTATCGGCGCCAGTTGCGTGACGGCGGTATGGAGATTTATGAGCAGTCCGACGGCAGCTCTGCCTATCCGCGCAAAATCTTCCTCAGCAAAGTGATCGATCCCCAAGGCAACGCCGCAACGTTGCACTACGACAGCCAGAAACGGCTAACGTCGATTACTGATGCCGTGGGCCGCGATACGACCTTCAGCTACGGCATCCCTGGCCGTCCGCTGCTCGTAAGCCAGATTACTGATCCGTTCGGACGCAGCGCCGTCCTGACCTATGACAGTCAAGGCCGACTTGCTTCCATCACTGATATCATCGGCCTGACGTCGAGTTTCACCTATGACGCCAATTCGCTCATCAATGCGCTGACGACGCCCTATGGTACGACCCGGTTCAGCTATACGGCGCCAGGAACCTCAAGCCCGCCGCGCTTTGTCCAGGTCACGGATCCGCTCGGCAACAAGGAGCGCGAGGAGTGGCTCGAACCGGCGCCGATTCCCGCCAGCGATCCCGCCGCAACCGTGCCAGTCGGAATGCCGCTTCCGCTTTCGAACGGCTACTTGAATTACCGCAACAGTTTCCATTGGGACAAGAGCGCCTATCTCGCTGCCGGCTGTACCGATACGGGCGGCTGCGATTACACGAAGGCGCGGGTACGACATTTTGTTCACATGCCGGGCGCGTCCATCAAGGGGACGACAATCGAAAGCGAAAAAAAGCCGCTCGAGAATCGAGTCTGGTACACCTATCCGGGGCAGACCGCGTCGACGGGAACGCTTTACGGCGGAACCTATGACAAGCCGACGGCCATCGGTCGGGTCCTCGATGACGGCACATCGCAAATCAGCTTATATGCCTATGACGGCAACGGAAATCTGACGCAGGCAACGGACCCCTCCGGGCGGATTACCTACTATGCCTATTCGAACGGCATTGATCTCGCTGCCGTCAGCCAGGCCGACCAATTCGGCACAAGGTCCACGCTCGCCCAGTATATTTACAACAAGCAGCACCGGCCGATTTTTTACTCGGATGCGGCCGGTCGGACGAGCACGATCGGTTACAATGCCGGCGGCCAGATGACCTCGTTCACTGATGCCCTTGGCGAAAAGACCACTTATCAGTACGACACAAATTCAAATCTCGCGTCGGTCACCAACGCCAACAACGCCACCGCTGCCACCTATACCTATGACGGCTTTGCTCGCGTGCGAACGTTTACCGATTCCGAAGGTTGGACCGTCACGTTTGACTACGATGCCGCCGACCGCGTCACCAAAGTCACCTATCCCGACCGCACATCCCAACGCTACACCTATCAGCGGCTCGATCTCGTTTCCTACCAGGATCGCGAGGGCCGCCTCTGGCGATATCAATATGACGCAAACCGCCGGCTGACCGGTGTTGTCGATCCCATGCGGCAGACGACGAAGCTCGGCTACGATCCCGCAGGAAATCTCGTTTCCCTGACCGACCCGAAAGGCAATGTGACAAGCTGGGCCTACGACGTGCAGGACCGGCAAACCTCGAAGACCTATGCCGACAACAGTCGCTTTACCTACACCTATGAGAACACGACCAGCCGCCTGAAGAGCGTTCTCGACGCATTGGGGCAGACAAAACAATATAGTTATGCAATCGACGACAACGTCATTGGTCTGACCTATCTCGGTGCGCTCAATCCGACGCCGAACGTCACATTCACCTTCGATCCTTATTTCGATCGCGTAGCCTCAATGACCGACGGAGTAGGAGCCACGACCTACGGCTACAATCCGTCTTATGTCGACGGTGCGCAGAAACTGGATCAGGAGTGCTTTACGGCGACCGGCGCGTCAAGCTGCTCGCACACCATCGCCTATGGATACGATGCGCTCAGCCGGTCGGCCAGCCGGCAGGTTTCCGACAGTGGCGCCGAGACAGTACAATACGATGCTATCGGCCGCGTGACCAATCATTCCAGTGATCTTGGTGCCTTCCAGATAAGCTATCTTGGGCAGACGTCGCAGATCGCGCTTCGGCAGTTGCTGCCTGCGACCTCTAGTCTGAAAACCACCTGGAGCTACCTCGACAACGCTCACGACCGTCGCCTATCAGGCATCGCCAATACTGGCTTGACGACAGGCCAATACACGAACTTCACGTTCCAAACCTCGCCGGAGAACTTCATTACCGGCATTACGCAGGATAGCGACGCGAGCGTCGCCGAGCCGAATCCTGCCGCGCAGGTGGTCTCGTTCAACAATTTGAACGAGATCACGCAGGTTTCCGATCTGGCCTACAGCTACGATGCCACGGGCAATTTGTTATCTGACGGCGAGCGAACCTACTCCTGGGATGCGGAAAATCGATTGGTCGGTATCAGCTATCCATCGCAGCCAGGAAAACAGACAAAGTTTGTCTATGACGGGCTGGGTCGTCGCATTGAGATCGATGACACCCCGGCTGGCGGAGGTGACGCCATTATCTCAAAATATGTCTGGTGCGACAGCAAGCTCTGCCAAGCCCGCGATGCTAGCTACGCTCCCCGCCGAATTTACGTAAGCGAAGGTGAATATGCTTCAGGAGCATCGATTTCCTCGCTCTTTTATGGCATCGATCAAATAGGATCGGTTCGTCGGGTGTTCGAAAGTGGGGGAAACACTCCTGCTTATGATTTCGATCCGTGGGGCAATGTGTTGCAATCAACTGCACCGTTGTCAGACTTCGGCTTTGCTCTTATGTTCTCTCATCGTGCAAGTGCCCTATCGCTTGCTTGGTTCCGCGCCTATAGTTCAGGCACCGGGCGATGGCTGTCTAGGGATCCGCTAGGTGAGGGTACTGATCCTGTCGCGAATCTTTACACTTATGTGCTGCTTGATCCGCTTCATAAAATTGATCCCGTTGGACAATCATATCAATGTGAGGATCCCAACTGCAGTACGGGTGGAACATATGGAATGAGTGCTATGTACTGTGTATCTGGCAGAAACATCTGTAGAGATTGTGCAGTAAAAAGGCTAGGTCTCGAAGACGACACAGGGGCGGAACAAGAGAAAACTCTTAAGCGTTTTTTGCGGCGCTAAAAAAGAAGTGAGTATTGCATGATGGGACGGAAGATTATAATGAGAATATCATCAACAACGTTGCTTGAAAAAATAAAACTTTTGGACGTTTTTGATATATTCCACGCAGAATCACAGAATGGCGCGAGCTTGGTATGTGTAGTTACGCGTGTAGATAGCGAAATCATCTATGCGAGGCGAATAACGACACAAGAAAATTGTAATTTTGATAGAGAGACAGGCTTGGCAGATGCCGCCGCTGGTGAATCTGAAGCAATCATTACGTCCGTTGAGCCGCTTCCAATTGAAATTTATCAGGTAATGATCGGCCTGGATAGAAGGTACAGATTGAGTGGAAAGAGCTTAGAATACGCCAAGCTCACTGATGACGAGAAGAAAGCTTTATTGTTTATTGACGACTTTTACTCCACGGCGACATGAGCTACTCTCATCGGTCGTATCCCTTCTGTAACCAATAAGCCTCCAATTCCCTAATAACCATCCGATGCTGTTACCGAAACTTCTAAGCTTGCTCACGCGTCGCCGTCGCTCCTGAACGATTGCGGCATATCGCTAATAACATCGCAAATCTAATTTGCAGGCTCGAACTTCGCGATCATGGCGCAACAACAGCAGGTAGAAACCATATTCAGCCCAATAATCGGCGAACCCGCCTGGCAAGTTCGGCCGGGACACGGGAGTTTTCTCACCTTGAGTTAGGAACTCCGCGCCTTGAACGTCGCGAGCCGTTCGCGGGCAGACCCAATCGGCCAGTGACAATAAGAGGCGAGTAGCATTTGTGGATTTACTGCTGTCATTGGCAGATATCGGATTCGGAAGGAATCCGGGCCACGTCGGCAGACACGCGGCAAAGAATGTCGGACGGAACTTGCTTCCTCGATGGCCAAATACTGGTTTCCGTTATGAATGATGCCGAAAGCGGAGAAACCACATTTAATACGGATTCTCACTGATCAGAACCCATTTGTCCATTCTCTGCGTCCGATGGACATGATGCGCCAGGGCTGGCTTTCGAGCTTTCGCCATGCATCGCAGCAGTGATCGACGATGTCGTTGTATGATTTGAAGACGCGGTTTGAAAGCCAGTTTTCGCGCATGAAGTGCCAGAGGTTTTCGACCGGATTCAGTTCAGGCGATTTCGGCGGCAGCGGCAGGATGGTGATATTTTCAGGCACGACGAGAGTGTTGGACATGTGCCAGCCTGCCTGATCCATGATGAGGATGGCGTGCGCATCCTCGGCGACATGGCGGGCTATTTCGGCCAGGTGCTGCGTCATCGCATAGGTGTCGCACCACGGCATGACGAGAGCTGCCGCTTTGCCGAGCTTTGGGCAGATTGCACCGAAGATATAGGCCGATCTTGTGCGTTCGCGACAAACTGCGTTTGCGCTGAGATCATGCGGCGCGGACGGCCGCGTTCCGCGTCTGGCCCAGCGGCGCGTGATCTTGTTCTTCTGCCCGATACGAACCTCATCCTCGAACCAAATTTCTATCCGTTTTCCTCGCGCGGCTCCTGCGGCAATTTCTGCCACTGCGGTGGGGAAATTTTTTTAAAATCCTCAACGGCTCGAGGGTCTTGCGCGTGATGTTTGGGCCGGGCAGCAAGCTTGCGATAGCCCATGGCTCGTACTTCGCGGCTCAGCGTTTGCTCGCTCACAGAAACGCGAAACTCTTCCCAAAGCCATTGCGCCAGATCGCACAGACGCCAGCGAACAACGCCATCGAGATAGGGCGTCGGCCCACGCTGGATGGCCTGTGCCAAGGCCGCACGCTGCTGATCGTTCAACCGCGACTGCTGACCGGGAGCCTTGCCATTGATCAGTCCAGCAGGACCACGTTCGTTGAAGCGCATGACCCAGTCCCGAACGATCTGGAGCGTGACATCGCCGAGACGTGCGGCATCGGAACGCGAGCCTCCGTCGTAGATCAAGGCGAGCGCCAACAAGCGTCGCGCCTGGGCTGCGTCCTTCGTCTGCCGCGCCAGCCGACGGAGACGTTCTCCATCAAAATCTTCACGTAACGAAATCCCTGACCGCATCGTAAACCTCCGGTTTGCGCCAGAGAGTCAGATTCACCGCGTTTTGGGAAGCCCAAAGAGTCGAGGTTAGCGAGGCGGCGTATAACAGCGCCGATCAAGTATATCCACTACGTTTAGAAGGGCTTAACACATACAGCTACGCAAACTCAAATCCGGGCAATTTAGTTGACTATCTCGGGCTTCAGACAGTAATTACTTGGGGTCATGGTGACCGGCATGTAGCTGATCCCAGCGCGGCGCGAGCCGAAATTCTGCAATGTTTGCCGGATCCGTCAACTATTTGGGGCGAGTTTAGAGGGAGGACTCCGAGCGGGTTAGAGTATCGGGGCTATCCCCTTCCTGGGCGAATACATATCGGAACCTATTTTCCAAGCTGACGGGAAAAACGCAAATGGACAATGGTTGGCGTGAACTATCGACGTGTGAAATTGAAGTTATAAAAAGAATGACCGGCGAGGTCTCGTCTCAATTTACTTTCGAGCCGAATCTATATGTCGGAAAGCCGATTGATGAATTCGGTTCTCTCGCCCTCTGCAGGCGTGAGGACACAAGAAAAGCAAAGCTAACCAATACAAAAGCACTAGTGTCTGCCTATTTTGACGATGACAACAACAAGGACATTATGGGGCCCCTTGTCCACCTAATCATATTTTGGAATGGAGTTTCTCTTCGGGAGTTACAAATATACAGGGATGACGGTGGTCTGGTGAGGCGAAAAATATCTCCCGAGGAGTTATTTGATATTACTCCCGAGGGCGGCTCGGCGTAGTGTTGGTCTGGGTACGTTGATGTTGCCCTGACCGGTCCGATTCTTGATTCGCTGCTATTCGTGCAGAAATATGTCCAAATCAATGACGTTTTTCGCGACAGGTCTCGACTTACAGATTTTCTTCAAGATTGTTTATGGGGGAGAGGAAGAGTTTGGGCATTGGAATCTGACGGCGCAATCACTTTTGCTTCGGATGATCAGGTCTTGAGTGATCGTTAGCTTATTGGTAGCGGCCTGCCTTGGCTACCTCTCTAAATAGTTGAAAACCGTCGACTATCAAAGCTCCGAAAATGGGAGGTTCCATGGGTAGTCAACAGCTGAACCTCATGTGGCGGAATCTTGATTCAATTTTCAATCGTTGCTTTCCGGAAATTCCGCCGCTTGGCTGGAAGATGCGGAGTTCCTTCCCATCCAAGTGGATACGATTTTATGCACACCCGTCAGGGAGCCGTCCAAATCACGGAACGGCGCGAGAAGGAAGAAGTGCTTCGGCGTTTTGCGGCGCTTGCGTCATCGCTCTTTGGAACGAATAATTTATCGGTCGCGATATTTGCACCGATTATCAAATATGATGGGGAAAGTGGGCGTTATGTAACCGGTGTTCCGTCCCCACGTTGCCCTCGCCGCCCTGATCTGTGATCGCCTATCCATGGACGAGCAATGGGAGTTTCTCCATGGAGAGTACATTGGAGCTTCTCACGACCAGGAAGTCTGGTCG
>JBCNPI010000259.1:0-8859 GCA_039593415.1 Rhizobium sp. | reverse complement strand
CCATTGCCGATCTCGCGGGAGATTTCCGAGGCCGACAGGAAGGCGATCTCGACGCCGTCCAGGCCCTCGACACGGCCGCGATAGGAACGATCATTGCCAACGGCGACGATGGGCAGGCCGGCGCGCTCGAAAACCGCCGAGCAATCGTCCTTCATCCGGCCCTTGGAGGGAAGCGCAATCGTGATGGTCATCGGGCTGCCCTCGCGGTTTCGATACGGTCGAGCCAGAGCGCGAAGCCGACGGCCGGGATACGATCCTTGGCACCGAGCAGGGTCATCAGCCGATCGAAACGGCCGCCGCCTGCAAGCACCGCGCTCGATCCCTCCACCGTCACTTCGAAAACGAGGCCCGTATAGTAATCAAGGGGGCGGCCGAAGGCGGCACGATAGTCTATCTTCGAAGCGTCGACGCCGGCCTTGGCCAATGCTTTGACGCGAGCATCGAAGCTTTCCAATGCCTTGCCCAGCGTCAGGCCTGCCGCATCGGCGAAACCGGCCAATGCAGCCGAGGCGTCCGCCAGTGGCGCAGTCAGGGACAGGAATTCCTCCAATACGAGGAATGCGGCGTCATCGAGCCGTGTTTCCGACAGCACCAGCTTCTCACGGAGGCGACGGGCGATTTCCTGCGGAGAGCGGCTGGCGTTGGTGGAATAGCCCGTTGCCTGCATGGTCGCGTCTATATGCTTGACGAGCCCCTGCTCGTCGCCGCGATTGAGGAAATCGAGCACATGCGCATCGAGCCCGGTGACCGGCTGCGGGCTTGCGAGCCGCGCCAGCAGGGTTTCGAGCTGCATCATGTTACCGAAGGCATGGATAAGCCGCTTCTGCCAGCCGGATGGCAGGCCGAGCGCCTGCACCACGGCCTCGAACACAGCCTGATCGCCAAGCGTCACCGAGAGCGGCCGGCCGGGGACGAGCCGGCTCAGGATTCCGATGGCATCGCCAATGGCGCGGGCGTCGGCGCTTGCCGTATCGCCATCGCCCAAATCCTCGATGCCGGCCTGGTAGAACTCATGACCGCCTTCGCGGCGCTGGCGGAAAATCTCGCCGAGATAGGAATAGCGCTTCGGCGTGCCGGTGGCGGTTTCGATATGGCGCAGACAGACCGGGATGGTGAACTCGGGGCGCAGGCAGAGACTGGCGCCGGTTTCGCTTTCGGTCATGAAGATGCGGCGGCGAAGGTCCTCGCCGGCCATGTCGAGAAAGGGCTCCGCCGGCTGGATGATGGGTGTATCCACCCTCTCTGTTCCGCGAACAGAGAATTCGTCCAGCAGATCGCCGGCAAAATCCGGGAGGTTGATCAAAGGCATGGGGCTGTTCTCCCCTTCTCCTCAGCGGGGAGAAGGTGCCCGACAGGGCGGATGAGTGGGCCGAGGATAGCAAGCGCCAAATGCTGAATAGCTCGCGCGGGCCGAGAGCCCCCCTCATCCGACCTTTCGGGCCGCCTTCTCCCCCAGGGGAGAAGGAAAAAACGAGACTGCACGACCCACTCAGACATTGCCGAGCGCCCTCTTCCGGTCTTCCGCCTGTGCCGCCAAAATCGCTTTGACCTTCTCGATCAGCTCGGCTTCCGGCACGGTTTCCTGCGCCACACGGGCCTCACGCCAGCTGGCATTGTCTTCGATCTCGCCAGAGAGGCGCTTGCCCTCGATCAAATCCTTGATCTGCACGACGCCCTGGGCACGCTCGTCGCCGCCCTGGATGATGGCGATCGGGCAGCCGCGGCGATCGGCATATTTCAGCTGGTTGCCGAACTTCTTCCAGTTGCCCTGGAACATCTCGGCACGGATGCCGGCGGCACGCAGCTGCTGCGTGAAGCGCTGGTAGCGGCCCATGGCATCGACATCGCCGTCCATGACGGTGACAAGCACGGGCTCGATCACCTCTTCGGTGCCGAGCTTGCCGAGGTTCTTCAGCGCCGTCATCAGGCGCGAGACGCCGATGGAGAAGCCCGTTGCCGGCACAGGCTGGCCCATGAAACGCGACACGAGCCCGTCGTAACGGCCGCCGCCGCCGACCGAGCCGAAAACGACCTTCTCGCCCTTCTCGTTGGTGACGTCGAAAGTAAGCTCGGCCTCATAGACCGGGCCGGTGTAATATTCGAGGCCGCGCACGACAGAAGGATCGATCTTGATGCGATCGGCCTGATAACCAGCACTGGTAACGAGGCTTCCGATGAAATTCAGCTCGTCAACGCCCTCTACGCCGTTGGACGTGCCGGCAACGAGTTCGGCGAGTTGAGCTGCGCTTTCGGCGTAGTCCCTGATGCCGACGAAGAAGAGCACTTTCTCGATCTGATCGGCGTTGAGGCCGGCGCCTTTGGTGAAGTCACCGGACTCGTCCTTTCGGCCGGGGCCGAGCAGCAGGGCCACGCCTTCGGGGCCGAACTTGTCGAGCTTGTCGATGGCGCGCAGCACGTTCAAGCGCTGAGCGGCCTTGTCATCGCCGCCGAGGCCGATGGCTTCCAGCACGCCGTCGAGAACCTTGCGGTTATTGACGCGGATCACATAGTCGCCGCGCTTAATGCCCAAAGCTTCCAGCGTGTCGGCCATCATCATGCACATCTCGGCATCCGCCTGCACGCCCGGCGCACCGACGGTATCGGCATCGAACTGCATGAACTGGCGGAAGCGCCCGGGACCCGGCTTCTCGTTGCGGAAGACATAGCCGGCGCGATAGGTGCGGTAGGGAAGCTGGATCTCGTTGAAATTCTCGGCGACATGACGGGCAAGCGGCGCCGTCAGATCATAGCGCAGGGACATCCACTGCTCGTCGTCATCCTGCAGCGAAAAAACACCCTCGTTCGGCCGGTCGCTGTCAGGCAGGAACTTGCCGAGCGCATCGGTATATTCGAACAGCGGCGTTTCGACCGGATCGAAACCATAATGCTCGTATACCCTACGGATCTTGGAGGTCATCTCGTTGACGGCGCGAATGTCGCTGGCCGAACGATCGACAAAGCCACGCGGCAGGCGGGCCTTGAGCTTTTGCGGTTTCTTCTGTTTATCGCTCATATCTAGGGTAATCCGGTACGGGAACAGTCGCGGTTAACTAGCGGATTGGGCTGTGTGCGGCAAGGATTGTTCTATGCTAACGACGGACAAACGGGCAAAAAGCCAGACAAGGCGACATGGATACCATGCCACACGCGATCGTTTTGAAATGTGCCAATGACAGCGCCGCCCCGCTTTTGGCTCTCTGGCAGGAGGCGAGCCGGTTCGAAAGCTCTCCGTCTATGGAGGCGCTGAACTATTTGCCGCATCTCACTCTGGCTGTCTACGCGGATGTCGCTCCCTCGCTGCTGTTTGCGGCTGCCGAAAAAGTCTTCGGCGCGCTGCCGCCCCTGTCGCTAGAATTTTCCGGCATCGACCATTTTGCAAACGAGATGCTGGTGCTCTGGGCGCGCCCCGCAGACGACCGAATCCTGCGCGACATACATGCCGCCATTCATGACGAGATCGACCCTGCCCTCTGCCACGAGCATTCCCGTCCGGATCGCTGGCAGCCACACTGCACCATTGCGATGAAGATCCCCGCAAGCTCAACAGAGCGGGCGCTGGCATGGGCAAAGGCGACGCCAGCCAAATTTGCGCTCACTTTCGATGCGGTGGATTGCATAAGCTTCCCACCGGTGGAAATCTTGAGAGAAGTCAAACTGCTGCCTTGATCGACCTTCAGTGTCGAGACAATACAATTTGCGCTTGCCTTCGCGGCGGACGCAGCTAGGTTCGTGTTCATGCGCTTCTTCGCGATCCTGATGATGGTGACTGCCTGGCTGTTCTATGGTGCCATGCCGGCACTGGCAAACTGCCCTATCTGCGATTCCGTATCCGCAATGCCTGCGGCGGCGACCGTGAGCATGCATGGGGATATGGCCGATCATGGCGCCATGGCGCAGCATCAGCAGAAGAAACCGGAGAACCCCTGCGCCGGCGGCATGGGACACGTAGCATCATGTGCCGCCTGTCTCGCCTTGACGCCGATGCTTGCGGCTGCAGGCGGCAAGCATCTGTCCTCCTATCCCGCACCTGCGCCAGGCCAACGTCTTGCCGACTCCTGGCCACAGCCGACGCCGCCGCCTCCCCGCTTCGTTTGACGATCATCTGCTTTCATTCAACGGGCGGCTGTCCGTTCAAAATCAAATACCGTCCAGAAACGGAAAGGACACCTATGTCTACGTCAAAATCGCTGATCCTCGCCGGCGTGTTCGCCTTTGCCCTCACCATCCCTGCCTTTGCCGACGACATGAAGGGCATGGACATGGGCAAGCCGATGGGCGACCAGGGCGCATCGAGCAAGGCTTACAACGATGCCATGGGCAAGATGCACAAGGACATGATGATCAATTACAGCGGCGATGCGGACGCGGATTTCGTCCGCGGCATGATCCCGCATCATCAAGGCGCAATCGACATGGCCAAGATCGAGCTGAAATACGGAAAGGCCCCCGAGCTGCGCAAGCTGGCGCAAGGCGTCATTACCGCGCAGGAAGCCGAAATCAAGGAAATGAAGGCCTGGCTGAAGAAGCACGGCAAGTAATTCATCCGGCAAATGAGAGGCGGCATCCGTGCCGCCTCTTTCACCGTTCGGCAAGTGGGCGGCGGAATACGCCGTCTAGCCAATCGGCGACAGTACGGATACGAACAAGCTGGCGAAGCTCGGCGTGGACGAGCAGCCATATCTCGCGCACTGGCGGATTTTTGTCGCCACTATCGACCCGGCAAAGACCGCCGGCATTCTCGGCCAGAATTTTCGGCAGAAGCACGCGCCCTAGCCCCGCAACCGCGGCCTGCAGTAGAGCTTCGGCGTCATTGACCGCAAGCTGGCTGGAGCGGCCTGACATTTCTGCCTGCGCGGCAATCCAGCGGGCGTGCGGCAGATGCGCCATGGCCTCCTCATAGACGATCCACGGCAAGCCCTCCGCCCGCCTTTCCTGCCCAGCGGCAACGTAGACGGCATAGTCCAGCGTCGCGATCCGTCTCGCGACGACCTTGCTGTTTGCCGCATCGGCCGGCCTTGCCAGGCGCAGGGCCATATCAGCCTCACGCCGTGTCAGATTGAAATTTCTGGAATCGCCGATGAGCTCCAGTTGCAGGCCGGTGTGCCGGGCCAACAGACTGGGCATGGCCGGTATGAGCAGCCGATTGATGAAGGATGGCGCCGCCGTAAGGCGTACCTTGCCGAGTGCCATGGGATCGGCCGCATCCAATGCACCTGACAGTGCCATGACTTCGGCCTCGATCGTTTCGGCTTTCGCCACTGCGATCTCACCCGTCGGCGTCGGCGACATGGCGCCGTCGGTATCGCGCGAAAACAGCGCCGTGCCGAGGCGGCTTTCCAGAGTACGAAGACGGCGGCTGACCGTCGTCGCATCCGTCCCAAGCGCTCTGCCGGCGGCGGCAAAGGAGCCGCCCCGTGCAAGTGCTAGAACATGTCGCAGATCGTTCCAGTCGATATCGTGCAATTTTGCAGCTCCTGACGGCAAATTTACCGCGTGTATCAGCATTATTGCAGTCATAAACTGTAAACGTCCAGCAAGGAGGCAACAATGACACTGTTCGCAGTTCTGTTCGAGGATGACCGGCAAAATGCCGCTGCCATCCGCAAGGAAAATCTGCAGCACCACTTCACCTTTCTGAAGGCGAATGCCGCTTCCATCCGAACGGCCGGACCGCTCAGCAGGGAGGGCGACACTCTCGCCGGTGGTCTATGGCTTGTCGAGGCGGATACGGCTGAGGACGTCGACCGGCTTGTGAAGGAAGATCCCTTCTGGCCGGCCGGCTTGCGCAAGTCCGTACAGATCCTGAGATGGAACCGAGTGTTTGCCGACGGCACCTTCCTCTAGCGCGAGAGCAATTCCCATATAGTCAGTCCATGATTGCGGGCAGGCGAGCGGCGAGCAGATCGATGATCACCCGCATCTTCAATGAAAGCTGTGGCACCGGCGGCCATACGGCGTACACATTGACAGGCCGGCTGGAGACATTGAGCACCGGCATGAGCTTGCCGGCATGCACATCGTCGCGCACCAGCCAGCAGGGTAGCCATGCAACGCCCATCCCGGCAGCCGCTGCATCCGCAATGACCTCCAGGTCATCGAGACGCAATCGCGTCTGCGGGAAATAGTCGACGGCCGTACCGTCGTCCTGCAGGAAAGTCCATCTCTTGGCCTCCCCCGATCTGGCATAGACAACGAGATCATGGCCATCGAGATCGGCAATGATCTGCGGCGTACCTCTCATTGCAAGATAATCGGGCGAGGCGCATAGCGTCATGCGGTGGAGAGCGATCTTGCGCGCAGCAAGTCCGGCTTCGTCCCGCAGCACGCCGTTGCGAATGGCGAGATCGAAGCCCTCGTCGAAGAGATCGACCACGCGATCGCTGAAGGAAAGGTCCAGCTCAAGCTTGGGGTGGATGCGTGCCAGTTCCAGCAGCAGCGGTGCGGCGCAGCGACGACCGAAGAGCACGGGCATGGAGATGCGCAGACGTCCGGTAACCTCGCGCTTACCCGATTCCAGCATGGCCTCGCCCGATTGTATTTCGTCCAGCGCCCGGCGGCAGCGTTCGTAAAAGGCCTGTCCCTCGTCGGTCAGGCTCTGCATGCGGGTGGTGCGGTGGAACAGGCGGACGTTCAGGCGCCGCTCCAATTTGGCGATCGTCTTTCCGATCGCCGAACGCGAGAGATTCATGCGTGTCGCCGCGGCCGAAAAGCCCCCGGCTTCGACGGCCTCCACGAATTCCGGAATGCCATTGAGCATGTCATTCATGATGATTGTTTCCTTCAGGGAACCAGAAAACGGAAATAATATCGCCACTGGCGACTGGAAAGCAACGATATGGTGCATCCATTGCTTCCAATTCCTCTCAGGAGATCATGATGACGAAGACCACCAAGCGCTGGACACTCGAAACGATCGCCGTCGGCGCGCCCTTGAACCTTACGGAAACGGCAGTTCCCAGTCCCGCACGCGGCGAAGTCCTTGTGCGGGTCAAGGCCGTTTCGCTGAACTATCGCGACAAGCTCGTGCGCGAGACCGGCATGGGGCTACCGATCCAATTTCCCTTCGTACCGGCCTCCGATATGGCGGGCGTGATCGAGGCGGTCGGAGACGGCGTAACCAGATTCTCCGCGGGCGATCGGGTCATTTCGACCTTCCATCCCGGCTGGATCGACGGCAAGCCGCTCGGCGATGCCCGCACACCGCCGTACAAGACGCTTGGCGGCTTCTATCCCGGCGTGCTCTCCGAATATATTGCCATGCCGGAGGACTGGCTCGTCTCGGCGCCAAAAAGCCTCGATTATGCCGAGGCAAGCACCTTGCCCTGCGCCGGTCTCACGGCCTGGTTTGCCCTGGTGGAGCGCGGCAAGATCAAGCCCGGTGATAGCGTGCTGGTGCAGGGAACGGGCGGCGTGGCCCTATTCGGGCTGCAGATCGCCGCCGCACAGGGGGCCGAGGTCTTCGTAACCTCCTCCGGACCCGAAAAGCTAGCTCGGGCAAAGGCTTTGGGCGCTCATCACGGCATCGACCGAAACAAAGGCGATTGGGTTGAAAACGTCTATCGCCTCACCGCCGATTGGGGCATTGACCATATTATCGAAATCGCCGGCGGACCTAATTTCGCGCAGTCGCTGAAAGCGGTCGCACCGCATGGCCGGATTTCCGTCATCGGCGTCCTCGAGGGCTTCGACATATCCGGGCCTGCGGCACCGCTGCTGCTGAAATCTCCCACAGTGCAGGGCATCGGCGTCGGCCACCGCCGCTCGCTCGAAGATTTCGTACGCGCAGTTGACAGCATCGGCCTGAAGCCGGTCATCGACCATCGCTATGCTCTCGGCGAGGTTCCGGCGGCCTTCGACCATCTCGATCGCGGCCCCTTCGGGAAGATTGTCATCGAGCTTTGACGCAGAGCCGGGCCGCCACGACGGGTGGCGGTCCGGCCTATGATATCAGCCCTTCGGCTCGAAGGTTTGCGGCACGCGGTGGGCGCCCTGGCGGGCCAGCATCCAGCCGGGATATTCGGCTGGAAGCACGCTGACTTCGTCAAGTCTGGCGATATCTTCAGCATCGAGCTTCAGCTTGACGGCGGCAAGATTCTGGTCGAGCTGGTCGAGACGCTTGGCGCCGATGATGATGCTGGTGACGAAGGGCTTCGAGAGGATCCAGGCAAGCGCAACCGTGGCGACGCTGGAGCTGTGCTTCTCTGCCACTTCGCGCATGGCGGCAACACAGGCCCAGGCGCGGTCCTTGTCGACAGGCGGAAAATCGAAGCTTGCGCGCCGTCCTTCGCCATTGCCGGGAGCGCCAGGGCCGTATTTGCCGGACAGAAGACCGCCAGCCAGCGGCGACCAGACCATGAGCCCGAGCTTTTCCTCGGTCATGACCGGCACGATCTCACGTTCCAGATCGCGGCCGGCGATGGAATAATAGGCCTGCACCGTCTCAAAGCGGGCAAAGCCGCGGCGTTCGGAAATGCCGAGCGCCTTGGAGATGCGCCAGGCCTGCCAGTTGGATACGCCGACATAGCGGACCAGACCGCGCGAAACGAGATCATCCAGCGCCCGCAGCGTCTCGTCGATCGGGGTCACCGTATCCGTGCCATGGATCTGATAGAGATCGATATGATCGGTCTGAAGACGATCCAGGCTCGCCTGCACCGAGTCCATGATATGGCCGCGCGAGGCACCGCGATCGTTCGGCTTGTCGCCCATCAGGCCATAGACCTTGGTGGCGATGACGACATCCTTGCGGGGAACGCCGAGGTTCTTCAGGGCCTGCCCGAGCAGCTTTTCGGAATTGCCGAAGGAATAGACGTCGGCGGTGTCGATGAAATTGACGCCGGCGGCGAGCGAGCCTTCGAC
>JBCNPI010000258.1:0-8868 GCA_039593415.1 Rhizobium sp. | reverse complement strand
TGGTGATGTTGCGCGGATCTTCCATCATGTAGGTCAGCATCTCGCGGAAGAGCGAGGTGTACATGGCGTCGATTTCCTCGTCGCGTTCGCGGATCGACACGGCCTTGTCCGGCGAGCGGGTGGCGTAAACGTCCAGAACTTCCTTGAGCTGGCTCAATGCCAGTTCGGAGAGATGCTCGATGCCGCGGGCAAGACGGCGGGGGACGCCGGTGCCCTGTACGGCAATGACGCGCTTTGCAGTGTTCTTGCCGAGATCGCCGACGCGCTCCAGATCGGAGGCGATGCGGATCGAGCCCATGATTTCGCGAAGGTCGGCGGCCATTGGCTGACGACGGGCGATCGTGACGATCGCTTTGTCGCCGACTTCGCGCTCGGCATGGTCGAGAACCACGTCGTCGGAAATGACCTTCTGGGCCAGCGCCGCGTCGCTGTTGACCAGCGCACGCACGCTGTCGCTGACCATCTGCTCGGCAAGGCCGCCCATTTCGGCAATGCGGCGCGTCAGGAACTTCAGGTCTTCGTCGTAGGCTGAGAGAATGTGAGTGGAGACCATTTTTCTATCCTCAAGGTGAACTGTGTGAAGGGAGCCGCGCGCCTGACATCATCAACCAAAACGGCCCATGATGTAATCCTGCGTGCGGAAATCGTCGGGATTGGTGAACATCTTATCGGTGTCGTTCTCCTCGACCAGATGGCCGAGGTGGAACATTGCGGTGCGTTGCGAGACGCGGGCAGCCTGCTGCATGGAGTGCGTCACGATAACGATGGTGAAGTTTTCCCGCAGCTCGTGGATGAGATCCTCGACCTTGGCGGTCGCGATCGGATCGAGCGCCGAGCACGGCTCGTCCATCAGAATGACCTCCGGGCTGACGGCAACGGCGCGGGCGATGCAAAGGCGCTGCTGCTGGCCGCCGGACAGACTCGTGCCGGCATCGTGGAGCCGATCCTTTACCTCGCCCCAGAGACCAGCCTTTTGCAGGCTGGTTTCGACGATATGCTCGAGATCGGCTTTCGAACGATGCAGCCCATGGATACGCGGACCGTAGGCGACGTTCTCGTAGATCGACTTCGGAAACGGGTTGGGCTTCTGGAACACCATGCCGACGCGGGCACGCAGTTCCACGACATCGATGCTGTTGTCGTAGACATCCTGATCGTCGAGCGTGATCTTGCCGGTGACGCGGCAGGTATCGATCGTATCGTTCATGCGGTTGAGGCAGCGCAGGAAGGTGGACTTGCCGCAGCCGGAAGGGCCGATCAAAGCCGTGACCGTATTGGCGCGGATCTTCAGATTGACGTCGAAGAGCGCCCGTTTGTCGCCGTAGAAGACGGAAACGTCCTGGCCGATCATCTTGTAGGGGATCGTCGTCATCTTCTTGGCCAAGGCTCTTTCGCTTGCGGCTTCCGTCATCATGTTCATTTCGTGCGCCCTCCCTTACCAGCGCCGCTCGAAGCGGCGGCGCAGCAGGATAGCGCCGATATTCATCGCGACGAGGAAGAAGAGCAGCACGATGATGGCGCCAGACGTCCTTTCTACAAAGGCCCGCTCGGCTTCGCTCGCCCACATGTAGATCTGCACCGGCAGTGCCGTTGAAGGATCGAGCGGCGATGCCGGATAGTTGGCGACGAAGGCGACCATGCCGATCAGAAGCAGCGGCGCAGTCTCGCCAAGCGCATGGGCAAGTCCGAGGATCGTGCCCGTCAGAATGCCCGGCATCGCAAGCGGCAGCACGTGATGGAAGACCATCTGCATGCGCGAAGCTCCAAGCCCGAGCGCCGCGCTGCGGATCGACGGCGGCACGGCCCGCAGGGCCGAACGCGTGGCGATGATGATCATCGGCAGCGTCATCAGGCTCAGCACGAGACCGCCGACCAGCGAGGCCGAGCGCGGCAGACCCATCATGTTGATGAAGACCGAGAGGCCCAAAAGGCCGTAGACGATCGAGGGGACGGCCGCGAGATTGTTGATGTTGACCTCGATGAGGTCCGTCAGCCGGTTCTTCGGTGCGAACTCTTCCAGATAGATCGAGGCGGCGACACCAATGGGCAAGGCGAGCACGAGCACGGTCAGCATCAGATAGAGCGAACCGATCAGCGCGACGCCGAGGCCGGCAGCCTCCGGCCGGCTCGAATTGCCGGACAGAAAGAGACCGCTGTTGAAGGCCTTGTAAAGCGCGCCGCTTTCGCTGAGCTGCTTCATCCAGGCGACTTGTCGGTCGGATACCTTGCGGTCCCTCTCACTGACGGTCAGATCGATCTGCCCCTTGTTGGCTGAATCGATATTGGCGCTGGCCAGGAAGGTGACGTTCTGTGTCGTCCCGATGATCGAAGGGTTTGCAACGACCCTGGCGCGAAGCGCTATCCTTGCGCCGTCCGACACCATGGCCGTTGCCTCGCGAACGAGCGCGCGGTTGGCGGGATCGATGCCCAGTGCCTTTACCACCCCGTCCCGCACGAGAACCTGATAATTGGCTGCCATCAGGATCTTCGGATCGCTGCCGCGCCTGCCGGCCGGGTCGATCGTCTTCTCAGCGAATTCGATCGGCAAGGTGATCGACGTCTGCACGAAGGCGGTATAGCCGTTGCCGACCACGGTCGAGACCAGGATGACAAGGAATACAAGGCCGAAGATGACGGCGGTGAAGCCGTAGGCACGAAAGCGGCGCTCGGCGGCATAGCGCCGTCTGATGCCGATATCACGGTGCACAGACGCACCCGGCGTCAGCCCGCGAGGCATATTCGGCGCGGAGGAGGATACGACGTCGCTCATTCGTATTGCTCCCTGTATCGACGGACGATGTAGAGCGCGTAGACGTTGAGGCACAGGGTCAGGCAGAACAGCGTAATGCCGAGCGCGAAGGCGACGAGTGTCTGCGGCGAGGTGAACTCCAGGTCCCCTGTCAGCTGGTTGACGATCTTCACGGTGACAGTGGTCATCGGCTCGAAGGGATCGAGCTGCATGCGCGCTGCTACGCCTGCGGCCAGCACCACGATCATGGTTTCGCCGATAGCCCGCGATGCAGTCATCAACAGCGCGCCGACGATGCCCGGTAGAGCGGCCGGCAGCAGCACGCGCTTGACCGTTTCGGACCGCGTGGCGCCAAGACCGAGCGAGCCGTCGCGAAGCGAGCGCGGCACGGCCATGATGATATCGTCCGATAGCGAGGAGACATAGGGAATGAGCATCACTCCCATGACGAAGCCGGCCGTCAAAACGCTCTGCGCCTCGATGAAGCTTCTATAGCTTCCGGTCATCAGGCCATCGATCTCGGCGGAGACATCCCTCAGAAACGGCCCGACGGTCACGAGGGCGAAGAAGCCATAGACGATCGTGGGAATGCCGGCCAGAACCTCCAGCATCGGCTTGGCGACGGAGCGGACGCGTGCGGAAGCATATTCTGCCATATAGATCGCCGCGAACAGGCCGATGGGGACGGCGAAGAGCATGGCCACCAAGCCGATATAGATCGTGCCCGCCAGCAGCGGGATCAGGCCGAAGGTGCCCGAGGTCTGCGTTCCTGCGCCGGTGAAGCGGGGGTCCCAGACGGTTCCGAAAAAGAATTCGTGGGCAGGCACCATGCTGAAGAAGCGGGCTGCTTCCGAAAGCATGGAAACGGCGATCCCGACGGTCGTCAACACCGCGATGGAGGAGGCGACGACCAATGCGCCGAGAATGACCTGCTCGACACGGTTGCGGGCGCGAAAGCGCGGCGCGATGGCACGAAGGCCGTAGACCGCGCCGAGCAGCGATACGACAATCGCCGCCGCCGACATTACCATCCGGCCGATTTCACGCATGCCGTTATATTTGTTGGCGGCATCGATCATATAGCTCGTCGGGCGAACGGCGAGAGGGACGCCCTTCTGCGCCAGGAGCAATTGCAAATCGACCTTGCCACCACCGACATCGGCAAGCTCCCGGCTATCCAGCATGCGCATGCCATGGGCGATGCTGCGCACCATACCGTAGCTGAGATTGAGCTCTGCCGGCGGCAGAGACTGGACCTCCTCAGGAAATGATTTGGTCACGAGGCGATCAATGACGATGGGGCTGACGATCAGCCAGACGCAGACGAACGCCAAAGCCGGAAGTACCGCCCATATTGCGGCATAGGCACCGTGGTAGCCTAGCCGGGAATGCATGGCCGAGGACCTGCCGACCGACAGCGCAGCCGCCCTCACCCGCCCCAGCACGAAAGCAAAGGCGCCGATGACCGACAGGCAAAGCAGCAGCAGCGATACACTCATTCCCATTCCCCGGCGAACGCCGGCGCAGCACCAAGCTGCGCCGGTGTCCAATCCTTACGCACTCACATGATCTTCCCGTCCGCGAAATCCTTGCGGATCTGGCCGCGCTCGGCATCCGGCGCCGGCACGAGGCCGTATTCCGCCAGCGGGCCGTCCGGTCCGATCATCTGATCGCTGGTGAAGAAATCGATATATTCCTTGAGCCCGGGGATGACACCCAGATGGGCTTTCTTGACGTAGAAGAACAGCGGCCGCGATACCGGATAGGTGCCATCGGCGATGGTCTGACCCGAGGGCACAATTCCGCTCACGGTCGCAACCTTCAGCTTGTCGGCGTTGTTCTGGAAGAAATAGAGACCGAAAACACCGATGCCATGCTTGTTGGCATTGATGCGGGCCAGCGTTTCGGGGTAATCGCCGTCGATATCGACAGCGATGCCATCCTTGCGCACGGCAATGCATTTCTTGGCCTGCTGTTCGGCATCGGAAACCGCCGCCTTGATGACATCAGCCGCGCCGGAAGCCTTGCAGCCGGCGGCAAGCACCTTCTCTTCAAAGACTTCGCGCGTGCCGTGCTTTTCGCCTGGAATATAGGCAGCGATTTCGAAATCCGGTAGCGACGGATTGATCTCGGACCACTTCTTATAGGGGTTGGCGACCAGCTTACCATCGACGACCACTTCGGCGGCAAGGGCCTTGTAGAGATCGGCCGGCTCGAACTTGATATCCGGATTGCCCTTATCGAAGGCGAAGACGATACCGTCATAACCGATCTTGATCTGCTGAATATCGGCGACGCCGGCGGCCTTGCAGGCTTCGATTTCACTGCTCTTGATCGGGCGCGACGAATTAGCGATGTCGATGGAATCCGTTCCCACACCCTTGCAGAATTCCTTCAGGCCGGCGCCGGACCCGCCGGATTCAACCACCGGGGTCTTGAAGTTGGGAAAAGTCTCGCCGAAAGACTCGGCGACGATCTTGGCATACGGAAATACCGTAGAGGAACCGGCGATCTGAATTTGATCGCGGGCCGCGGCCGTGCCCGCAAAAACAGCCGACGCAACCAGCGCAAGAATGGACATTTTCAAAGCATTCATGACGAACCCCCTGATGAGCTTTGAAGAATGCTGAGGCGGACGCCACATCCGCCTTGTTTCAGCATGCCATTCTTACTGGCGAAAACACCGCCCTTTTATGTCAGGCGAGTGAAACAATTATGACAGTCCATCCGATTGATATTGTTAGGAAAAATCATACCTCAAAAGACGCGTCGCAGAAGCGTTCAGAAGCGGACCGTAAAGTCGGTTCCCTTGCCTACTTCAGACTTGACGATCAATCTGGCGCGGTGGCGGGTCAGGATATGCTTGACAATGGCAAGCCCAAGACCGGTTCCCTTCTTGGAACGGCTGTCCTCAACGTTAACGCGATAGAAGCGCTCGGTCAGGCGCGGCACATGTTCTGCGGGAATCCCCGGACCCTTATCCGAGACGACTACCTCGACAGCCTCAGCACCGCTGAGTAGCGAAACCTCGACCGACTTGCCTTCCTGGCCGTATTTACAGGCATTCTCGATCAGGTTCTCGAAGACCTGCACCAGTTCGTCGCGATCGCCCAATACCTCCACCTTGCCTGCCGGCAAATGCAGATTGATGGTCACGTCGAGATCCCCGGCAAGCGGCAGCAGGGAGTCCCGCACATGGCCGAGCAGCGGCACCAGATCCACCTTCTGATCCGGCGCGATATGTGACTTCAGCTCAAGGCGCGACAGCGACAGGAGGTCATCGACCAGCCGGCTCATGCGCGTCGTCTGATCGAGCATGATACCGAGAAAGCGCTGCTGTGCCTTTGGATCGGATTTGGCGGGCCCCTGGATCGTCTCGATGAATCCACGCAGCGAGGCCAGCGGCGTGCGCAATTCATGGCTGGCATTGGCGACGAAATCCGAGCGCATGCGGTCGATATGGCGCAGCTCCGAAATGTCGCGGAAAGAGAGCAGGAAGAGTGCATCTTCCTGTTTGTCGATTTCAGGCAGATCAATTGGTGCGATGCGTACGACATAGACCCGCTCCGAGGGCAGACGCTCGGAATGCTCGATCTGGTTCGGCGCATTGGTCGCGATGGTCTCGCGCACCATGTCGAGCAGGCCCGGCGAACGCAGCTTGGAGGAAATATGCGCACCGATCGGAAAGGCGCCGAAGGCCTTTTCGACGGCCATGTTCTGCACCAGCACCGACGCCTCGCGATCGATGATCAGCACTGGCATGTCGAGCGCCGCCAATCCCGCAAAGGCGGTGCGCAGCAGGGCTTGCGCATCCACAGGCGCCGGCTCGGCCTGCGACGGCACCTCCACTCGCTCGACCAACGGCGGGCGAAGCAGCGTGACGATCATGACGATCGCCCAGATCCAGAATACGGCGCCGGTGTTGATGCCTTCAACGATGGCGAGCGCGGCAATCAGCGTCGCCAGAACCAGGATGGCGCTCTCCTGCCGCAGCCGAACTGCCAACTTCCTGACAAATGACCATTCGTCTTCCAACTGCGTCCGTCCCTTCGCCTACCATCATGGAATGCTGGATTCCGCGTCTTACCTGCGATTCATGACAGAAGTATTCGGCTCTATCCACAGAAGGTAGCAACTGACAAGAATAAATGTAGCCGGCAAAAGAGAAGGAGGGCAAAAGGGTTGAAACCATTGAATAAAAGCTCCAGTTTCGTCGAAGAGCTTTTTGCCGTGCAAACGGCAGCGTTAACACAGCATGAACAGCCGAGGAGCCTATGCATGGAAGAGAAAGCGGAAAGCCGCGCGGTGGAATTGGAGATCCATGGCGTCAAGCGCATATTCGATGTTGACGATCCTGTCCTGCCGAGCTGGATCGATAACGAAGCGCTGACCTCTGGCGGCTATCCCTACAAGAAAAAGCTCAAGGAAGAAGAATATCTCGATGAGCTGAAGTGGCTGCAGATTGAGCTGATCAAGGTGCAGTTCTGGCTGCAAGCGACGGGTAAACGGGTGATGGCGCTGTTCGAAGGGCGCGATGCCGCCGGCAAGGGCGGCTCGATCGCCGCGACCTCCGCACATATGAACCCTCGCCTTGCGCGCGTGGTGGCACTGACGAAGCCGACAGATCGCGAGGCAGGGCAATGGTATTTCCAGCGCTATGTCGCCCAGTTTCCGACCGCGGGTGAATTCGTCCTCTTCGATCGCTCATGGTACAACCGCGCTGGCGTCGAGCCGGTCATGGGCTTCTGCACGCCAAAGCAATACGAGCAGTTTCTGAAGCAGGCGCCGCAGATGGAAAAGCTCGTCGTCCAGGACGGCATTCATTTCTTCAAGTTCTATCTCGATATCGGCCGGGAGATGCAGCTGAGGCGTTTCCATGACCGGCGGCACGATCCGCGCGCCGTCTGGAAACTTTCCTCCATGGATATCGCCGCCCTGCCGAAATGGAAAGACTACACGGAAAAACGCGACCGCATGCTGAAGGAAACGCATACCGACCATGCACCCTGGACCGTCATCCGCGCCAACGACAAGCGGCGCGCGCGCCTGAACCTCATCCGTCACATTCTGCTGACGCTCGACTATGACGGCAAGGACAAGAAGGCGATCGGCAAGATCGACGAGAAAATCCTCGGGGTCGGATCGGATATTCTCGCCTGACGGCTTCGGACGCCTGGCCTCGGCCTATTGTCCGGGCAACACACGGATAGCGTAGATGTTGACGCCGCGGGCCTTGCCATCGACATCGCTGTTGATGATCAGGCGCCCCGCGCCGGCCGGCGCCATCGAACGATCGAACCGAACCTGAAACAGCGAATCCATTTTCTGACGGCTGACCGTGAAGCGATGGCGGCCACAGCGACCGAGAGGGCCGAAATCGCATTCAACGGTAATCTGCGTCGGCGCATCCGAGGTTGACTGCAATGTCAGCGCGATGGTCGAAGCCTTGCCTGCCATCTGCTGCAGTATATTGACCGCCACTTCGACCGAGCCGCTGCCGTCCGAACCGCTGCTGAGCGAGGTCAACCGAACGGCCGGACCTTCGTTCTCCGATACGTTTTCGGCCTTCGACTGCGGGCCGGTCGTGACCTTCGGCGCGTCGGTGGGCTTCAATATCTCAAGCCATTCCGCGGAGAAGCTGTTCTGCGGATCGATGGTCGCGAGACCTGGATTGACGGGACCGCTATTGTCCTCCTGATCCGACGTGTCGTCATTGCTGCTGTTGCCGCTGAAATCCTGAGAATCGACATGCGCCGGCGGGTTGGGCACGCTTGAATCCCTCTGAGCGGCCGACATGAACACGCCGGATGTCTTGATCCACCAGGCACCGACACCGAGGAAGGCAAGCAGGATGCAGAAGACCAGCAGACGCGAGAAGAACTTGCGCGGCTTGCGGCGCACGGCGGCGCGCTCCGGCTTGAAGTTCATCGGCCGGACAGCGGCCGGCCCTTCCGTCGTCGACCCGATGTCGCTGTCGGCACCGAGATGGTCGGCAGGACCGGCGCGCATGTCGCCAAAATCGTCCTCTCGCCCCACCGGTCCGACCGGTTCGACGGGAGCCGAAGCACCCCCGGAAAGCTGCGGATCGCGGGGTTCGCCGCGCACGCTCATAACCGGCT
>JBCNPI010000257.1:0-8871 GCA_039593415.1 Rhizobium sp. | reverse complement strand
GCCGCCGACGCAGATGACGTTCGGCAGCGACAGATAATCATGGGCATTCTTCAGCGAAATGCCGCCGGTCGGGCAGAAGATCGTGCCTGATAGCGGCGAAGACAGGGCCTTGAGATAGGCGGCACCGCCGGCCTGCTCGGCCGGGAAGAACTTCAGCACCGTGTAACCCTCCTCCCGCAACGCCATGACTTCGCTGGCGGTCGCAGCACCTGGCAGCAGCGGCACATGCGAGGAGCGCGCAGCATCGAGCAGTTCCTGCGTCGTGCCGGGGCTGACGATGAACTTGGAGCCGGCTTCGACGGCCGCATCCCATTGGCTGACATTGAGGATGGTGCCGGCGCCGACTTCGGCCCCTTCCACCTCTTCCGCCACGGCGCGGATGGCATCGAGCGCGCCGGCGGTGCGCAGCGTGATCTCGATGGCCTTCAGGCCGCCCGCGACGAGCGCCCGGGCAAGCGGCACGGCCGATTTCGCATCGTCGACGATCAGCACCGGAACGACGGGCTGCAGTTTCAGAATGGAAAGAAGCTTCTCGGTTTTCTCGCCCATGATCGCACACTTCCTTTAAAACGATTGAAATCCGGCTTTCGAATAACCCTCCCAAAGGTGCTTGTCGAGCCAAAAGCACGCTTTGGATACGACGGGTAGGAATTCGTCCTGACATACTATAGTCTAGTGTCTTCTGTGCCGGTGGAGCATGTCAAACGCATGGCAAAAGAGATCGAGCGAAAATTTCTGGTGCGCGGCGATCACTGGCGTGATTCCGTTTCGGAGCGGCTGATACTGCGACAGGGATATATTGCCTCCATGGCAGACCGTTCCGTGCGCATACGGCTGACGAACGACACCAAGGCAACCTTGACGATCAAGATCGGCAAGGCAATGACCAGGGACGAATTCGAATACGAAATCCCTGTCGAGGAGGCGGAGGAGCTGCTGGAGACGGCGATCGGCCTCGTTATCGAGAAAACACGCCACAAGGTGCCCTTCAAGGGCTTTACCTGGGAAGTGGATGTCTTCCGCGGCGCGCATCGCGGCCTCGTGATTGCCGAGGTGGAGATGGGGAAAGAAAGCGACAATCCTGAACTGCCGGACTGGATCGGACGCGAGGTGACAGGCGAATACCGCTATTCCAATCAGGCCCTCGCGACGCAGTTCGAGCAGGAGTACGATGAGCTATCGCATACGGCCTGACCGGGCTCTTGATGACGAGGTGCATAAGGCGGCCGCGCATCAACTCGGCAAAGCAATGGCCGAACTGACCGACAGGCCTGCACGAAGCGGTTCACGACGTCCGCAAGAACATCAAGCGTGTGCGAGCCCTCTACCGATTGATAGCGCCGAACGCACGGGAATTTCAAAAGCAGGAGAACGGCCGGCTGCGGGACATAGCGCGCACTCTTTCCGGAGTCCGTGAGGCGACTGCGCTGATCGAAGTCAGCCATTATCTACAGGCAACCGCCACATCTGCGGAGGAACTGCATGCGCTGGCCCGCGTGAGCGATCTGCTGACCATAAGACGCGACCGTATGGCCGAGGCGGAAACAGATCTCGAAGCCAAGGCGCGTGCAGCTGTCGCCACATGTGGCGGGGCTGAGGCATTGAAGGAAATATCCTTCGACGGCGGACGCCGCGACACGGCCCGCCTTTTTCAGAAAAGCTGGCGCAAGAACGTCCGCAAGGCACTGCAAGCACTGTCCGAATGCCATGCGGAATCGGCCCATACCGAGCACTTTCACGACCTGCGCAAACGCAGCCAGGATTACTGGATGCATCACATGCTGCTGCGCGATGTCTGGCCGGCCGCCATGCATGCCAAGCAGCTTGAAGCCAAAGCTTTGGTCGACGTGCTCGGCCGCCATCTCGACATGTCGATATTGGCCGACGTCGCGGATTGCGAACCGCATCTCTTCGAGAGGAGGGACGATCACGCCCGTTTGCTGGAAGCGATCATTTCGCGGCAGCAGACCGCCCGCGAAGAAGCACTGAGCCGAGCCCACTGGGTCTTCGCGGACAAGCCGGAAAGCGAGGCGCGAACCATCAAGCGCCTCTGGCTGAAGGCGCGGACTGAAACTGACGAGACCCTCATCCGGCCTCGTGCTTCGAGGCTCTCGCCTGACGGCCTGCACACCTTTGCATGAAGGCTGGTCACCAGCGCCCGGTCCGTCACTGCGGACATTGTCTGAAGCTCGAAGGCCACTCCGCCCTCATTCTGAGCCCGTCGAAGGACGAGGGTAGCCCCGGTGGCGATGCCTCGAAGGATCGAGGTTGCCCGGTCGCATAGTTTCAAAATACGAATCCTGATTGCCTGAACGCCTACAAAATTGTATTTCCCCCGCATGACCGACATGCTTTCAGATCCACGGCGCAACGCGACCGGCGCATTCCTCGTTGCCGCGCTCTATCATTTTGTTTCCTTTTCGCGCTTCGAGAGCCTGCGCGAGCCTCTGCTTGCGCTCTGCGAGGAAAATGGCGTGAAGGGCACACTGCTGCTCGCGCGTGAGGGAATCAACGGCACGATTGCCGGCACCGATGCCGCAATCGGCAAGGTACTCGCCTTCCTGCGCGCCCAGCCGGAATTTGCTGGCCTCGAGCACAAGGAAAGCCGCGCGTCGAAAATGCCTTTCGTGCGCATGAAGGTGAAGCTCAAGAAAGAGATCGTCACCATGGGAGTCGAGGACATCGACCCCACCAAGGTCGTCGGCACCTATGTCGCGCCGAAGGATTGGAACGCGCTCATCTCCGATCCCGATACCATCGTCATCGACACCCGCAACGACTATGAGACTGCGATCGGCGTCTTCAAGGGCGCGGTCGATCCGAAGACCAAGACCTTCCGCGAATTTCCCGAATGGGTGCGCGAGAATACGGGGCTGCACAACAAGCCGAAGATCGCCATGTACTGCACCGGCGGCATCCGCTGCGAGAAGGCGACCGCCTTCATGAAGCAGCAGGGCTTCGACGAGGTCTATCATCTCAAGGGCGGCATTCTGAAATATCTCGAGGAAGTGCCGCCGGAAGAGAGCCTGTGGGAAGGCGCCTGCTTCGTCTTCGACGAGCGCGTCTCGGTGGAGCATGGCCTGAAAGAGGGCAATCACAAGCTCTGCCACGCCTGCCGCAATCCCATTACTCCAGAGGAAGTGACCTCGCCCTTCTACGAGGCCGGCGTCTCCTGCAGCCATTGCTATCATGAACGCAGCGAGGAGGACCGCGAGCGCTATCGCGAAAGGCAACGGCAGATCGCACTCGCCCGCAAGCGCGGCCACGAACATATCGGCTAGAGCATGATGCCGAAAAGTGTGATCGGTTTTCGGACGACATCATGCTCTACTTTTCTGATTCCAGAGCAATTCCAGGAAAACAGCGCAGCCGTTTACCGTCCGGACTGCAGACATGCTCCCGGGCATGTCAGGCGGCAGCGTGTTCCTCGTCCACTGCCGCAGCCATTTGAATGGCGAGCCGTTTGCTGATCTCGGCCTCCGACATAGGCTTGCCGTAGAAATAACCCTGCAGCTCATCGCAGCCGAAGCCCTCCAGCGCCCTTCCCTGCTCCTCGGTCTCGATGCCTTCGGCCGTAACGGGAATGTCGAGCGAATGGGCCAATGCTACCGTTGCCTTCACCATTTCGCGGGCGCGGCTGTTTTCCAGCACGTCCATCGTCAGCGAGCGATCGACCTTGATGCGGTCGAAGCCGAACTGACGAAGATACCCGATGGAGGAGAAACCCGATCCGAAATCGTCGAGCGCGACCTTGACGCCGATGGTCTTCAGCCGCTCGATCGACTGGCGGGTACGCTCCGGATTCTGAATGATGTAGCCTTCGGTAATTTCCAGCGTCACGCGGCTGGGCTCGATTCCGGTGCTGTTCAGCACGTTGCGGACATAATCGGCAAAAGCGGGATTGCGGAACTGGCCGGGCGATACGTTGACGGCGACGTGGAGATCCGGCCATTGCTGCGCTGCCTTGCAAGCCCTGCGCAGCACGAGCAGGCCCAGAGCCTCGATCAGCCCGCTGGTCTCGGCGATTGGAATGAAGACTTCCGGCGAAATCGGCCCGTGACCGGGCCGGTTCCATCGCACGAGCGCCTCGACGCCGATCATCTCGCAGCTCGATGCATCGACCAGCGGCTGGTAGGCGAGCGCCAGCTCCTCCGTCTCGATCGCATGACGCAGGTCTAATTCCAGCGCATTCCGCTCCTCGCGATGCGCATCCATGCCCGTCTCGTAGCAGGCCATGCGGGCGCGGCCCGCCTCCTTGGCCTTGTACATGGCAAGATCGGCGCGGCGCACCAGCTCCTCGCGGTCGATACGGCCTTCCGGTGAACTCGCAATGCCGATGCTGGCACCGACCACGACCACCCGGCGGCCGATCTCGAGAGGCTCGGCAAGAAAATCCAGAATCTGTTCGGCCAGCCGCAAGGCCGGTGCGTCATTGAGCTCCTTCGTCGGGAAGGCGATGGCGAACTCGTCGCCGCCCAGACGCGCCAACAAGGCCTGTGGCGGCACAAGTACCTTAAGGCCGGCTGCTACGGCGCGAATGAGCTGATCGCCAGTTCCATGCCCATAGGCGTCGTTGATTTCCTTGAAGCCGTCGAGATCGAGGTAGAGAAGCAGAACGTTGGTACCGTCGGAGCGCGCCCGCTCGACCAGGCGGTCCACGTCCAGCCGTAATCCCTCGCGATTGAGGAGGCCGCTCAGCCGGTCGCGCAGAGAAACCTGACGCGCCTGAACCTCCTCTGCCCGCAGCCTGCGCGCCGCAAGCGATCCCAGAATCAGCAGCACCACGAAGAACAGGCCCACCAGACCGAGTGCGCCGAGAACCAGCGGACGCACCTGCTGATAGCTCATATCGCCCGGTCCGCGCGAGCTCCACACAAGCCGCCCCAGTGACTTGCCGAGCGGATCGACGATCGAGACAGCGTATCGGGCGACGGTCTCCGGCGGCACCAGTTTCAGGCCGCTGATGACATAGGTGTTTGACATCATCTTGATGCGGGCGGCATCGAGATAGCGCACGAGGATCAAATAGCGCCGCTTGCCTGCGGGCACCGGAATGCGGCCGGATCTTTCACGGATCGTCGCTGCGCCGGCAACGGCGATGCCGTCCCTGGTCATGATATAGCCCGACGCTTCCGGCACGCCGGTCACGCGCGTTGTGCGCGCCTGATCGACGAGCGCCCAGATGGCGCTTCCGAGAACATCTTCGATATTTTCCGTCATCGGCTCGCCATCGTGATAGGCAATGAGCGGCTTGTTGTGGTCGTCAACGACGATGGCGGTGTCAAATAGCGCGCCGCTGGAGGAAATGCCGCCATAATTGCTGGCGACCCCGCTTTGGTCATCCATCCCATAGACGCTTCGCGCCGCGCCGTTGCGCGCGGAATGGTCGTGCAGTGTCGCCTCCAGCTGCGCCTGAAAGGTCTTCAGCGCACCGACGGTCGTCTCCCAGGAGCGTTCGTCATCCAGCTTGTCGGAGTAGTCGGCAACGCGGCCGATCGCGGTAAGCACCATGAGGGTGACAACGGCGACAACCAATGCAAAGGAGATCAGAACGGCAGTCACGATGGAATGACGACCGATCTGCGCGCTCTGCCGAGATAACTTGAAAGCTGCTCCCAACGCTTTTCTCCTTGGCGGAGAAGTCTGCCGTCAGGTCTTCAACAAACGGTTAAGGCGAATCCGAGATTCCTACAGGAAAGAGTTGTATATTTGCCGAAGCCGGAAGAATTCATTCCCCCGCGGCGATCGCCTGCCGAAAACGATCGAGACTCGCCGACAGAACGCCGCTTTCGCGCGCCTCCAGCAGCATCGCCAGCTGGATTTCGTCGCTCCTGCCGGCAATCGGCAGGCGCAGAAATGCGTCCTGCACGATATTGAGCGACATGGTCTGCAATACGTCCGTCAACTGCGCCAACACGAGATCGCCGCGATGTGACGCATGGGCAAACATCAGCGGCTTGAACGGCACCTCGTCACGCGACACCAGCCAGTCCAGCGCATTTTTAAAACCGCCGGGTATACCATGAGCATATTCCGGGCAGGAGACGATCAGACCGTCGGCCTGACGAATCTCCGCGGCAAATTTCTCGACCTCAGGTGGCGTTCTCTCGCCCTCATTGTCGGGATTGAAGATCGGCAGATCGTGGATCAGGTCGCAAATCGCAATGGTGATGCCTTCCGGGCAGGCGAGCTGTAGCGCCTCCAGCAGCTTGCGGCTGGACGAAGCCCGCCGCTGGCTGCCGCAAAGCGCATAAAGGAAAATCGGCCGCTGAGTCATACCTGATGTCTATCAGGCCTCGCCGATTCGAGCGATAGCCACCCTCCCCTCGAGGGGAAGGTCGGACCACAGATCCTGGGTGGGTGACCCATTGCGCCACCGAAGATCACCCATCCAACTTATTTCACCTAACCTCCGCCTTTCGAGAGCAGAGGCAAAGCGGCATCAGACCGGCTTGTGATTGCCCTTCGGGAACTGCGAGGCGAGCTCCTTGTACCACTTGCCGCTCTTCTTCACCGTGCGCACCTGGGTCTCGTAATCGACATGGACGAGGCCGAAGCGCATGCGATAGCCTTCCGCCCATTCGAAATTGTCCATCAGGCTCCAGGCGAAATAGCCGCGCATCGGATAGCCGTCCTTGATGAGATCGGCGACCACACCGAGATGCTCGACGTAGTAATCGAGACGCGGCTGGTCATCGATCTCGCCGTTGACCACGCCCATGTTGTAGCAGGCACCGTTTTCGGTGATATAGCACTCCGGCAGTTCGTAGCGCTTGTTGATATCCTCGACGACGTGTTTCAGGCCCGGCGCATAGATCTCCCAGCCGATATCAGTCTTAACATCGCTGACCGGCGGCGCTTCCTTCGTCCAGGGGAAATCGCCGCTCTTGGAGGCGTCATCGAAAACACGCATCGGCATATAGTAGTTCAGACCCCACCAGTCGAGCTTCTGGTTGATGGTCTTGAGATCGCCGTCCTCGATGACAGGCATGCGATCGCCGAGCGCCTCGACGAACCCCTTCGGATACTCGCCCTTGAAGATCGGATCAAAAAAGGCGCCATTGTGGAATTGATGGGCACGCTCGACGGCGGCCAGATCTTCGGGACGATCCGAACCCGGCAGGATGGAAGCGGCATTGAGCACGATGCCGACAGGCACCTTGGGCGCCGTAGCGCGGATTGCCTCGACACCTAGTCCATGCGCAAGGTTCATGTAATGCATCGCATAAAGGGCGGCCTGCATGTTGCGCTCGCCCGGCGCATGGATGCCGTAGAGATGGCTCAGCCAGACGATGCACCAGGGCTCGTTGAAGGTGGCAACCGAATCCAGACGGTCGCCGAGGCGGGCCATGACCGTTTTGGCATAGCGCTGGAAGGCATGCGCCGTCGAACGCGCTGTCCAGCCACCATCGCCGGCAAGCGCCAGCGGCAAGTCCCAGTGATAGAGGGTTGCAAAGGTCTTGATGCCCCTCGCCTTGCAGCCGTCGACGAGACGATCGTAGAAATCGAGGCCGGCTTCGTTCACCGGGCCGGTGCCTTCCGGAATGATGCGCGGCCAGGCGATCGAGAAGCGGTAGGCTTCGACGCCCATCTCCTTGATCAGATCGAGATCCTGCTCCAGCCGGTTATAGTGGTCGCAGGCGACATCGCCATTATCGCGCTGATAGACACGGCCGGGCATGTTGGCGAAGGCATCCCATATGGAGGGCTTGCGGCCGTCGGCCTTGGTGGCGCCTTCGATTTGGAATGCAGCGGTGGCAACGCCGAATGTAAAATCGCCGGGGAAGCGATCGGCAAGAAGCTTCGGATCGATCATGATGAAAATCCCGTCTGTTATGGCTTCGTTGGCTGCGGTTTAACCAAGCCGCCCCTCAAAGTACAGGGGCCACGCAGTAAAACTGCAACGTTGCAGTCGTCGATAAACCAAGCTGGCTAAGAGCGTTGCGGAAAATTTCGCGGCAACGGCAGCACTCTTCGCACGCCTCGATAACAGCAATGTCAACGGTCGTGACTTGTCTTTCGGCTTTGGATCAATTGAGGGTAGCGTACAAACTTAACAAAGAGAGGACACAAATGCTCCCTGCGATCCACGCCCTCCATCCTTATCTGCTGAGCCTTCTGCGCATCGTCGCCTCGCTGGTGCTGTTCAGCTACGGAACTCAAAAGGTGCTGCATTTTCCGGCCGCCGAGAATGTGCCTGCTGTCGGATCGCTACCCTGGATCGCCGGCTTACTCGAACTGACTCTCGGCTTCCTCGTCCTCATCGGCCTCAAGACGCACATCGCCGCCTTTGTGCTATCCGGCCTAATGGCTTTCGCCTATTTTCTGCGCCATGCGCCGCAAAGCTTCTATCCCGCGCAGAACGGCGGCACCGCCGCCATCCTCTTCTGCTTCATCTTCCTGTTTCTCGCCAGCGCCGGCAGCGGCCCGCTGAGCGTCGATGCGCTAACGAAGCGCAGGCAGGAGGTCGCGACCTGAGCAAACTGGTTCGAGGCGGGTTCGCCACCTCGAACCTCGCCCAAAACTTAGAGCTTCACCCAGGCGCCGTTGCGCTTCGAGGAAGCGACACAAGCCTCGACGAAAGCCACACCCTTCACGCCGTCATCGACGGTCGGATAGATCACGGCAGGATCGACCGCCACGCCCTTCTTGCGGGCGTTGATGGCGCGCGCAGCCTCGGTGTAGATCGTCGCGAAGGCTTCCAGATAACCTTCCGGATGGCCCGAAGGGATGCGCGAGACGCGCGCCGCGGCAGCGCCTGAACCGGCGCCATTGCGGGTGATCAGCCGCTTCTGATCGCCGAACGGCGTGTACCAGAGATAGTTCGGATCGGCCTGCGTCCACTCGATGCCGCCCTTTGTACCGTAGACG
>JBCNPI010000256.1:0-8877 GCA_039593415.1 Rhizobium sp. | reverse complement strand
ATGCCGATCGCGTGCTGCAAGCGACGCTGCAGCCTCGAGACCGACGCGCAATGCGGGCTCAAGCGTTCTGATCAGACGATTGAGATCGATATTCGACACCTAGAAGTTTCCTCCTTTTGGTTTCATTTTCACTACACCCTCCAAATCGCGGCAACAACTAGGGCGGTTAATTGCACGCGTCTAGATGGAATACAAAAAATTTTTCAAGCGGTCAAAAAATGGAATCGTCACAAATCCGTTACAGAATAGACATGGTTGACAAAGCAATATATCGATCTAACTATCACGCGCTTAAACGATGTAGATCGCAATATGGAGTTAATCCACTGATCAGCGTTCGCGACATAGAAAATCCATTTGAAGAAAGCGCGCCATGCGGAGAAAACATTCGCAACAATACTTCTATGCGCGAAATATACTATAGAATAAAGGACGCAAGAAACCAGGCTCGCGCCGCAGAGCGAGGTATATCACCAGGCGAGAATATTAGTCTTTCACCCCTTTGGACAGATGTCAGCAATCTCGGATTGCAAATTATTTCTTCCAAAAGCAAGGACCTCGAAGTATTGGCCTGGCTAGCCGAGGCAGAATTACGTTTGCGCGGATTCGAGGGGTTGAGGGATGTCTACCAGGCAATCGCGTCGCTTTTAGACAAGCATTGGGAGAAATTTCATTCGATCGGAGCAGACGATCTCGAAGAGCGCCTTGCGCCCCTTTCCGGTCTCAATGGGATCGGCGGTGAAGGAACCATCATTCAGGCTGTGAGACTGTCGCCGCTTATTCCCGGCATGAAATTCGGCCAGTTTTCTCTGTGGGATTTCCAGCTGTCGCAGCGCCCAAATGAGATCAAGCGGCGCGAGGAGTTGAGCCAGGCCGCCCTTCAGGCAGGCCCTGCTGCGATGATCTCACATCTCGATATGGTCAATGGCTGCATTGCCGCCTTTGACCGGCTGGTATCGATCTTGAACGAGCGCTGCGGGCAGATGGCGCCGCCGAGTTCCAATACGCGCAATGTCCTGCAAGAAGCTGCCCTGGCACTTCGCGCCCTTGGCGGCATCGAATCTTCGCAAACCGAGGTTCAGTCCGAGCCGCCGCAGCACGAAGGTGCCGGCGAGGAGGCGCAAGGCCGCCCGCGGCCCTTGAGCGCCGAGCAGATCAGCTCGCGCGAAGAGGCGTTCGAGCTGCTGCTTGCCGTCGCGCGCTACTTTCGCCGTACGGAACCGCATTCCCCGATCTCGATGTCGATCGAAACGATGGTCAGGCGCGGCCGCATGGATTTTTCCGAACTGCTGGCTGAACTTCTGCCCGAGCAGCAGGCTCGCAATGCCGTGCTAACGGCGGCGGGCATTCAGCTGACGTCGAACAAGACCGGGTGAGAGATACAACCGGCATCCGAAGTTTTTGCAACCCGCCCTTTCCAAAGTCGAGTTGCGCCACATTTGAACAGCGAATTTGCCGCTGGCATTGAAGGAGAAGTTTTATGGCGAGTGTTCACGAAAAACTGGAGCGAGTGCGCAAGCCGCGGGTCCACATCAAGTACGAGGTGGAAACCGAAGGCGCCATGGTCGTCAAGGAATTGCCCTTTGTCGTCGGCGTGCTCGGCGATTTCTCCGGCAATCCGACCCAACCGCTGAAGCCGTTCGGCGAGCGCAAGTTCGTTCAGATCGACCGCGACAATTTCGACGACGTGATGCGCCGCATGACGCCGGGCTTGAACATTTCGGTCGAGAATACGCTTGAGGGCGACGGCTCAAAGCTTCCCGTCTCGCTGAAATTCGAAAGCATGCAGGATTTCGAGCCCGGCTCCGTCGTCAGTCAGGTGCCAGCCTTGAAGGCGCTGCTTGACGCCCGCAACCAGCTTCGCGACCTCATGAGCAAGGCAGACCGTTCGGAAGAGTTGGAGCGCCTGCTCGAGGATGTCCTGCAGAACAAGACAGACCTCTCGAAGCTGATGGCCGAACTCGGGTTGGCCGAAAAGCCCGCCGCAAGCTGATCGTCGTCGGCGATCGGCAACTGCCGGTCGTCCAATCCTGTTTCAAGCGGCCGATAGCGGCGGGTCTCATGGCCCTGCCAATATCGCCCGCATTTTCCGCAAGGATCGAAAAATGAGCGCTGAAAGCCAACTGAAAACGAAAGAGGCCGAGTTTGCGCCAGAGGAAAATCTGCTGTCGCAGATCGTGGCCGCAACTCGCCAGACCGAACCGGACCGTGCCCAGGATCTGCTCCGTACCCTGACCGACCAGGCCCTCAAGGGTACCGTCACCTATGATCGCAACCTGACGGTCACGCTCAACAACGCAATTGCCGAGCTCGATCGGAAAATATCGCGGCAGCTTGCCGCAATCATGCAGTCGCCTGAATTCACCAAGCTCGAAGGCAGCTGGCGCGGCCTGCAATATCTGGTCAAGAACAGCGAGACCAGCGTCAACCTGAAGATCCGCGTGTTGAACGCATCGAAGCGCGATGTCTCCAAGGATCTGGCAAAGGCCGTGGAATTCGACCAGTCGCGGCTCTTCAAGTCGATCTACGAAGACGAATTCGGCACGCCGGGCGGTGAGCCGATGGGCGCTTTGATCGGCGATTATGAATTCGACAACTCCTTTGACGACGTACAGACGCTGCAGGGAATTTCGTCGATTGCAGCGGCCGCCTTTGCGCCGTTCATTTCGGCCGCAAGCCCGCGCATGTTCGGCTTTGACGACTACCGCGAGCTTGCCCGTCCGCGCGATCTGGAAAAGATCTTCGAGACGGTCGAATATGCAAAATGGCGTAGCCTGCGCGATAGCGAGGATTCGCGTTTCGTTACGCTTGCCCTTCCCCGCGTGCTTGCCCGCATGCCTTACGGTCCGAAGACCAATCCGATCGATGACTTCGCCTTTGACGAGACCGAGCATTCGAAGACCGGCGAGCTCGATCACAATTCCTATTGCTGGATGAACGCATCCTATGTGATGGGAGCGCGGCTGACGGACGCCTTCGCCCAGAGCGGCTGGTGCACGGCCATTCGTGGTGCCGAAAACGGCGGCAAGGTCGAAAACCTGCCGATGCACATCTTTTCCAGCGACGATGGCGACCTCGATCTCAAATGCCCGACCGAGGTCGGCATTACCGACCGCCGCGATGCCGAACTCGGCAAGCTGGGCTTCCTGCCGCTCTGCCATTACAAGAACACCGATTATGCCGTGTTCTTCGGCGCTCAGACGACACATAAGCCGAAGGTCTACGACAAGCCGGAGGCAACGGCCAATGCCGCCGTTTCCGCGCGCCTGCCCTATATGATGGCCACGTCGCGCTTCGCCCATTATCTGAAGGTCATGGGCCGCGACAAGATCGGCTCCTTCATGGAGGCGCAGGATTGCGAGAACTGGCTCAACCGCTGGATCGCCAATTACGTCAACGCCAATGACGACGCCGGCGAGGAATCCCGTGCCAAATATCCGTTGCGCGATGCGAAGGTGACCGTCCAGGAAGTTCCGGGCAAGCCGGGCTCTTACAATGCCGTCGCCTGGATGCGCCCCTGGCTGCAGATGGAAGAGCTGACCACCTCGCTGCGCATGGTCGCCCGCATTCCGAGCAAGAACTAGGAGAGGCCGCGCGGCGATCGTCTCGCCGCGCGCCTTCAGCAAGCGCCATGTCAGCAAGCGCCATGACCGCGACAACGACGGAACCGAGAGCTGCCTGGACGCGTCAGGTGCATCGCGTGATCGCCATGATCGACGATGCGCTGAACCGCCAGGTCAACGCCATCCTGCATCACCCCGAGTTCCAGGCAATGGAAGCGCGGTGGCGCGGGCTTGCCATGCTCATGCGCCATACCGGCCGATCGGAAGAAGTGAAGGTCAAGATCCTCAGCGTCAGCTGGGCGCAATTGACGCGACATCTCGAGCGGACGACGGAGTTCGACCAGAGCCATCTCTTCGAGTTGGTCTACAGCCGCGAGTTCGGGATGCCCGGTGGAGAGCCTTTCGGCCTTTTGATCGGCGACTACGAGCTATCGCCTGAGGACCGGACCGGCGGCGACACCGTGGGAGCACTGACCCAGATCGGCATGGCTGCGGCTGCCGCCTTCTGCCCTTTCGTGGCAGCCGCCGCACCGCAGGCAATCGGCCTGCAGGATTTTGACGAGCTCAACCGCGTTCAGGATTTTTCCTGGCTCGCTTACGATCCCGCCCGCATCCGCTGGAACGGGCTTCGAGCCAGAGACGACTCCCGTTTTTTGGGTCTGGTCGCCCCGCGCATCCTGATGCGCGCGCCCTATGAGGCGTTTTCCCGCGAGCGTGATGACCAGTTCCCATTTCGCGAACACGTCGCAGCCGATGGCAGCACCTTGCTTTGGGGCAATGGCGCCTTTGCGTTTGCAATGATCGTCATCCGCAATTTCATCGAAACCGGCTGGTTTGCGGATATTCGCGGCGTGACGCAGGATGCCATCGACGGCGGCATGCTGAGCGCGGAGGAGCTCGCCCCCTATGATCTCGGCATCGAAAGCAATGGCCTGTCGCAGCAGGCTCCCGTCGAAATCCGGCTGACCAACGGCCAGGAGCAGCAGCTTTGCGAGCTCGGCATCGTGCCCGTGGCGACGACCTACCTCTCCTCCTCGGCGATCTTCAATTCGAACCAGTCGCTGCACGCGCCGCCGCATTATTCGAGCGAGCACGCACGCCAGAACGCCCGCATCGCCGCGATGCTGCAATATGTGCTCTGCGCCTCGCGCTTCTCGCACTACCTCAAGGTCATCATGCGCGATGACATCGGCAAACTGGCCGACAGTGTCTCGATCGAACGCAAGCTGAATGATTGGCTATCGACCTACACGCTCGGCAATGACGATGCCGACTTGTCGCTGCGTACGCGCTTTCCCCTGCGCTCGGCCGGCATCAGCGTCAACGAAATACCAGGCAAGCCGGGCATGTTCGCCTGCACGGTGCGCCTGCAGCCGCATTTTCAGCTCGACGACGTCTCGACGAGTTTTCATCTCATCGCGGAGACGACGAACGCGACCCAAGCGTTCTCACGCTCCGCAAGCACGCCGCAAAGGATGTCTGCATGACGCTCTCCGCCAACATCGCCGAAGCTCTCAGCGAAAACGCGCTCAATGACGCGATCGAGCAAGCGAAAGCGCATGTCAGAGCTCAACCGACGGACAGGGACGGAAGACATATTCTGATCGATCTTCTGATTCTTGCCGGTGATTACGCACGCGCCGACGCGCAGTGCAATCTCGCCACGACATTCGCGCCGGAAGATGTGATGGGCTTTGCCATGCTGCGCAATCAATTGAGAGCAATGGCAGCACGCTCCGCCTGGTTCGAAGAAGCAGCCGCCCCGGAGTTTCCGAACGGTCCGAGCGTTCTCGATCAGGCAGCCATGAAGCTGGCGATCGCCCATCGCGACCGGTCCGATTCGGCCGCCGCGCTTCAATCTCTTGAGGAGATCAGAGGCGAACAATCGATGAACTGGAACGGCGCGCTCGTTTCGGATTTTCGTGATCTCGATGACCGTATCCCGCACGCCCTGGAAGTCATCATGACAGGCGGCGCCTATTTGTGGATCGACTTTCGCCGGATCGCCACCCTCCGCGTCGAGCCGATCGCGCGTCCACGCGATCTCGCCTTCCGCAGAGCCGAACTCAAATTGGTAGACGGCGCAAGTGCGCCGGTGCTTCTGCCTGCGATCTATCACGGCACGACGGCTGCCAAACTCTTGCTCGGGCGCGAAACCGAATGGGTCGAAGAGCCGACGGGCATCACGACCGGCCGCGGACAGAAGTGCTTCCTGGCGGGTGACGATCTGGTTTCCTTCCACGACCTGAAGTCGCTCGATGTGGCATCGAGCCCAAACGAGACGAGGCGCTCTGCCCATGGCTGATCCGCTGGAACGCTACAGACCGCGGGAAAGGATCGTCGCCAGATCGATCATCGATCGGCTGATCGACGACAATCCCGATCGGCTGCAAGACCCGCAGCTGACCGCAGCCGAACAGCTGCGCGAACTGCGCGAATGTATTCGCCGCGATCTCGAAGCCCTGCTCAATACCCGGCGCCGCCCGAGCGCACCGCCTGCGATCTATCAGGAGCTCGGCGATGCGCTGGTATCCTTCGGTGTCGATGGAATGGTGTCGGCAAATCTCGTCACCGATGAAGCCAAATCCCGGCTCGCACGGCTGATCGAGCGGCGCATAGCGCTGTTCGAAACACGGCTTTCAGATGTGCGGGTGAACATCCTCAAGAGCCGCGGCAATGGCGAGCGTGCCTTGCGGCTGCGTATCCACGCGACCTTCCGCGTGCATGAGGGCATGCCGCCGATCAGCTTCGAATCGACGATCGATCCCTCGACCCAGCGCTTCCTGGTGGAGGCCAATAATGGCTGACGGCTTCCTGCAGCGTTACAACGACGAGCTGGCTGCGATCCGTCGGCGTGCGGCACGTTTTGCCGACGCTTTCCCGAAAATTGCCGGCCGTCTGCGTTTGACCGGCGAGGTCGCGGACGATCCGCATGTCGAACGGCTGATCCAGAGTTTTGCCTATTCGGCGGCCCGCGTGCGCCAGAAGCTCGACGACGAGTTTCCGGAACTGACGGACGGGCTCTTGGAAACGCTCTATCCGCACTATCTGGCACCCCTGCCCTCAATGAGCATCGTGCGCTTTGCGCCGAGCAGCACGCTGGCATCCGTCCAGACCGTGCCGCGTCATACGGAAATCTTCGCAGAGCCGATCGGCGGCGAGAGCTGCCGCTTCCGTACCACGCAGGATACGCAGGTGGCGCCGATCGAGATCGTCTCGGCATCTCTCAGCGGCCATCCGATCAGTGCGCCGCCATCGCCTCATGCGGGTGCGGTCGGCTGTCTGCGCCTGTCGATCCGGGCGCGCGATACCAACAAGCCGCTTAATGAGATCGGCCTCGATCGGCTGCGGCTTCATATCGGCTCGTCCTGGCAGCAGGCGGTCGCCATTCACGAACTGCTCGTCAATCATACGCTCGGCATCGCGCTTGCCCATCATGCCGATGATCGCGCCCCGGTCATGCTGCCGAAAAAGGCGCTGCGTCCGGTCGGTTTCGAGCCTGACGAGGCGATCCTGCCCTACCCCAGCTCGAGCTTCACCGGTTATCGTCTGCTGACGGAATTCTTTGCCCTGCCGCAGAAATTCCTCTTCGTCGATATTGTTGGTCTGAAGGCCTGGCGCAGCGAAACGCTGGAAATCTTCATCTATCTCGACGAGACCAGTGCCAAGCTGGAACGCGCCATTTCCGCCCGTGATTTCGTCTTGAATGCCACTCCCATCGTCAACCTGTTTCGCCAGAACTGCGAACCGATCGCGCTCGATGGCACGCGCACGGAGTACCGCGTGCTGCCGGACGCCAGACGGCAGAAGACGCGGGAGATCTATGCGATCGAAAACGTGCTTGTATCGGACAGAACCGGAGACGAGGAGCAGTGCGAGCCCTTCTTCGGTCGCAGCTTGAAGGGCGGGACCTCGGCACTGTTCTGGCAATGCACTCGCCGTTTCGATGACGACGACCGCACTTGCGATATGGAAATCGCCTTCGTCGATCGCGCTCGCCGGGCAAGCGGTCCTCTCGATAAGATCGCCAGCATCGACGCCCTGTGCCTTAACCGGGAATTGCCCGAGCAACTGCCCTTCGGCGGCGGTCACCCCTATTTGCAGCTGGCCTCCGGCAGCGAGGCGGTCGGCTCGGTCGAAGCCTTGATGGCGCCCACGCCTTCTGTGCGGATGAACGAGCAGCAGGGGCGCAACTGGCGGCTCATGTCGCATCTTCAGCTCAATCACCTTTCCCTTTTCGACAATGATGGAGCCGCGCTCAAAGACATTCTCGCGCTTTACGCCTTTCGGGACAGCCGCGAAACCCGGCAGCTTGCCGACGCCATCGTCCGGGTCGACGCCCAAAGCTCGATGGCGCGTCTTGGCAATGGCGGGATGGTGACGGGCACGGATATCCGGCTGGAGTTCGATCCGGCGGCGATCGACAGGCCGTCGGCCTATCTCTTCGGCAGCGTTCTCGACCGGTTTTTCGGGCTTTATACCTCGATCAACAGCTTCACCCGCCTCCGCGTGTCGATGAAGGGACAATCGAAACCAATCGCCATCTGGCCGGCCCGCGCCGCCGAGCGGCCGCTGCTGTGACGAAGGGGTAATCGAAACCGATGGATCAGTTCCGGCCAAATGATAGCGAAATGCTTGCTGCGCTTCTCGAACGCGACCCCGGTCGCTTCGAGCCGTCGACGGCATTTCGCGTTGCCCAGCATGCAGGCGGCGATCATTTGACGGTGTCTTCACCCGTAGGCGTTTCGCCCGCCCCCCTTGCCGTCAGCGGTTTCAAGAGGAAGGGTGCCGCAAGATCGGTCAAGGCCAGCATGGCCGGCCTGCTTGGGCCGCTCGGCGCCATGCCGCCGAGCTATAACGAGCTTGTCATGCGCGAGGAGCGCAATCGGGCGCACGGACTTTCAAGCTTTTTCGATCTCTTCACGAGCCGCCTTGCCGAGCTTTTTGTCGATGCCTGCGAGAAGTATCGCCTTGCCCGACTGTTGCGATGGAGCCCCGACGGAAAGGGCAATGCCTTCATCAAGACGCTGTTTTCGCTGACGGGCTTCAGTACGGCACGGCTGAGGGAGCAGGTTCGCCCCGACGACGAGCTGATACTCCGGTTTTCCGGCTTCTTTGCAGACAGGACCCGCAATGCGGTCAATCTGCAGGCCATGTTGCAGGAGTTCAGCGGCCTGCCGGTCGCGATCGAACTGTTCAAGGGCAGATGGCTTTCCATTCCCGAGAGCGAGCGCAGCCGCATGGGGCAGCCGCAGGGCGTGCAGCTTGGCGTCAATTCGACGGCGGGTGCGACGATCCATGATTTCGGCAGCAG
>JBCNPI010000255.1:0-8899 GCA_039593415.1 Rhizobium sp. | reverse complement strand
AAGCAGGCAATTTCAAACTACTCCCGCTCGCCGGTGAAGTTCAGCAGCAGCTGGAAGATGTTGACGAAGTTCAGGTAGAGCGACAGGGCACCGAAGACGGCGAGCTTCTGCTGCGATTCCTGATCGTGGTTTTCGGCATACTGTTCCTTGATGTTCTGCGTATCCCAGGCGGTCAGGCCGACGAAAACGACGATGCCAATGACCGAGATGGCGAACTGCAGCGCGCTCGAACCCAGAAAGATATTGACGATGCTGGCGATGATCACGCCGAACAGGCCCATCATCAGGAACGAGCCGATGTTGGAAAGATCACGCTTGGTCGTATAGCCGTAGAGGCTGGTCGCGCCGAACATGGTCGCGGCGATGAAGAAGGTGCGCGCAATGCTCGTGCCGGTGAAGACCAGGAAGACCGAGGCCAGCGACAGGCCCATGACCGCACAGAACGCCCAGAACATCATCTGCGCCGTGCCGGCCGACATCGACTGGATGCGGAACGAGAAGAAGAACACGAAGGCAAGCGGCGCCAGCATGACGACCCACTTCAGCGGGCTCTGGAAGATCGGCACATAGAGCGCCGGCGTCGTGCCGACGATCAGCGCGACGATTCCCGTCACGAGAAGGCCGACACCCATATAGTTGTAGACGCGCAGCATGTGCTGGCGCAGACCTTCGTCGAAGAGCGCCTGCGAGCCTGCGCCGGCTCCGTAGCCGTATCGCGGATTGGTCGGGTTCATGGTCGTTCTCCTTTAACTCAAATTAGTAGAGGCTGCGGGCGAGTTTTTCGGCATCGCCGTCAAGCTGACCCGCCTGGCCGTTACCGATCAGTGCATAGGCAACTTCGCCGATCTGCCAGTAGGCAGCCTGGACATCGTCACGCTTGATGTGGCTGACATCCTTGACGGCGAACGTGCCCGGACGGACGGCGAACAGTGACAAATGCCCATCTTTGCCGGCATCGACCATCATTTCGACGCTCGGACCGAATTCGGACGGATAGATCTGCGCATCAGTGACGCGCCAGTCGCCAGGCAGCTCCGGCAAGACGATTGCCGTAGACGCGCGGATTTCGTCTGGATTGTAATTCGCAGCCGCCGATTGTGGCTTGATCTCCTCGCGCACGGCCGTCGTCTGGTAGGCGCGCACTGCGTCGTCGACGAAAGCCGGCGGCCGTGTCGATGCGCTGACCTCGCTCGCCGTAAAGGCGCCGAAGGACGTATGGGCAACCCATCCAGTCCCTACCAGCACGGCAATGGCGGCAACGCGCTGGAAGGAGCCGAGCATCCGCCCATAGACCAGCCCGCGCTCCAGCCGCCGCGCGGCTTCCCGCGTTTCTGCCCGGACCACATGGCCTTCTCCGGCCAGCGCCATGCGCAACTCGCCGCGAATGCTCATGTCAGCCATCACCTTGGCCGCAATCTCGGGATGTTCCGAAAGATAGGATTCCACCTCGATGCGACGGGCAAGAGTGAGCTCGCCGTCGACATAGGCGTCGAGATCGGCATCGATGATCGGATCAACGATTTTCATTGCCACCTCCATCGATAAGCCGCAGATGTGAAACCTTGGAGGTGACCTCCTCGAAACTGCGCAGGCTCGTCCGCGCCCGCGCAATGCGGGACATCAGGGTGCCGACAGGAATGCCAAGTGCGGTGGCCGCCTCCTGATAGGAGAGATCCTCGATCGCCACGAGATGAAGCGCCTCGCGCTGCTCCTCGGGCAAACTGAAGAATGCTTCGCGAACCTGGCTCAAACGCACCGTATGGTCCTGCGATGCCGGCAATGCCGTCTCCAGCTCGGCCGCAGCCTCCTCGTGACGACGGTTCAGCGACTTCTTCTGGCGCAGGCGGTCGATATGCACATTGTGCAGGATCGACAACAGCCAGGTGCGCAGATTGCCGTCGCGCCTGAAAGACGCCTTGCGCTCATAGGCCTTGACCAGCGCGTCATGCACCAGATCCTCGGCCTCGTCCGCGTTGCGCACGAGCGAGCGGGCATATCGTCTCAGCGAACCGAGCTGCCCCAAAACATCGAATGTGCGTCCTTTGCGTTCCATACACCTATATACGGAAGCACGCCGGATTCTATTCCATCGCCTGGCGAATATTTTCGCTGATTTTCTACATCAGCAGGAAATCCTTGGGCCGCGGCAGCGGCGGCAGGTCCGTTTCGCCGAGCGCTTCGCGCAGATTGATCTCGATCGTATCGGCAAGGGCGCCGATGGCGAGCGCATTGGGACGCTGTCCGAAAGGGTCTTCCAATTCGTCACCCAATGCATCGAGACCGAAGAAGGTGTAGGCGATGAGGGCAGTCACGAAGGGCGAGCCCCAGCCAAGCGTATCGACATAACCGAAGGGGAGCAGGAAACAGAAGAGATAGGCCGTGCGATGCAGAAGCAGCGTGTAGCCGAAGGGCAGAGGCGTGTTGCGCAGGCGCTCGCAGGCTGCCTGCGCCGCACCCATCTGGCCGATTGTGATATCCAGCATCTGATACTGGATATCCGAAATCGCACCCGATGCCTTCAGCCGCGCGAGATCGGCGGACATCAGCCGCAGAATAAGGTCGGGCCGGTTCCCGGCGACATGATAGAATTCGGCTTCACTTGGCGTCAGCAGGCGCAGCACTTTGACCTCGTCGCTGCCTTCACGCAGAAGACAAACCAGCGCCTGCGCAAATGCCATGGTCAGCCGCAGCAGGTTCCTGCGCGCCTCGACACCCGCCTCGCCTGCGCCTTCCAGCACCAGCGTCTGCCGTGCAAAGCTGCGCGCGAGATGGACAAGCTGTCCCCAGTCGCGGCGCCCCTCCCACCAGCGGTCGTAGCAGGCATTGTTGCGGAAGCCGAGGAAGATCGAAAGCGCGATGCCGAGCAGCGACAGCGCCGAGCCGTTAAAGGACACGATAAGATGCGGCCGCTCCTCATGCCCCCAGACGATCAAGGCCGACAGCAGGAAAATAGCGATAATCTGCGGCAGGATACGCTGGATGATCGACCCGCGAACGATGAAGAAAAGCTGGAAGAGATTCGGCCGGTCGCGGACGATCATGACGAAACGCACTCTCGATGACTATCTGGTGAGGGAGCAATACACCAGACACACCGTGAGTAACGAGCATTTCCTGCAAGGCGGCCGTGACCGGCGGGCATCGCTCGCCGGAGAGACAGGCGATTATTTCGTGCTGGCGCTTGCCGTCACCAGAACCGGGTCGGCGCGATAATCTCCAGGAAAGAAATGCTGCAGGTTCTTGATCTTCGGCAGATCGTTGATGACGATGTAGGGATAGCTCGGATGTGTCGTCAGGAAATCCTGATGATAGTCCTCGGCGACATAGAATTGTCGCGCAGGCTCGATCCTGGTGACGACCGCAGCGTCAAAGGCTTTGGCATGATTGAGCTGGTCGATATAGGCGCGGGCAATATCGGCCTGCGACTGGCTCGCCGGGAAGATGGCCGAACGATATTGCGTGCCGGTATCCGGCCCCTGATAATTCAGCTCTGTCGGATCGTGCGCCACCGAGAAATAGATCTGCAGCAGGTGCCCATAGCTGATCTTATGCGGATCGAAGACGATGCGAACGGATTCGGCATGGCCCGTCTCGCCGGTGCTCACCATTTCATAGTGAGCGGCATCCTTGCTTCCGCCCGTATAGCCCGATGTGGCGCTGATCACGCCGTTGACGTGCTGAAAGACGCCCTGGACGCCCCAGAAGCAGCCGCCGGCAAGCACTGCCGTTTCCGTGCTGGCGGCAGTAGCCTTTTCGTCCATGTTCGGCGGGGGAATGACGCGCGCGTCCTCGGCCGAAGCCTGGCCGACAAATTGCAGCGCAACGGCGCCAACCAGCACTGCGGCTGCAGTGAGTCCGGCAAGGCGCGCGACCCGCGTCGAGCCGATGCGGATCATATCTGTCGATAAAGTCTTCATGACACTCTCCTCTCGACCGTCATTCTAAATGCTTCGGTCAGAAGGAGATACGGGAAGGCGAGTTCCAATGTTACGCACGGCCGCGTGTAACACCGAAACGTGAACGAGATGGCGACCTTGTTCAGTAATGAGGGGGCTTGGTAATGGCAGGCGCTTCGAGCGACTGTTCCTCCAGCGTCAGGAAGCGCTCGGTCAGCCGGTCGAGCTTCTGCCTGGCCTGCTCGACCACCTTCCATTGCTCGGCAATCTGGTCGGAAAGCTCCTCGATCGTCTTCGCCTGATGGGCGACCGTTTCCTCGAGTTTTGTGATGCGGCTCTGTTCGTCTGACATATCTGATCCCTTTCGCAACGATCTATAGCAGCAGGGCAGCCGCGTATAGTACTTCCGTTCGGCACGAAGCACGCGGCGGCCTCGTTTGACGGCGATGTGACAAAACTGAAAAACAGCTGAAAAGACCCGTTACCTAACTGACATGGGGGCCTTCTAAAGAGAGCGCAGAGACGCGCCGAAATGAAGGCCACCCTTCTGCAGGCGCACCCTTTCTATAGACTGCGGAGAAGCGCCTTGAAGATCATCCAGATCACCGACACGCATTTGAGCCCCAACAAGCCGCATTTCAACGGCAATTGGGAACCGCTGGCGAAATGGATCGACGCGAGCGGCGCCAATCTCGTCGTTCATACTGGCGACTTGAGCGTCGATGGCGCCGACAAGGACGAAGATCTTATCTTCTCCATGGATCTGATGCGGCAGGTTTCCGTGCCGATGCTCATCGTGCCCGGCAACCACGATGTCGGTCACCTGCCCGGCTCCTATCAGCCGGTCAATCCCGAGCGGCTGGAGCGCTGGCGCCGCCTCGTCGGTCCGGATTATTGGGCGAAGGACGTGGACAACTGGCGCCTGATCGGCCTCAACAGCCTGCTCATGGGCTTCGAGGACGCCGAGGAGCAGAAGCAGTTCGACTGGCTCCAGGAGATGCTCGAAAGTCGTGGGGAACGCCGCATCGCCCTCTTTGCCCACAAGCCGCTCTTCGTCGATGCGCCCGATGAGGGCGACACCGGCTACTGGAGCGTGCGCCCCGCACAGCGCCGCCATCTCTACGATCTCATCGCGGCCCACGACGTCGCCCTGTTCGGCAGCGGCCACCTGCACTGGACGTGGGAAGGCCGCTTCGACGATACCAACCTGGTCTGGGCACCGCCCGGCGCCTTCATCCTCGACAAGATGGAACGTGAAATGCCGGGTGAACGCCTGATTGGCGCAGCGATCCACGAGCTTGGCGAGACGGTCTCGACGGAGCTCGTCGCCGTGCCCGGGATGACCGCCTACTTCCTTGATGACGTGGTCATGGAAGTCTATCCGCAGGCAGCACCGAAGGCAAAAAAGGAGCCGGCCGAATGAGCGCGCTCTCGCTTCGCGGCATCGCTAAATCCTTCGGCGGCAACGCCATCCTTAAGGGCGTCGATCTCGATGTCCAGCCCGGCGAGTTCATCGCCCTCGTCGGTCCGTCCGGCTGCGGCAAGAGCACGCTGCTGCGCATCCTCGCAGGCCTCGACCATGCCGATAGCGGCGAGATCGTCCTCGGCGGCAGCGACGTATCGGGCGTAGCGGCGGCGGACCGCAACATCGCCATGGTGTTCCAGTCCTATGCGCTCTATCCGCATCTGACGGCCTCGGAAAACATCGCCGTGCCGCTCGCCATGCGCCGCCTGTCGCGCGTCCAGCGCCTGCCCTTTATCGGCTCGCTCATCCTCGGTCAGCGCGCCACCCGAGCCGGCATCATCCGCGATGTCCGCGAAATGGCTGCCTCGCTGAAGATCGATCACCTGCTCGACCGCAAGCCCGGCCAGATGTCCGGCGGCCAGCGTCAGCGCGTGGCGCTCGCCCGCGCCATGGTACGCCGTCCGGCTGTCTTCCTCATGGACGAGCCGCTCTCCAATCTCGATGCCAACCTGCGTGTCCATGCCCGTGGCGAGATCGTCGATCTGCACCGCCGCGCCGGCGTGCCCACCGTCTATGTCACCCACGATCAGGCCGAAGCGCTGTCGATGGCGGATCGCGTCGCCGTCATGATCGGCGGCCAGCTGCTGCAGCTCGCCTCGCCGCAGACGATCTATGACGATCCGGCCCATGTCGAAGTCGCCCGCTTCGTCGGCCAGCCGCGCATCAACTTGCTGCCGGCGCTCGCCGAAAACGGTATCGTCGCCTTCGGCGGCATTCGGCTTGCACTCGAGGACAGCACCTTTGCCGGCAGGAATGTAACCCTCGGCATCCGCCCGGAATTCGTACAGCTCTCCCAGAGCCGCCAGGATGCGCTCGTTGCCCATATCGAGCGCATGGAGTTCCTCGGCTCCGAAGTCATTGTCTATGCAAAGCTCGATGCCATCGGCGAAACCATGGTCGTCAAGCTCGCTCCGGCCGAAGTCGCAGGCCTTTCCGCCGGCATGCCCGTTGCGCTGACGCTCGCAGCCGAACAGGCGATGGTCTTCGCCGAAGACGGCCGCCGCCTGCGCGCGAGCCCGACGACCGTCGACGCCACACGGGAGAAGGCGCATGGCTAGCATTGCCGCCACCTCCCTGCCGATGCAGACGGCAGCGGCGCGCGAACGCAGCGAAGCCCGCACGGCGCTGATCTTCGCCCTGCCCGCCATCATCTTGATCGTGCTTTTCATCATTGTGCCGATCATCGCCGTCGTCGTACTCGGCTTCACGGATTTCCAGCTCGGCGACAAGAGCCTGCGCTTTGTCGCCTTTGAAAACTATGCGCATCTGCTGCGCGACCGCGCCTTCGTAAAGTCGCTCTGGAACACGGCGACCTATACCACCATCGTCGCGCCCGTCTCGATCGCGCTTGGCCTCGGCGTCGCATTGCTGATCGAGAGCGAAGGCATCGGCCGCAGCTTCTTCCGTACGGCCTATTTCCTCCCCGTCGCCTCGCTGATCGTCGCGATGGCGACCGTCTGGCAGTATCTCTTCCACCCCACGATCGGCCCGATCAACGCGCTCCTCGGAGAAATCGGCGTGCGCGGCCCGAATTGGCTCGGCTCGTCGGCGACGGCGCTCTACAGCCTGTCGATCATCGGCGTCTGGCAATCGGTCGGTTTCAACATGGTGCTGTTTCTCGCCGGCCTCACCGCCATCCCGCGCGAACTCTATGCCGCCGCCGAAGTCGATGGCGCGAAATCGGCCTGGGATCGCTTCTGGCTCGTCACTTGGCCGATGCTCGGGCCGACGACGCTCTTCGTGACCACCATCAGCATCATCAATGCGGTAAAGGTCTTCGACACCGTTAAGGCCCTGACCGACGGCGGCCCGAACCATGCCTCGGAAGTCCTGCTTTTCACCATCTACCAGGAAGGCTTCGTCTATCTGCGCGTCGGCTATGCCTCGGCGATGACCACGGTGTTTCTGGCGATCCTCGTGGTGCTGACCTTCCTGCAATATCGCGTCCAAGACCGGCAGGTGCATTACACATGACTTCGACAGGCTTCACTCCCGGCCGCATCCTGCGCCTCTCTCTGCTGATCCTGGGCTCGCTCATCTTCCTGGCGCCCTACATCTTCATGATCTCGACCGCCGGCAAGGCGCAGGACGATATCTTCACCTCCGCCTTGAAGCTGATCCCGACGCATTTCTATTACGTCGAGAACATCGCCAAGGCGCTGAGCAAGGTTTCGATGGGCACGCTCCTCTTCAATGGCGTCCTCGTCTGCGGCCTGATCTTCTTCTTTCAGGTGCTGATCGCAATCCCCTGCGCCTATGCCATGGCGAAGCTCAAGTTTCCGGCTGCGCGCACCATGATGGTGCTGGTAATGCTCGGCCTGCTGGTCCCGATTCATGCAACGGCGCTGCCGCTCTATGTCGGCTTCAACAGCCTGTCGCTCCTGAACAGCTATACGGCTCTCGTCGCGCCCTTCTCGATCTCGGTCTTCGCGATCTTCATGTTCCTGCAGTTCTTCCGTTCCATGCCCGACGATCTGATCCATGCCGCGCGCCTCGACGGCATGTCGGAAATCGGCATCGTCGCCCGCGTCATCGTGCCGAATGCCTGGCCGGCGGTGACAGCCTTTGCGATCTTCTCGGTCGTCGCGCACTGGAATGACCTCTACTGGCCGCTGATCGTCATTACCAAGCAGGAATATTTCACGCCGCCGCTGGGCCTCATGTATTTCCGCGCCGCCGAAGCCGGCGACGACTACGGCGCACTCATGGCGGCAACCCTGATCATCACCCTTCCCCTCGTCGCGGCATTCCTTCTCGCACAGAAGCGTTTCGTCGAGGGCATCACCATGACCGGTCTCAAAGGTTGACCGGTTCGAAATTCGAAAACGGAGAACGAGCGATGAAGCATATCACCCAGATTCTCGCCGCCGCGGCCATTTCCATGGTTGTGACGGTCCCGGCTTACGCCGAAACCACCTTGACGGTTCACTACCCCATGCCCGGCTTCTTCAAGAACGTGATGGACACGATCTCGAAGAAGTTCATGGAAGAAAACCCCGACATCAAGATCCAGTTCGCCGCTCCTTCGGCCACCTATGAGGAAGGCATCCAGACCATCCTGCGCCAGGCCGGCACCAGCGAGATGCCCGATGTCACCTTCATCGGCCTCAACCGCCTGCGCATGATGGACGAGCGCAACGTCGCCGTCGACCTCGGCCCCCTCGTCAAGAAAGAGGGTAACATGGCCGAGCAGGGCTTCTCGGACACGATCCTGAAGCTCGCCCAGGTCAAGGGCAAGCAGGTCGGCCTCGCTTTTGCGACCTCGAACCCGATCATGTACTACAACGCCGATCTGGTGAAGGCTGCCGGCGGCAACCCGGACAACCCGCCGAAGACTTGGGACGAGGTCATCGCGCTTGCCGGCAAGATCAAGGCGCTCGGCAACGGCGTCGACGGCATGGACTTCCGCTGGCAGGGCGACGACTGGATGTTCTCCGCCCTCCTCTTCGGCGCCGGCGGCAAGATGCTGAGCGACGAC
>JBCNPI010000254.1:0-9001 GCA_039593415.1 Rhizobium sp. | reverse complement strand
GCGACTATCACCCCTCGGCCATTCTGCCGGCTGTGATCGCACTTGCTGAGATCGGCAAAGGCGGCCTTCCCGCCTCGGCCGCATTGGCAAACGCCAATCCGGCCAAGGCACTCGGCTTACATGACCGCGGCCGCATCGCCGAGGGGCTGCGCGCCGATCTCGTGATCGCAGAACGCGGCCGGGTGCCGCGCGTGCGCAGCACGATCCGCGGCGGTAAGATGATCTGGTCGGACGGGTCCATCAAAGGCTTTTAAGCCGCCGTGCACGGCGTCAATGGCCCGCGTTGGCCCATCAGTGGGAGAGAACGCCCCTCCCACCGGTCTGTGTTGGTCACATCGCTTTCTGCGGATGCGGCGAGCCCTCGTAGGCACCCCAGATCGATTGATCGAAATTGATCGTGGCACCGGTCATAAGGCCGGACTCTTCGGACGACAGGAAGGCGACCGCACGCGCAACCTCGGCCGGATCGACCAGCCGGCCGAACGGCTGTTCCGCCGCTGCCTTTGCCAGCCAGTCTTCGGCAGCACCATGATATTCACGCTGGATGCGATCCTCGCCATCGCTCGACATCCAGCCAATATTGAGGGCGTTGACCCTGATACGATTTCTAAGCAGCGAGAAGGCCGTGTTGCGGGTCAACGTGTCGAGCGCGCCCTTGGAAGAACAATAGGCGCTGATGAAGGGCTGGCCGGCCATCGACGACATCGAGGAGATGTTGACGATGGTGCCTTCAATGCCGTTGGCGATCATGTTCTTGATCGCGTCCTGCATCAGGAAGAAGGGTGCGCGCACATTGACGGCAAACATCCGGTCGAACAGCTCCGGATCGGTATCGAGTATGGTGCCGCGATCGGTGATGGCGGCGACATTGACGAGAGCATCGATACGGCCGAATTTCTCGATCGCCGTGGCGATGACCTTGCGGCAGTCCTCGACCTCACCGAGATCGGCGCTGACGAAGGCGACCGGAATTTCGTATCGCTCCCCAATCTCCCGCGCCTTGGCTTCTCCCTTGGCGGTGCTGCGGCCGCAGATCGTCAGACCGGCGGCCCCACGCTCGGCAAAAAGACGGGCAACCTCGGCACCCAGCCCTTGCGTGCCGCCAGTCACGACGGCAAATTTTCCATCCAGTCGGCTCATCGGATCTCAAGCCTCCCTACGTGCGGCGTGAGCGGCGATGAACTCGGCAAACTCTCCTGCATCCGTTCCGGCATCGATCGCCTCGCCCATGATCTTCGCCTGGGTTTTCGGCGCCAGCCCCCCGACCGGCGGATCACGATCAAGGTTGGTTGGAAAGGCATAGCCCTCGGCTGTCGATGCGATCACGTTCGCGATCTCTGCGCGGCTCAGCGTTCCGGCGTCGAGGGCCGCGAGAAGTGCGGGATAGACGGTCACCGACATTCGTGCACGGTTGCCGCTCTCCATGGCCCGGCCGAAAGCTGATGAGACCTGCAGCAGATTGGCCATGCGGTAGATGTCTTTGGAGACATTGTTGCCGGCGCCGTGCATAACGGCCGGATTGAAGAAGACGGCATCGCCCTTCTTCAGCGGCAGTTGCACATGATGTTCGGCGAAGTAAGCCTGGAACTCCGGCCGGCCGAAAGCGATATAGCCTTCGAAGAAGGTCTGCGAATAAGGCAGTAACAGCGTCGGCCCGCTTTCGAGCGGCATGTCGCAATGCGCAACCGCACCCTGCAGCGTCAAGAGCGGCGAAACGGCATGAATATGGCCGGGATAGGCCTGCATCTGCTGCGGCGACATGAAGCCGAGGTGATAATCGCGATGCGGCTTCTGGGCGGTCCCACCCGGATTGACCCGGTTCATCTGCGCGGTCATCTGATAGCCGATGCCGAGCCAGGCCTCCGACACCATGGCGACGGCGGTCGAGGCATAATAGCGGGCAAAATTCTCCGGATCCGCCAAGCAGTGTTTCTCCAACGCATTCCAGATGCGGTCATTGGCGCCGGGTTTGGCGAAATGATCGCCGGCACCCCGGCCCTTCTCTTTTTCCTCGCGAACGATGGCTTCGAACACGGCGGTCGCGCGATCAACAACCGCGGCGTCCGGCATGGCGCGCCTAATGACGATAATACCGGGACCTGAGGTAAAGGCCTCGACCCATTCGGCCATCAGCGCGCGCCGGTCGTCTTCATTCCCGGCGATGCGGCGGACCTTGTCACCATCATAGATGAGGATGTTTTTCTCGATGCCAGCGGCGAACGGCCAGTCCGCCGGATTGGCGGTCTTTTCGACCAGCGCCCTGAAGGTGTCGAAATTGCCGCAATCGGCCGAAAGCCAAACCTTCTGGCTGCGCCGGCTGGCGAGCGTCTGAGCGTCCATGGTGATCTCCTCCCAAAGTGACGTTGGACCTATGGGATTGATCCTAGTCTTGGGCCGCCCTATGAGAAAGGTTCAAAATCCCTCAAAAACAGCTCAGAAGGAGCGGTCTTGAAATCGCGCTTTTCCGCTGAAAGACATCGCCCTGCAGGCCGGTCTCAGTCTCGCGACCGTCGACCGGGTCATGCATGAACGCGAAGGAGTTCGCACTGTTACCCGCGCACGGGTCGCAGCGGCGATTTCAGAACTGGAGCGGCAATATATGCAGTCGGGCCTTGCCGGACTGCATCTCATCATCGATGTCGTCATGGATACGCCGCAGCGCTTTTCCACGGCGGTTCGCGAGGCTTTCGAGGCCGAGTTGCCCGGCATGCGCCCTGCCTCCTTTTCCGCAAGATTTCATGTAGCCGAAACGATGAGCGAGCAGGAGCTTCTCGCGATCCTGCGCGCCATACGCCGGCGCGGCAGCCACGGTGTCGTGCTCAAAGCCGCCTCCACGCCGGCCATTGCCGAACTTGCCGCCCAGCTCATGGCGGTGAAAATCCCCGTGGTCACGCTGGTGACCGATCTGCCGAAAAATTCCCGCATCGGCTATGTCGGCATGGACAATCGTGCGGCAGGAGCGACGGCGGGCTATCTGCTCGGCCGCATGGCCACAGGACGGCCGGGCAAGGTGCTGGTAACGCTGTCGAGCAGCCTGTTTGCCGGCGAAGACGAGCGGGAGCAGGGCTTCCGCGATGTGCTTACGGAGCGCTTTCCTCATCTTTCGGTTGTGCGCATTTCGGAAGGCTTCGGTGTCGACCGCGCGACGGAACTGCTTGTCCGAGGCGCGCTCGAACGCGAGTCGGACATCCACGCCGTCTATTCGGCCGGTGGCGGCAATCGCGCCATTTTGAAAGCCTTTGCCGAGGCTCGGCGGGATTGCACGGTTTTTGCTGCGCATGATCTCGATCAGGATAATATCGCGCTTCTTGCCGCCGGCGAGATCACCTTCGTCATCCATCACGATCTGCGCCACGACGCCCGCAGCGCCTGTCAGTTGATGCTCGCTTATCACCGGATGCTGCCGGCCGACTTCCAGGTGGCACCGTCGCGCGTTGCGATCGCCACGCCGTTCGAGCCGATACGTTGACCGATTTAGGGAGCGATCGAAATGCCGGGCAGCTATTCGATCGCGGTGATCTCCAGCTCGTCATCGCCGAGGCTCATGACGTCTCCGGCGGCCTTTCCCATTAGCAATCTTGCAACGGGCGACACATAGGAAATCGAGCCTGTCTTGGGATCGGCTTCATCTTCGCCGACGATGCGGTACCTCTGTATCCGGCCGTCTTCGCGGCTGAAAGTTACCTTGCTTCCGAAGGCGACAATCTCGGTTGAGGTGGGCGTTGCGACGAGTTCGGCGGTTCGCAGCCTTTCCGCGAAGTAACGGGCATCGCGCAAGGGAATAGCCGTCTGTCGCCGGCGCTCATTGATGTCTTCGATGGCACTTGCCGTTTCATAAGCCTTGCGTGCCTCCTGAAGCTGAAGTTCCAGAGCCCTCAATCCCGCTTCCGTGACGAGGTTGGGATGCGGAGAAATGGGCCGGTCCGGCAGCACGGTTTCGGCAGCCGTTTCGGCGCTCTCTTCCTTCATGAAAGCGGTGCTCAATTTCAAACTCCATTTCAATAAGCCGCAACCTGAGATATCATTGGTGATATGCTCTCGATTGGCAATTTCAACTGCTCTGATTGAACGACGGTGAGGCAATCGACAAATCAGCCCTGTACTATAGACCAGATAGTAACGTTGGAGGAATAAATGGCCGATGGAACGCCCAAGTCATCGGCAAAGGCCGACTCCGGCAAGCCGGCAGCGGAGCCGAAATTGCTTTCAGGCGGCAACCCGCGGATTGCCAAGGGTGACGGCGACGCGCCGGTACAGGCTTATATCGCCGCAATGCCCGGCTGGAAAAGCAAGCTCGGGCAGCGCATCGATACGCTCATTGTCGAGGCAGTTCCCGACGTTCGAAAGGCGGTCAAATGGAATTCGCCGCTTTACGGCATGGAGGGCGACGGCTGGTTCCTGGGCATCCATTGTTTCACGAAATACGTCAAGGTGGCCTTCTTTCGCGGCACGTCGTTGCAGCCGATCCCGCCAGGCGATTCCAAAAGCAAGGAGACGCGCTACATCAACATCCATGAGAACGATACGCTGGACGAAGCACAATTTACCGATTGGGTAAAGCAGGCCAGCCGATTGCCGGGTGAGCGCATGTGAGCCATCTCCGGATGGAGCGATGAACATGCAATGCGCAATAGGCGCCGGAATGGCTATGATTGACGCGTGTCCTCAAAGTCCTCATTGCAACGGCGGTTAAATCGATTAGTCTTCATGCCAGCAAACAATGACGGATGCCAGGTCTTCGCATAGCCGAGACTTTGCGAGGCAGCTCAACTTCAGAGAGATCGATGATCAGCCTTGGTGTTTTGACGACTTATATATTGGTGGTGCTCGGCCTGATGATCATTCCTGGCCCGGCTACACTGCTTACCCTGGCCAGAGCCGTCAGCGGCGGCAAGCGCGTCGGGCTCGCAACCGGCGCCGGAATTGCCGCCGGCGATCTTTTCCATACGACGATGGCGACCTTCGGATTGTCGGCTCTGCTCGCTACATCCGCGCTAGCCTTCGAGATCGTCAAATATGCCGGCGTCATTTATCTTGTCTATCTCGGCTTCAAGGCTTTCGTCGAGAAGAGCGGCAGCATCGACATGCCGGCTGCGCAGACCATCACGCCCATGCGCGCCTTCCGGCAGGGGTTCTTCACCGAGATCCTCAACCCTAAGACGGCGCTTTTCTTCCTAGCCTTCCTGCCGCAGTTCATCCATCACGAAAGCGGGTCCGTCATTGGCCAACTCGCGCTGCTCGGAGCCATCTTCGTTACCCTCAGCATTAGCGTGACGTCGCTTCTGGCGATCGGTGCCGGATCGATCGGCGGCTGGCTGCGTCGCAATCGCACCATCGGCCGATGGCAGGGAAAGGTCATCGGAACGATCTATATGGTGCTGGGCCTGCGGCTTGCCTTGCAGCAGCAGTGATCCGGTTTGCTGCATTCGCTCTGGTCCGAAAACCGATCACACTTTCCGGCATCATGCTCGGGAGATCAGGCAGGCTGTCGTTTGACGACGCAGAGGTTCATTTCCGAACGCAAGCGAAAGCCCATCGCCTCATAAAGCGCGATGGCCGGAGTATTTGTTCTGTAGGCATGGAGGTAGGCGGTTTCACCGCGCGCCGAAATCTCTCCGGCCACGAAGCGGAAGAGCAAGGAGCCGAGGCCCCGCCCCTGAAAGTCCGGATGGGTACAAAGCCCGCTGAGTTCGGTAAATTGAGGCTGGCGCATCCGCTGGCCGGCCATGGCAACGAGACGTCCATCTATTTTCACGCCCCAGAAGCAGCCGAGGCTCTGGGCGCGCAGCGTAAAGGGGCCTGGTTTGGTGAGTGTAGAGAGCGCGAGCATCGCCGCGGCATCGGCCTCCGTCAGCAGCTCCACGCGGCTGTTTGAAACCCGCTCGCAAGGCCGCTCTGCTATCATCTGTACGATCCTGGCGGAGGAAAGGACTGTCAATCCTTGAGGAACGATGATCGGTTCGGCCTCGACGATCGCCATGACTTCCTCGTCCGCAGGCAGCCTTGCCAGGGCATAGAGGCTTTCTGCCGTATTGTCGGCGGAGGCCGCAAAGGGCACGATCGAAGGCGGATAACGACGGGCGCTGTCGTCGCCCTCCGCCAAAGACGCATGGGCGGTTTCAAGCGCGCTCCAAACTGGGCGGTCGAGAATATGGCTCATGGTTTCTGCTCCATTTCGGGGCCGGCACGCCGCGCAAGCGGCGCTTGCGCAAGACCCTCCTCAAGTGCGGCCAGTTGTTCCAGTATCGGGCCGGAAAGATCGCCGCAGAGTTCGCGGACTGCCTGCTCGATACGCGGCCAGACGGATTTTTTCGAATAATCTATGAGATCCTGCCCCTTGGGCGTCAGCGAGACTAAGCGGCGGCGCTGGTCTTCGGCCGATGCCCTCATATCGACATAGCCCAGCTCCAGAAGCTGCGAAATGGTGCGCGTCGCGCCCGGCTGGGTAATGCCGACAGCCTGGGCAAGCTCACCAATCGTCAGCGGGCCGGCACGGTCGATGGCGGCGAGAAACGGATATTGGGCAGACTGCAAGGCAACACCAAGCTCATCAATGACTTGCTGCGTATCGGCCTGCAGACGTTCGCCGATGCGGCGAAAGCGGCTGCCGAGACAAAGGAAACCCAGCGATCGGACAACATCTTCAACCAAACTTACCTCCCGCCCTATAAATATAACAGTTTATATAAATTGTTATACGATAATGATCAATAGCCCGTTTGAATTGAAGTTGGTCCCGTGAGCCCGCAACAGAATTTGCGACAGCCATGCATCCGCGCGAATTGCGGGATTTCGCGGATGGCGTCGCTCAACCTGGATTCAAGTCGCTCACGCAGGCGCTAACTTTTCAATCCGAAGCTCTTTTCAAGATGCTCCCAGCTTTTGTCCATGACATTGCTGGCAAGATAAGGGATGCCGACATGGCCATAGAAAATCGACATTTGCCCCTCTGCCTTCTCTTCGTTGGCACCAGCGATCTCACGCAAGTAAATGGCCGATACAAGGCCGGTGGGATCGGCGCCGGTTTCGCAATGCACGAGGATCGGCTTTGGCGCATCGCGGAGAATCGCGATTAGCTGGTGCGCCTGGTCCGGCGTCACTTCCTTCGTTGGCGGCAGCCCAAAATCGACATGGGAAATGCCGGCCTGCTGGGCCGCATCTATCTCGTCCTTGTACCAGGGCGCAATGCTTTTGCCCCGGAGATTGATGATCGTCTTGATATCATAACGCCGGACATAGTCGCCAATGTCGGCCTTCGATGGCTGAGCGGAGCGATAGAGCTGTCCCGGCACCACCTCGTTGAAGTTGTCCGTAAGCTGGATGGCGCTCAGATAGGAACCAAGCAGAACCAACGAGCTCACCGCGATCCAACGGGAAATCCTCAATAGTCTGATCATGAAATCATTCTCGTTTCTGCGATAAACTAAAGCCGCCGCCGCCCGATGACCGGGCGGAGCAAAGTCACCCTCCCTTGCTGGTGCCTTGCATCCATAAGGCGTTGCCAGGACAAGGTGCAGGACATTGAAGGTTTCCGGTCATGCCAGACCATTATGTCTTGAACGCGGTCATATCCTTACAATTTCGTAAGCAAAGCGATCAGCTTGTCAGGCATAAAAAGCTCAACGACCGTTGGAATAGCCACCGGCCTCCTCCCGGTCAGCATTGATTGTTCACAGCCGAGACGGACTTCGACTGGCGTTCGATCGCCAAGGCGTTTGCGCTGAATAGTTCCAGGAAAGCGCACAGCGATTTTCCGACCGAAATCGCGATAAAGCAAAGGAGATATAGATTAGCATAATCTTGCTGCACCGATCGGATCGATGCCGATCTGATTTCGGCCCTTCATCTTGGCGGCATAAAGCGCAAGATCGGCCCTGCGATAAAGATCATTGGTGTCGTCGCCGCGAACGGCTTGAGCGATGCCGGCGGAGAAGGTGTAGCTAAAGTCCATTTGCCCTGGCAGCGGTCGCGAACCTCTCACTGCCAATAGCATCCTGTGGACAATCTCTTTCGCGTCTTCCGGTGAAATGTTCGGGAGAATGAGAACGAACTCCTCTCCTCCAACGCGCCCGAGGACATCTATCTTGCGGACCAATTTTTGGAGCGTCGTCGCGAAGTCTTTAAGAACGGCATCGCCGATGATATGGCCAAAGCGGTCATTGATGCGTTTGAAATTATCGATATCCAATATGGCGAGGCATCCAACGGGTACGGCTGGGCCGCTGCGATCGCTCACGAACTCGCCGAGTTTCTCCATGACGAAGCGTCGGCTCGGAAGACCCGTGAGTTCGTCCGTCTGCGCAGCCTTCAAGGCGAAATCGCGATCTTGCCGCAAAGTTCTCTCATCGGATCTGATAGCGGTGATGTCACTTGCAACGCAAAGCATCCAGCCGTTTGGCTGTGTCGTCTCTGTCATCCACAGCCAGCGGCCGTCATGAAGATCCGTCTCGAACGCGCGAAAGCCGCTTTTGCCGCGCCTTGCCTGTGTGCTCAGCAGCCAGTTCTCAAAATCGGCAGCCTTGATGATGGTTCCCCGCGCGGCGTAGAAATTCCGCCGCATCAGTTCGGCCCACAAGGGATTTTCGTTTTCCCCGATGAACCAGGCTGACCGAAACGCATGATTTGCAAAGCGAAGGCGGTCCTCCTGATCGAACAGGGCCACAAGCATTCCCGACGCTTCGACCAAACGCGCCGCCTGCAACATGCTTTCCTTGTCACTCAAGACCATCACGCCTCAGACGGGATTATGCTGTCCAAACGATAATCGCGAGGAATAAGAACTATGTTAGGCACGCCGACCGAGTCGAGCAACCCCAGCATGTAACTTCTTGAAGGTTATACCTCCGCTTGTCGCCATTCAATTCGATTGCACGACAAGGTAAGTTATTGTGTCTAGACAAAGAAAAGTCGCTTGCGCAATATGCTGCCGATAAAAACGGCAGTAACATCAACTGCCTCCACAACAAGCAGGGAACTTCATATCATGAAAATCAGGGAGCTG
>JBCNPI010000253.1:0-9047 GCA_039593415.1 Rhizobium sp. | reverse complement strand
GAAACGAAGCCAACCAACCGCCGGCGCTGCTTTCCAGGTATGCCGGCGGCTTGCTTACCAGAGCGTCTTGGCGGCCCGCGCCGGCCATTCGCGATCATAGGCCTCCTGGTCGAAATCGCCCTTCGCGGCTTTCAGCATCATCCCTGGGCTCGGAAGGTTTGCCGGATCGGCGAACCTCTCCGCATTCCAAAGTTCGGCCCGCATCACCGCCCGCGCGCACTGGAAATAGATTTCCTCGATGGTAATCACGACAACGCAACGCGGATGCTTGCCATCCATCTCGAAGCTTTCCAGTAAGGCTGGCTCGATGGAGACGACCGCGCGGCCATTGAGCTGCATCGTCGTATTCGACCCCGGAACGAGGAACATCAGCGCTATGCGTGGATCGCGTACGATATTTGCAAGCGAATCGACGCGGTTGTTGCCGCGCCAATCCGGCAGATACAGCGTCTTTTCATCCGCCACGCGAACGACGCCGCCCAGGTCACCGCGCGGTGAGCAATCCAGCCCCTCCGGCCCCACCGTCGCCAGCGCCAGGAATGGCGATGCTTCGATCATCTGGCGATAAAGCGGTGTCAACACGCTCGTCACCTTGGTGATCGAGGCCTCACCCGCCCCGCCATAGAGTTCCTTCAATTCCTCGACCGACGTAACGATACGCATGCTGCCCCACGCTTCCTTATGCTATCGTGATCTGCCCCAAAAGCCAGCGCAACGCAGCATTCGCTACGATGTGCGACGGAACGGCGTTCGATGAAACGATAGCACCGTCCCCTCGTGGCTTTCGAGCGGATTTTCCGCGTTAACGGGCTCGGACAGAAAGGCACCGATCGCCTCGAATACCGGGAGAGCAGTAACGATGCGCCGGTGTCCGAAGCCATTGGCCCAGAAAAGGCGTACATGCGATCCCTCCGCGGCATAGGCGCGCGCGTGATCGGCATGGACCTCCTTGTCGTCTTCGGCATGGATGACGAGCACCGGTCGGCTCGGGTCAAGCATGCTGCGTTTCTGGTCATAGGAAGCAAGCGTCCGACCTGTCACGCGGCGAACCTGGTCTTCCAAGGCGGCCTGCGTCGCCGGTCCAAGGCGCATCAGCCGGCCGAAATCCTTGAACAGCCACCCCATGGCGCTCGGCGCGCCGATCAGCACCAGTTTGCCCGGACAGAACGGATCGACATTGGGCAGAAAGCCCGCAGACGCCATCGCCAGCGACGCTCCGCCAAAGGAATGCCCGATTGCGGCATCGAAGGCACCAAACCGCCCAGACGCTGCGGCGATGGCCGAAACGGCCAGACGTATATTCAGGAACCGCCCGCCGGAGCGGCCGTGGCCTGGAAGATCGAGCGAGATGACTTCCGCTCCGCCTTCTGCGAGGAATGCCGTCAGCTCCGACATATATTCGCTGCTGGAGCCCCAGCCATGGACTACGAGATAGCGCTTTCGCGGCCCCTTCGCGCCGCCGTTGAAGCGGTGGGCCATGGCACGACCACCCGGAAACGGCAGCATGACCTGCTCCGCCGCAATAAGCCGTTCCCTGCCCTCCATATATGCTGCCTTAGCCTTGGCGCCGCGTGGGCGTCGCGAGGGCGTCAGGCAAAAAATTCGAAATGCTGCCTTGCCGGCAAGCTGCGGAGACAGCCTTCCAAGACCGGACAGACCCGACCGGGTGACCTTGAGCGTAAAGGATGGCATAGTGGGAATCCAATAGTGTTCAACTATGAACAATAAAGTACAACGATGAACAAAAATCAATCCCTTCCCTGGGACCATCCGCGTTTTCGAAGCTGGATCGCCGTTGCGCGCGCCTGCCAACTCATGCAGCAATCGCTGGCGCGTTCATTGGCTCATCTCGATATCAAGCCGCCGCATCTCGACATTCTGGTCAATCTGTTTCGCTTCGAGGGCATTTCCCAGCAGGAACTCGCCCACAAGCTGCTCGTCGGCCGTTCCAATATGAGCATGCTGCTGCCGCAGATGGAAAAACGCGGGCTGATCGAACGGCGCGGCGACAAGCAGGACAAGCGTGTCCTGCGGCTTTATCTGACCGAGGAGGGCCGGCGGATAACGGAAGAAGCTATGACTATCCAGACCGCCTTGATCGACCGGATGCTCTCGGACGCGCCGATCGAGGAGTGCGAGTCGATTACCGTGCATATGGAACGCGTCGTCAGTCTTCTGATAAAGGAAGAGCGGGAGCCGCCTGTCGGCGATCAGTGATCGCCGGCAGAACGAGCCGAAGGAACGACCCGGTTCAAAGACGCAAACTCCCATATGGCAACGACGAGAAGTACGGCCGTGGCGAGAATGCCGAGCTGGTAGACCACGACCATAGGCAGTGTGAACAGCAGCAGCGCGAGCCCGACCAGCCCCACGATGTGCGAGAGCGGCGGACGGCCGGTGGTCACTCCTTTGAACCAGAGGTTTCCAAGCAGAAAGACCGCGGGGCCGCCGAGAAGAGCTGCCGCTATACGCATGTCGGCGGCATCATGTGGATGTGCAAAGAGGAATTCATCGCCGACGACGCTCAGGATGATGCCGGCCAGAATCGGAATATGCGCATAGGTGAATGCCTGCCGCGCAAGGCTTCCGGGCGCATCGTCGTGTTCGATGCGATGCGCCGCCCTTTCATGGCCGAATTGAAAATAGATCCACCAGAGCGCAACCGTGCCGACGAAAGCAGTAATGAATACCGCGATGATCAACGGCGTCGCCGGCTGCTCTGCAAAGGTCTTGCCAGCCTGCAAAACGGCCTCGCCGAGGCAAATGATGATGAACAGCGCGCAACGCTCAGCCAGATGGGCGCCCGATACGTTCCAGTCCGCTATCGTCGATTTGCCGAGACCGGGAACCCTGAATCCGAGTGCCGGAGCTGAGTACTCGATAACGAGTGCGATCAGCCAAAAGATGACCCGCATCTCGCCTTCCATCAGCGCACCTGCGATCCAGAAGATACCGGACAGGACGAGCCAGCTAGTGATACGAAGGAAATTGCGATGGTTGGCCGCGCTGGCATTTTTAAGGGCGTACACGGTAAACAGCGACCTCCCGACCTGCATGAAGACATAGGCGCCGGCAAAATAGATGGCCTTCTCGCCAAAAGCCTCCGGTATCGAGGCCGAGAGGATGAGCCCCGCAAACATCAGCGTGAACAGCATGATGCGCACGGGCATGCGGTCCGGGTCGAGCCAGTTCGTGACCCATGCGGTAAAGACCCATACCCACCATACCGCGAAGATCAGCATGACGGCTTCCAGCCCGCCCAGCGGAGTGAAATGCTCCGCCAAGGTATGGGCAAGCTGCGAAATCGAGAAAACGAACACCAGATCGAAAAACAGCTCAACGAAGGAGACCTTGCTCTCGTTCTTGCTGCCCTTGGCGCGAAGCCAATTTTCCCTACCCCCAAGGATCATGCCTACGCCCTTCTTTCGTACATCGAAACCGCGCTAATGCGGCCTTCCCGTCGGATCGCGACTGAGACCCTTTTCCTTCAATTCGGCTTCATAGGCCGCGAAAAGCTCACCGCCCTTCTCGCCGAGTTCGCGCAGATAGGACCATGTGAAAATACCCGTATCGTGCATGTCGTCGAAACCGATGCGCACGGCATAATTGCCGGTCGGCGTCATGGACATGATGCCGATATTGCGCTTGCCCGGTACGGTAACTTTCTGGCCCGGTCCATGTCCCTGTACCTCGGCGGAAGGCGACAGCACACGCAGCATTTCCGCCGGTAGATCGAAGCTCGAACCATCGTCAAACGTCACCGTGAGATGATGGCGATCCTTCGATACCCGCAACTCGGTCGGCCAAACGTCACTCATCGATCTTCCCATGCCTTTTAACATCCTTCCGAGAATTATGCCGCCGTCCGTTCACGCGCAAGTGTATTCGAAAAGCATTTTCCTTGACGCAACAATCGCCTATGCCCACATTAGAGTTCTAATGGAGGCACGCGTGAATAGTATCGTCGGCAGCTTAGGCAACGCATCGCCGCTTCAGGCAGATGCTGCTCCCATGATCGACCCTTTCGGGCGCGCTGTCACCTATTTGCGCGTCTCGGTCACGGACCGCTGCGATTTCCGCTGCACTTACTGCATGGCGGAGAATATGACCTTCCTGCCCAAGAAGGACTTGCTAACGCTCGAAGAGCTCCATCGGCTCTGTTCCGCCTTCATCGCCAAGGGCGTCCGCAAGATCAGGCTCACCGGCGGCGAACCTCTGGTGCGCAAGAACATCATGTTCCTGGTTCGCGAACTCGGCAGGCACATCGGAAATGGCGAACTTGACGAACTGACCCTGACGACCAACGGATCGCAGCTGGCGCGCCACGCCAACGAACTTTACGATTGCGGCGTCAGACGCATCAACGTCTCCCTCGACACGCTCGATCCCGACAAATTCCGAACCATCACGCGCTGGGGAGATTTCTCCAAGGTGATGGAGGGCATCGATGCCGCGCAGAGAGCCGGCCTGAAGATCAAGCTGAATGCCGTCGCGCTCAAGGGCTTCAACGAGGCTGAAATTCCGGAGCTGCTGCGTTTCGCTCACGGCCGCGGCATGGACCTGACCGTCATCGAAACCATGCCCATGGGCGAGATCGACGAGGATCGCACCGACCGGTATCTGCCGCTTTCCGAACTGCGGGCCGATCTCGAGCGGCAGTTCACGCTGACCGACATCCCCTTCAGGACGGGAGGCCCCGCCCGCTACGTCGAAGTCGCCGAAACCGGCGGACGACTGGGCTTCATTACGCCGATGACCCATAATTTCTGCGAGAGCTGCAACCGCGTGCGGCTCACCTGCACGGGTACGCTTTATATGTGCCTTGGACAGAACGATGCGGCCGACCTGCGCAGGGCGTTGCGCGCCAGCGAGAACGACGCCCTGCTCCACGCCGCGATCGACGAAGCGATCACCCGCAAGCCGAAAGGCCATGACTTCATCATCGACCGCACGCACAACCGGCCAGCAGTGGCACGCCACATGAGCGTTACCGGCGGCTGATATTCTTTCGACCGAAAAGCAAAGAGCGCGAGACAGGAACCTCGCGCCCTTTGCCTTGATAATCCGGCAAGGCCTATATCTTAGGCTGCGCGATAGCGCGTGTCCGTGTTGCCGTAATCTGCATAATCCATCTCGCCCTCGCCGGTGCGGAAGCGATCGATCTTCTCGGACAGCATGTCCACGCGCTGACGCAGACCATGGATCTCGGCATTGTTTTCCTCGACCATCGCGGCATTGCGCTGCGTGATCAGCTCGACTTCGGAAACGGCACGGCTCACTTCCTCGATACCGGTCGACTGTTCGGTGGTAGCGGAGGAAATGTCCGCAACCAGCCTCTGGACGCCGGTGACGTGATTGATGATCTCCGCGAGCGCCGCACCGGTCTGCTCGACCAGATGGACGCCGTTCTGCACCTGGGCGGAACTTGCCGAAATCAGGCCCTTGATTTCCTTCGCCGCGTTGGCGCAGCGCTGCGCCAGCTCGCGCACCTCCTGAGCAACGACGGCAAAGCCGCGCCCTGCCTCGCCGGCACGGGCAGCCTCGACACCGGCATTCAGCGCCAGCAGATTGGTTTGGAAAGCGATCTCGTCGATAACGCCGATGATCGTGGCGATCTTCTCGGAGGAACGATTGATCTCGCTCATGGCGCCCACAGCCTTGGCAACCACTTCGCCTGATTGCGTCGCATAGGCCTGCGTCTCGTTGACGGAGGTCGCCGTCTGCCGGGCGCGATCGGCAGTCGAACGCACGACGTCGCTCAAGCGACGCAGCGCGCGCGAGCTTTCCTCCAGAGCGGCCGCCTGCTGTTCGGTACGCCGCGCGAGATCGTCTGCCGACATGGCCAGGTTGCCGGTGCCGCCCTTGATTTCTTCCGCCGTGTAGCGAACGTCGGTCAGGGTCTCGCGAAGGGCTTCAACGGCATGATTATAGGTAAAGGCCATTTCTACGAAGTCCGCGGACAGATCCTCGCGCATGCCCTCTTCCAAATTGCCGTCGGCAAGCTTGGCCAGAACATCCGCCAGCGCATTGAGCGCCTGCTTCTGTTCTGCCTCGATACGGGCACGTTCGGCTGTGCGGCGGGACGCTTCCTCTTCGGAGAGCGCGCGAGCGCTTTCAGCCTCGCGCTCCAGCCGGACATTTTCAAGCGCGGCATCGCGGAAGACGCTGACAGAGCGCACCATATCGCCGATTTCGTCGCCACGGTTGCGACCGTCGATCGCCACTTCCAGATCGCCGCTTGCAAGGCGCGTCATGATTTCGGTAACGCGCTTCAGCGGGCCACGCAGGGTTTCCACCAGCATCAGGCCGCCGACGATGGCAAGCAGAGTGCCGACGATCATGGCAATGACCGAGACATTGGCCGAGCGCTCACTGTCTTCCTTGCCGAGTTCCTGTGCCTGGGCGACGAAACTGCGCAGGGAGGTCATGGCGTCAGCGAGCAATCCATTGGACTGAATACGCGTCGTCTTCCAATCGGCCGCGGTTTGCAGCAAATCGGCCGATCCGTTGGTCAAGCCATCGATCAGCGGCTTCATGTGAGCCGCGAAATCGCGCATGGTCGCATTGGTCGGGCCGAGTTCCGAAATTCTGGCTGCAACGGTCTGAAGATCCTTGAGGTCCGCAAGTACGAGATCGCGCGAAGCCGCATCGCGGACGTTTTCCATGCGCGAGGCATGCAGCGTCAGGCGATCGACGAGGCCAAGTGCCTGATCGACGTGATCCAGAAGCTCCTTCTGGCCGTCGATGATCTTGTCCAGGCTGACGAAGCGGTCGGCGGCCGTATCGCTGTTCTTGGCCGACTGAAGGGTCATTTCACCTTCGATCTTCACGAAACTCTGCAGGATCGGCCCCATGGCTTCGACCTTCTGGTCGGGCGTGCCTGAACCCTTCAGAACCGCATCGAGCTTGTCGGCAGCATCGGAGGCATTGGAGACAAGGCTGGCGCCGCGCTTGGAGACCAGCGCCTTTGAAACCGTTACCTGCTTGAGAATGGCGTCGGCGTAGGTGCGCGCGTCCGAAATCTCCTCAGTGGAATCCGCTGCCATCTGCACCTGGATACGCAGATTGCTCATCTTCTCCGACAAGCCCTTATAGGCGGCGGCATCGTAAAGCAGCTCCTTGGCAAAGGTTTCCTTATCGCCGAATTCCTTGCGAATGATGTCGATCTGCTTGCCGGCCGCCTTTGCGGTCGCCTCGATGCTTTGCACCGCTTTCTGGATGGCTTCGACGTCGCTATCCTGCTTCTGCCTGATAGCCCAGAGCTTTGCTTCCTGCGCGCGCATCTTGGAGGCAAGCTCGCCGACCGGAGCGATCTTGGCGCGCTGGTCGTCGCTCAGCAGCCCGCTCAGCCGATGCACGCCTTGCTCCTGCGCGTCGATCTTTTCCGCAAGCGCCTTGCGCGTATCGTCCGATGGAGAAGCTGTAAATTCCTGCAGGGCCGCCTGCAGATTTTCAAAGTCGCTGATATTTTCAATCGTGGCGCGTGTCACGGTCATATGGCCGTTCAAAATATTGGCCGTGTGATAGCCCACAAGGCCGACACCGGCGATGAGGACCACCAGCGGCACCACAAAAATCAGTACCTTGGTGACAATCCTGCGGCCTTGCAAAAGACGATCAATGAAAAACATAGGCGCCTCGACTGGATTATGAAAATCTCCAGCGACGGCGGGATCATCATTCCTGCTGCGCTGCGGTAGGTGCTTCTGCCTCATGCAAAACCACAGCGAGCCTCGGGAAATAAGATTGAATAAGAATTAATCGCGCATCTAAAAGCCCGCTTTATCTGCAAAAAACTTACAACCGTCGTATCATTATGCGACCGAAGCGCGAAAAATAGATGCGGATCACGGCAATTCTATCGCAGCGCACAATCGAATTCGGCTGCGGCGAAATCACAACTGATTCCAATTTGCGGAAAACGGCGCTAATCCAGATCGATAGATCCGGGGACTCATTTTTCATGCGAATGACCAAGAATACGCAGGGTGCGCTCTTCATGGCGACATCCATGGCGGGTTTCTCCTGCAGCGACGCCTTGTCCAAAGCAGTCATTGCCTCGATGAATGCAGGGGAAATCATCTTCATCCGCGGCTTGTTCACCTCCCTTTTCGTCTATCTTCTTGCGCGCCGGATGGGCGCCCTGCGCTCCTGGAGGGTCATCTTGCAGCCGACGATCGCGCTGCGCATCGCCTGCGAAGCAATAGCCGCCGCAACCTACATCACCGCTCTTGGAATGATGCCCATCGCCAACGCTTCCGCCATCCAGCAGGCCGTTCCCCTTGCCGTGACGCTTGGCGCGATGATTTTCCTGAAGGAGCCCGTGGGATGGCGACGATGGACGGCCATTGCCGTCGGCTTCATCGGCGTGCTGATCATCATCCGACCGGGTCCGGAAGGCTTCACGACGGCAGCCCTCCTCGTTATCGCCTGCATGTTCGCAACCGCCGCCCGGGATCTCTCGACCCGCTGCATCGGCAAGGATGTGCCATCGCTGATGGTCACGCTGTGCACCGCCATATCGATATCCATCTTCGGCGTCTTGTGCATTATTCCTTTCGGGGGATGGCATCCGGTGAGCATGATTTCCTTCATGCAGATCCTGGCAGCTTCCGTTCTCGTGCTGATCGGCTATCAGATGGTGATTCTGGCAATGCGCACCGGTGAAATCTCCTTCGTCGCACCGTTCCGCTATCTGAGCCTGATTTGGTCTGCCTTGCTGGGCCTGATTGCCTTTGGCGAGATGCCGGATGGATGGTCGCTCCTTGGTGCAGCCATTGTCATCGCTTCCGGCATCTATACCTTCTATCGGGAAAGCAAGCGGCGAAGCGCCGAGCCCGTCGCGCAGGAATCAGAGCAGCGCATTCCCGCCTGAGGTCGCAACCATGCAAGGCTTCATCGCCGATCCCGAAGACGTTCCCGTCGTTCTGCTTGCCGGCGGCCGTTCGAGCCGCATGGGCGCGAACAAGGCTTTTTCCTTGCTCGGCAACGAAAGTCTGCTCGCCCGCATCGCTGCCCGTATTGCGCAGCGACAGACGTGGCCGATC
>JBCNPI010000252.1:0-9048 GCA_039593415.1 Rhizobium sp. | reverse complement strand
CTTGATACCGTCCATGCCCTCATAGCGATACATCAGATTATTATGGCCGCGCACGTAGCGACCGCGGTAGTTGAAGCTCGCCTGCGAGAAGAGCCGGTATTCCTGGGGATAGTTGTTGATCAGCGCGACGGCGAGTGTGGACATATCGCGTGCCGTCGTCACCTGCTGCATGTTCGGAAGGCCGGAAGCGTTCAGGAAGACGGTGCGGCGCATGCCGATTTCGCGGGCCTTCTGCGTCATCAACCGGGCAAAACCGCTTTCGCTGCCGCCGAGCGCTTCCGCCATGGCGGCTGCGGCATCGTTGGCCGACTTGATGATCATGCCATCGACGGCTTCGCGGACGGTCACCATGCCGCCGGGTTTCAGGCCGAGCTTGGTCGGCGGCTTGCTGGCAGCGGCCCGAGAAACCGGGATTCGGGTATTCCAACTCAGCTTGCCGCGGTGGATAGCCTCGAAAGTCATGTACAGGGTCATCATCTTGGTCAGCGATGCCGGATGGTTGAGGTCATCCGCATTGCTCGATGCCAGTACCTTGCCGGTCTTTGCATCCATGATGAAATAAGCGCTCCCCGCAAAGCTCGCCACCGGGGCGCTCAGTAGCAAGACGGCCGCAGACAGAGCCATCAGAAGTCGTTTCATAATTGTCCCCAACCGAAAGAATGCCAACACACCGCATCAATCCCTGTATGATTTTGCGACAAAAAACCTGATACCGGTGCGATATTGAGGCAACAGCCTCGATAGTTCTTCAATTTTGCCTTTCCTGGTAAAATAAGCATTAACGCATTGGAAATTATGGCTGAGATTCAGCAAGGTTTAACGGGGATGCGTTAGAGCGTTGGCATTGGTCAACCGGGTCGATCCGCATGGAACAGGGCATCAGGGTCCGCCTCAAGCGCGCGATGATCTCCAGCGGGCTCGAGGCTGCCGCAATGTTGAAGGGTGCGGGCCTGATGCGCGACGTTGCGGGTCTTGGCACGATATTCACCCTTCACCACGTCCGACCCGCCCTCCCTCACCGCTTCGCCCCCAATGCTCATCTGGATGTCTCGCCCGAATTTCTCGATCAGGCGATCGCTCGGTTGAAACAGGACGGCTACGAGTTCATCGCACTCGAAGCGCTACTCTCACGAGCCGAAAGCACTGCCGGCAAGCCACCCTTCGTCGCCTTTACGCTCGACGACGGCAACCGGGATAATCTCGATCATGCCCTGCCCGTCTTCGCGCGCCATCGGGCACCCTTTACTGTTTTCGTCGCTCAAGGGCTTTCGGAGAGAACTCATAGTTTGTGGTGGGAGACGCTTGCCGAACTGCTCGGCCGGCTGGATCGGCTGACATTCGATTTCGGCTCCGGCGAGGAATTCCTGCCGCTTGGCAAAGGCAGCCAGAAGTATGCGGCGTTTGCCCGCTTCGCCGCCTTCGTCCACACCCGCGAGGAAAGCGAGGCCGTCGGCCGGATCGATGAGCTTGCCCGAAGCCACGGCCTAGAACCGCTCGACATAGTCCGCACATCGATCATGGATCGGAACGACTTGCGGCAGCTCGCGTGCCATCCGCTTGCTTCGCTTGGTGCGCATACGGTGAGCCATCGGGCGCTGGCGAGGCTCACGGAAGCGGAGGCCGCAGCCGAGATGGCGCTTTCGGCCGATTATGTCGCCGACATCACGGGACAGCGGCCAACAGCGATCGCCTATCCCTATGGCACGAGCGAAGCCGTCTCGCCGCGCGAGGGCCGGCTTGCGACGGAACTCGGCTTTTCCGTCGGCGTCACCACATACCCCGGTACGATCACAGCAACAAACGGCAATGTGCCGCTATTGCTGCCGCGCCTATCGCTGAACGGCCACTATCAGAAGCCCCGCTATGCATCGGCGCTCGCTTCCGGCATCCCCATGCGGCTGATGGGGCGCCGGGAAACGGCATAGGTTCTCAGGGATACATCCGCACCTTCTGCCAGGCACCTTCCGGTACGTCGCGGCGAAACTCGATGCGATCATGCAAACGGAACTGGCGGTCGTGCCAGAATTCGATCGACAGCGGCCGGATGCGGAAGCCGGACCAGTAAGGCGGGCGCGGAATGTCGCCGATCGCGTAACGGGCGGTATACTCGGCAACGGCCTTTTCCAGTGCGAAACGGCCTTCCAGGGGCCGGGACTGCTTCGAGGCCCAGGCGCCGATGCGGCTGCCCCGCGCCCTGGTCTTGAAATATTCGTCCGCCTCCTTGTCGCTCACCACCTCAACCAGACCGCGCAGGCGTACTTGGCGACGCAGCGACTTCCAGTGGAAGCACATGGCCGCTTTCTTCTGGGAAAGAATTTCTTGACCTTTCTGGCTCTCGAAATTCGTATAGAATACGAATCCGTCGCTATCGAAACCCTTCAGAAGAACCATGCGGACATTTGGCAAGCCATCCTTATCCACCGTTGCCAGCGCAACCGCATTCGGATCGTTCGGTTCGGTGGTCTCGGCTTCGCGCAGCCAGGATGCAAAAAGAGTGAAAGGCTCGTTCTGCTCGGTGAAGTCACCGCTTGTTAACTCGTTTTCCGACATATTAGTTCAAATGCTCCGCAATTCCTAATAACCGCTGGCCCCTCTGGCTGGCCAAAATATTCGGGTGGAAGTCATAGCAAAGTCGACCGTTCATACAAAGCGCAAGCTTGCAAAAGGCGTAACCATGGCTGTTGTCCTGGCTTCCCTTTTCACCCTTGGCGGCTGCGTCGGCGGCGGCATGGACTATCTGAGCTCGGCCAAGGTGGATCGCAGCCTCTCTACCGGCACGGTGCCGACCGCTCCCGTGACGACCGATAGCATGTCCGATGAAACCACGGTGCGCAATGCCGTTACTTCGGCGGACCTGCACAAGCTCAACGGACAACCCATTCCCTGGGCAAATACCTCGACCGGCAGCGCCGGCGTCATCGACACGATCGTCGAAAGCAATGCCTCCGGTGTCGTCTGCCGGCAATTCCGCACCAGCCGCCACTCGTATGAGGGCATCGCCAACTTCTCCGGCAGAACCTGCCTTGTCGGCCTGGGCGAATGGCAGCTGCTGAGCTTCCAGCAAGCCGGCTGATCGCGGCTCCCCCGTTTTTCGTCGCCTCCGAAGCATTTTGGTTCCGCGCGTGACGCTATCAGCAGCGCCGATCATCCGAATGAGAGATCCGGCATTACCTGTTAGCAATTAGCTAACCATGCCTCGAAATGGGGATCTGCTGCCCCTCTCCGCCGTAACGCCTGATTAGCAACTCTCCCGCAGGATCGGCTCATCGGCGCTGCAGCCTTGCTTCCCATGACGGGAGGCGGGATGGCGAAGCGCTATCAACTGGTTTCTTTGCTTGGAGTGCTCCAATGGGCTGAGCACATCCATGAATGATGGCGGGAAAGATGCGGGATCCGTATAAGGTGCTGGGCGTTAGGAAAGATGCGGGGGCGGATGACATCAAGGCCGCCTGGCGTAGCTTGGCGAAGACTGCCCATCCCGATCACAATCCGGGCGATCCGACGGCGTCGGAGCGCTTTGCCGAAATCGGCCGTGCCTATGAGACGCTGAAGGACCCACAGAAGCGCAGCCGCTACGATCAGATCGCGCGTATGGCCGAGGCGAAGGGCCAGAGCCAGGAACAGACGATCATACAGCAGCGGCAGGCGGCACGGGAGGCCGCCGAACGAGCCAAGGCCGCGCGTGCCAATGCCGAAAAGATCATGGAGGAGCTCGCCCGGGCCAATGCCCGCAAGGCGGCAGCCTCTGCCGCATCCGGCCAGCAAGCCAGTGCAAGCGAATCCCCCGAGGACATGGTCGAACGCATTTTCGGGGTGAAGGCCGGCCAGGCGCAACAGGCACAAGCCGCGACGGCAGCCGGCGCACAACAGGCGGAAAGGCCGCAGGAGCAACCCAATACCGCAGCATCGGAAGAGATGCAGATGGAAGATGAGCAGATCGCGACGGTCTCCGCCTCGGCCGGCTCGCGTTCCGCCTTCGGTATTATCGGCTCGCTGGTGCGGCGTATCACGGGCGGCAATGCCCCTGAAAAGCCGCCGGAAAAAACCCCGGAGGTCGCGGCTGAGGCCACGGTGACACTCGACGACATGCTGAAGAGCCGCTGGATCACCGTGCCGCTGCCGGACAACCGCGAGGCGCGCTTTCAGGCCACGACGGATATTTCCAACGGCCAGGTGCTTCACCTGAAGGGTCAGGGATTGAAACTGCAGGGCATGCTGCGCGGCGATGTCGCCGTCACCGTTCATCTGTCGACAGACGGTCGCTTCACGCTCGACGGCAGTGATGTGCGCACAATATTGCCCATCACCATCGAGAACGCCGTGCTTGGCTGCGAAACCATGGTCGAGGGACTGGGCGGTCCCGTCAAGATTACGGTGCCGGCCTGGTCCGGCTCGGACCAGGCCCTTCGCATTTCCGGCGAGGGGTTGCCCGACGGCAATGGCGGAAAAGGCGATCTCGTCGTCGAATTGCGGCTAATGCTGTGGGAAAAACCGGATGATAAGGTCACGGATCTCATGCGCAGCATGCGCGAAGGGCTTTTCCTGTGAAATTTTGGTGACAACAGCACCCTTTGTTACGATCCCTAACAGTTGATGATCTTTACGATGCTTGAACAGGGGAACGGCCTATGCCATAGGCAGGGTCATTCGAAAGTTCAAGGGAGCAGAATATGGCTCAATCCACTGGCCTCATGGCAGGCAAGCGCGGCGTCATCCTCGGCGTTGCAAACAACCGTTCGATAGCGTGGGGTATTGCCAAGGCCTGCTCGGATGCCGGAGCCGAAATCGCATTGACCTGGCAGGGCGACGCCCTGAAGAAGCGCGTCGAGCCGCTCGCTCAGGAGCTCGGTGCCTTCATGGCCGGCCATTGCGATGTGACCGAGCCGGCAACGATCGATGCCGTCATGGACACGCTTGAGGCGAAATGGGGCAAGATCGATTTCGTCGTGCACGCCATTGCCTTCTCCGACAAGGACGAGCTCACCGGCCGCTACCTCGATACCAGCCGCGACAACTTCACGAAGACAATGGACATCTCCGTCTATTCGTTCACTGCGGTTGCACAGCGCGCCGAGCGAATCATGAATGACGGCGGTTCGATGATCACCCTCACCTATTACGGTGCGGAGAAGGTCATGCCGCATTACAACGTCATGGGCGTCGCAAAGGCCGCCCTCGAAGCAAGCGTGCGCTATCTCGCAGTCGATCTCGGCAGCCGCGGCATCCGCGTCAACGCAATCTCGGCAGGCCCGATCAAGACGCTCGCCGCTTCTGGCATCGGCGATTTCCGCTACATCCTGAAGTGGAACGAGTACAATGCGCCGCTGAAGCGGACTGTCACGATCGACGAAGTCGGCAATTCCGCCCTCTATCTGCTGTCCGATCTCTCGACGGCCGTGACCGGCGAAATCCACCACGTTGATTCCGGCTATCACACGGTCGGCATGAAGGCTGTGGACGCGCCCGACATTTCCGTCGCGAAGGACTGACCAACAGGAATCTGACCGTGTCGCCCATCCTCTATGTGATACGCCACGGTCAGACCGACTGGAATGCCGAGCGCCGGCTGCAAGGGCAAAAGGATATCGATCTGAACGCCATCGGCCGCGAACAGGCGCGACAGAACGGCGTCGATCTTGCAGAAATCCTCACCTTCGAAAACATCTCCTTCGATTTCGTCGCAAGCCCGTTGCGGCGCACCCGCGAAACCATGGAAATCGTTCGGCAGGCCATGGGGCTGCCGCCCAAGGATTACAGCACCGACGACCGATTGGTCGAAGTGTCCTTCGGCGCCTGGGAAGGCTTTACTCTCAAGGAACTGAAGGCGACCGAGCCTGACCGTCTTGCCGAGCGCAAGGCGAACAAATGGGATTTCATCCCGCCCGGCGATGATGCCGAAAGCTACGAAATCCTCTCCTGGCGTGTCGGCTCTTGGCTGACTTCCATCGACCGGCCGACGGTCTGCGTCACGCATGGCGGCGTGATCCGCACACTGTTCCGTTTGATCGGGGATATCGACAAGGAAGAAGCCGCCGAAATCCCGATCCATCAGGACCAGATCCTGAAAGTCGATCCACAGATGAAGATCATCGGCTGGATGTAGAGCGGCCCCCAAGTGAACGCGAATGACTGCGTGATCGGGAAACTGCGGCAGAATAATCGTTTCCAAAGAGCTGTATTCGGGATTGGCCGCCAGTTACGCGGCGGCCGCAATACCTACTGGACGACGTCCAGGTCGTTGACGACGCGCTTGCCGTCGACTTCCGTATAGAAGACGACGACCTTCACACCGGCCTGCAGACCGCTGAAATCAAAATCCTCGGGCACCTGGTAATTCTTGCCGTCATCCAGTGTGATGCTGAAATTCTTCGTATCGACCTTCTTGATGACGGCCTCGACATCCGCACTTTCGGCAAAGCCAGCGACGGGAGCAAGCAAACTGGCCGTGGCCAAAAGCGTCGCTACAAAGAAGCGCATCGTCGTTATCCCTTAACTTCAATTGGATGGTAATTTCTTATGTCTCGTAGAAAACACGTCGAATATGGCGGAAGTTGCCCCCAATAGTGGCTTCGCTCGCCCAATTGGTGAATGCATCGTCACAATCCACCGCGCGGATTAATCTTTGTTTACCATGCCGATGACCGGCATAAGACCGTCGCCAAGTGCCGGTTCTGCAGCAATGGAAAGAAAAGATTTTGTCTCGTCGGCATTCGGCGCTGGAATTCAGATAGGCCGAGCAGGATATCGCCCGAAAACTGCTTACACTTTTCGGCATCATGCTCTATGAGTGGGCCGAAATTGCAAGTGACAAGACGCGGCCTGCCCGTCAGGCTGCGCTAATCTGGTCGTTTTACATGTCGCATAATACATTCGGTCACCTCTTCCGCGTCACCACCTGGGGCGAAAGCCACGGGCCGGCGCTCGGCTGCGTCGTCGACGGCTGCCCTCCCGGCCTTCGCTTCAAGCTGGAGAACGTTCAAACCTGGCTCGACAAGCGCAAGCCGGGGCAATCCCGCTTCGTGACGCAGCGGCGCGAGGACGATCTTGTCAAGGTTCTATCGGGCGTGATGATGGACGAGGACGGCGAGACGATGATCTCGACCGGCACGCCGATCTCGATGCTGATCGAGAATACGGACCAGCGTTCAAAGGATTATGGCGAAATCGCCCGCCGCTATCGCCCCGGCCATGCCGACTATACCTATGACGTCAAATATGGCATTCGCGACTATCGCGGCGGCGGCCGCTCCTCGGCTCGCGAAACGGCCGCGCGCGTCGCTGCTGGCGGCATCGCCCGCCTCGTCGTGCCCGGCGTGACCATCCGGGGCGCGCTGGTGCAGATCGGCAAGCACAAGATCAACCGCGCCAATTGGGATTGGGCTCAGGTAGATCAGAACCCCTTTTTCGCGCCCGATCCTGAAATCGTGCCGGTATGGGAAGAGTATCTCGACGGCATCCGCAAGGCCGGCTCCTCGATCGGTGCAGTCGTCGAAGTCGTGGCCGAAGGCGTGCCGGCCGGTCTCGGCGCTCCGATCTACGGTAAGCTCGATCAGGACATCGCCTCGCTACTGATGTCGATCAACGCCGTCAAAGGCGTCGAAATCGGTGAAGGCTTCGCCTCCGCCGAGCTGACCGGCGAGGAAAATGCCGATGCGATGCGCATGGGCAATGACGGCAAGCGCATCTTTCTCTCCAATCACGCCGGCGGTATTCTGGGCGGCATTTCCACAGGCGAACCGATCGTCGCGCGCTTTGCCATCAAGCCGACCTCGTCGATCCTGACGGAACGCCAGTCGATCGATGCCGACGGCAACAATGTCGACGTGCGCACCAAGGGCCGCCACGATCCATGCGTCGGCATCCGTGCCGTGCCAATCGGCGAGGCGATGGTTGCCTGCGCCGTTGCCGACCACTATCTGAGGGATCGCGGCCAGACGGGCCGTCAAAGGTAGGAGCGTCGAGATGTCTTACGACCAGAAGCGCGTTGTCGATGCCATCCGGGCTTTCGAAGCCGGCGAGATCGTCGTCGTCATGGACGACAACGACCGCGAGAACGAAGGCGATCTGATCGTTGCCGCCGTTCACTGCACACCGGAAAAGATGGCCTTCATCGTCCGGCACACCTCCGGCATCGTCTGCACGCCGATGCCGCGCGAGGAGGCCAAGCGGCTGAACCTCAACGCCATGGTAGCGGAAAACGATTCGGCCCATACGACGGCCTTCACCGTCTCCGTCGATTTCAAGCACGGCACAACCACCGGCATTTCCGCCGACGACCGTACCCTGACGGTGCGAAACCTCGCCAATCCCAATGTCGGGCCCACAGATTTCGTCCGTCCCGGACATATCTTCCCGTTGGTGGCACGGGAAGGCGGCGTACTGATGCGCTCGGGCCATACGGAGGCCGCGGTCGACCTCTGCAAGCTTGCCGGCCTGCCGCCGATCGGCGTCATCAGCGAGCTCGTCAATGACGACGGCACGGTGACACGCGGCCAGCAGGTGGTGGAATTCGCCGAGCAAAACGGCTTCAAGCTCGTTTCCGTTGCCGACCTCATCGCCTATCGCCAGCGGAAGGAAACACTGATCGAGCTCGGAACGAGCTTCGACATCGAGACGCCGTTCGGCAAGGCGCGGGCACATACCTATTCCCTGCCCTGGGACCCGATGCAGCATCTCGCCGTGGTCTTCGGCGATATCCGCGACGGCGTCGATATCCCGGTGCGTCTGCATCCGGAAAACGTCGCCGAGGATCTGTTCGGCAAGCGCCGCCCGGTCGATTTCTACATGAAGAAGATCGCCGAGGAAGGTCGTGGCATCATCGTCTATCTTCGCGAAGGCTCCGTCGGCGTCGGTCATTTCGACAATGGCCGCAAGGCGCGCCAGGCCGAGCGTGAAAGCCATGCCGAGGCACAGGCGCGAGACAGCGAATGGCTGGAAATCGGCCTCGGCGCACAGATCCTGAAGGATCTCGGCGTCAGCTCGATCAAGCTGCTCACCAGCCGCGAACGGCACTATGTCGGCCTCGAAGGCTTCGGCATCAAGATCGCC
>JBCNPI010000251.1:0-9163 GCA_039593415.1 Rhizobium sp. | reverse complement strand
GGCGCTGATGTATCACGCCCAGGAGAAGATCATCAACACCCCCGGCTCGGAACTGACCGGCAACCGCGGCGGCATCCATAATTCGGTGACCCGCACTGTCCTGAAGCCGACCCATATGATCGGCGGTTATGCCCAGCTTGCCTACGGTTTCAACTATTACGGCACCGTCGGCTCCAACCGCGATGAGTTCGTCGTCGTGCGCAAGATGTCCAAGGTCGATTGGCTGGAAGAGCCGCTTGCAACCAATGCTCAGAAGGAGGCTGCAGAATGAAGATCCGTGCCCAGATTGCGATGGTTCTCAACCTCGATAAATGTATTGGCTGCCATACCTGTTCTGTGACCTGCAAGAATGTCTGGACCAGCCGGGAGGGCGTCGAATATGCCTGGTTCAACAATGTCGAAACGAAGCCCGGCGTCGGCTATCCCCGCGAATGGGAAAATCAGGAGAAATGGAACGGCGGCTGGCGGCGTAAGCGCAACGGCAAGATCGAGCCGAAGATCGGTGCAAAATGGCGTGTCCTTGCCAATATCTTCGCCAATCCCGACCTGCCGGAGATCGACGACTACTATGAACCCTTCACCTTCGATTATGACCATCTGCATACGGCAAAGGAATCGAAGGCTTTCCCGACCGCGCGCCCGCGGTCGCTGATTTCGGGCGAGCGTATCGAGAAGATCGAATGGGGTCCGAACTGGGAGGAAATCCTGGGCGGCGAATTCGAGAAGCGCTCCAAGGACGTGAACTTCGAGGGGATCGAGAAGGAGATCTACGGCCAGTTCGAAAACACCTTCATGATGTACCTGCCGCGGCTGTGCGAGCACTGCCTCAACCCGGCCTGTGCCGCCGTCTGTCCCTCAGGCGCCATCTACAAGCGCGAAGAGGACGGTATCGTGCTCATCGACCAGGACAAGTGCCGTGGCTGGCGCATGTGCATTTCCGGCTGCCCTTACAAGAAGATTTATTACAACTGGTCGTCCGGTAAGTCGGAAAAGTGCATCTTCTGCTATCCTCGTATCGAGGCCGGCCAGCCGACAGTCTGCTCGGAAACCTGCGTCGGACGCATCCGCTATCTCGGCGTTCTGCTCTACGATGCCGACCGCATCGAGGCGGCCGCAAGCGCGCCGAACGAGAAGGATCTCTACCAGGCTCAGCTCGATCTCTTCCTCGACCCGAAGGATCCGAAGGTGATCGCCCAGGCGCGCGCTGACGGCGTGCCGGAGGCATGGCTCGAGGCTGCCGTCGTTTCGCCGATCTGGAAGATGGCGATGGACTGGAAGGTCGCCTTCCCGCTGCATCCCGAATATCGCACCCTGCCGATGGTCTGGTATGTGCCGCCGCTATCCCCCATCCAATCGGCGGCGTCCGCCGGCAAGATGGGCCTGAATGGCGATATGCCGGACGTTCGTTCGCTGCGCATTCCGCTGCAATATCTCGCCAACCTCCTGACCGCAGGTAACGAGGAGCCCGTGGCGCTGGCGCTGGAGCGCATGCTTGCCATGCGCGGTTACATGCGCGCCAAATCCATCGACGGCCGCATCGACGAGCGTATTGCTCGGAATGTCGGGCTCACCGGCGCCGATATCGAAGACATGTACCGGATCATGGCGATCGCCAATTACGAGGATCGTTTCGTCATCCCGACGGCGCACCGCGAATGGAGCGAGGATGCCTACGACCTGCGAGGCTCTTGCGGCTTCTCCTTTGGCAACGGCTGTTCCGGCGGCTCAAGCGAGACCAACCTCTTCGGCGCGAAGCCGCACAAGAAGGCCAAGAACCCGATGGAGATTGCATAATGACCGAGAGACAAGCAGTGCTTACCTTCCGTGCACTCTCCGCACTCCTGACCTATCCGTCAGAGGAACTCTGTGCCGCCGTGGCGGAGATAAAAGAGGCGATCGCCGCAGAGGAACTCATGCCGCCTTCCGCCGCATCGGCACTTCGCCCGCTTCTTGACGATCTTGCATCGCTCGATCTCTTCGAACTGCAGGAGCGTTATGTCGAGCTGTTCGACAGGAGCCGGCGCCTTTCGCTTCATCTCTTTGAGCATGTGCATGGCGAAAGCCGCGACCGCGGCCAGGCCATGGTCGATCTTGCTGCTCTTTATGAAAAGGACGGACTGGAACTCCAGGCCAATGAACTTCCGGATTATCTGCCGCTCTTCCTCGAATATCTGTCGACGAAGCCGCTCGGCGAGGCGCTCAGCCTCCTCTCCGAGACTGCCCATATCCTGGGCGCGCTTGAAGAGCGCCTGGTTTCAAGAGTTTCGCCCTATGCGGCCGTGTTAACGGCCATTCGAGTCATTGCGGGCGTCCCGCTCGATGCGTCCGGCGAACCGGATCTCTCCAAGGGAGAGGCGGCCGATCTCGCCTCGCTCGATGCGGAATGGGAAGAGACAGCCGTCACCTTTGGCCCTGGAAGCGGTGCCATGGATGGCTGTTCCACCGAAAGGCTCCAAACCCGGCTGCGAGCCGCACATCGCGATGTGCGCAGCAACGTCCATTGAAAGAGGAAGATCATGTCCGAGACGATCAATTCCGCACTCTTTGGCTGGTATCCCTATTTTTGCCTCACCGTCTTCCTGCTTGGCAGCCTCATCCGCTTCGACCGCGAGCAATATACCTGGAAGACCGGCTCTTCGCAGTTGCTGCGGCGCAAGCAGCTGCGTTGGGGTTCCAACCTCTTTCATATCGGCATTCTGGTAATCTTCGTCGGCCACGCCGGCGGCTTGCTGACGCCGATTGCGATTTTCGACGCGCTGGGAATCCCACACAGCTTCAAGCAGGGACTTGCGATCGCCGTTGGTGGCGTTGCCGGCATCGCCTGCTTCATAGGCATCACGCTTCTCGCTCATCGCCGCTTCTTCGATCCGCGCATCCGCGCGACCTCGAGCTTCGGGGATATGGCGATCCTCCTCATTTTATGGCTGCAGCTGACGCTCGGCCTCTCCACCATCTTCGTATCGCTTCACCACATGGACGGTCATGAGATGGTGAAGTTCATGAACTGGGCGCAGGGCATTTTGACCTTGCAGCCGGCGGCGGCCGCCTACGTCGCGGATGTGCATCCCATCTTCAAAATGCACCTGTTGCTGGGCATGACGGTCTTCCTGCTGTTTCCGTTCACCCGCCTGGTTCATGTCTGGAGCGCGCCGATCTGGTATCTCGGGCGCCCCGGCTATCAGGTGGTGCGGAGCCGCTTCGATCGCGGGCGTCATCCGTCGCGTTCCTATAGACATCCGGGGGAGTGACCATGGTTTCCATCATCATCGACCGCACTGGCGCACAGCCTGGAGACAAACACGAGCACCGGCATGACCACCGGTCAAGTCGGGCGGCCGGCGCAGGCGTCATGCCGCCGGTCAGCGTCAACGGCGTGCCGATCTCCCGCAAGGATATTGCCCCCGAGACGCAGAATTTCCCGGCCGACAATCCAGGCGCTGCGTGGCATGCTGCGACGCGGGCGCTTATCGTTCGCCATCTGCTTTTGGAAGAGGCGCAGCGTCTGGGTATTCCGATTGAGCCACAGGCCGACGCCGAGGGGCGCGTCGAAACCGACGAAGACGCACTGCTGCGTGCCCTTCTTGAGCGGGAAGTGCAGACTCCTGCGGCAGACGAAGAGGTGTTGCGCCGCTTCTATGACAATAACCGCAAGCGTTTCGTGACGCCGCCGCTTTTCGAGGCGGATCATATCCTGATTGCCGCGCCGCGGCAGGATGCCGACGCTTTCGCCGAGGCGCGGGAACGGCTGGCCTCGCTTGCCGGCCTTCTGAAGCGCGAGCCGGAGCGCTTTGCCGAATTGGCTCGAGACTGTTCCGACTGCCCTTCCCGCGAGGTCGGCGGCAGCCTCGGGCAGATCAGTCTGGGAGAAACGACACCGGAATTCGAAACAGCATTGATCGAACTTGCCGTCGGGGAAATCTCGGCGCCCGTCGAAAGCCGCTATGGGGTTCATCTCATCCGCCTCGTTCGCAAGATCGAGGGTTCGCTCTTGCCGTTCGAAGCAGTCAAGGAACAGATCGCCACCTATCTCGAGGAACATGTCCGCCGGCAGGCGACGGCGCAATATATTTCGCTGCTCGTAGGCCGTGCCGACATCCGGGGAATCGCCCTCAAGGGTGCCGCGACCCCTCTGGTACAGTGAGGAAAAGCCGTGTTCGGAACGCTACTCGCCAGCCTCGATAATCCCCAAACCGTCGAAAGGCTGATCGATGCTCTTGGCGTGGAAGGGCTGGCCAAACGGCTCGAAAACGCAGCCGCTCTGGAAGCGATGGAGCCGGCAAGCTACTTTGCGACGATCATCCGCTCGTTCATGGAAACGGCATCCGACGATCATTTCGTGCAGCTGATCGGCATCATGAATCGTTCCGAGGATCCGGGCCTTGCCGCGGTTCGCGCCATTCTGAACAAGGTCTTGCCCGAGGAAGGTTGCCATGACGCTCGCTCCACCGCATGATAGGTGTTTTCCTGCCGTTGCCGGTATGGTGTCTTTCGAGGCGGCATGTAATGAAGCCGTGAAACTCGTCAAGCCGATCGATCGACAGGAAGAGATTTCGGTGGCCAGCGCAGTGGGCCGCGTTCTGGCCGTTCCCATCAAGGCGCCGCATGCGCTTCCGCGCTTTGATCAGGCCGCAATGGATGGATACGCCGTTTGCCTTCGTGAAGACGGTTCGCCTTCCACCCTTCCGGTAAGCGGCATTACGAAGGCTGGGGATGTCCCGGGCGTGTTTTTGCAGGGCACGGCTCATCGCGTCATGACAGGGGCCGCCTTGCCGCTGGGCGCCGATACAGTCGTTATCCAGGAGGATGTCACTCGAAGCGGCGATATCGTGCAGTTTCGGTCCGGCATTCGTCCCGGCGGGCACATTCGCAAGGCCGGAGAAGACGTGTCGGAAGGTGACACGGTTCTTGAGGCTGGACGTGTTATTGGCTGGACCGAGATCGCCCTGCTAGCAGCCCTGGGGATCACCACGGTGCGGGCTATCCGCACCTTACGGATAGCCGTTCTCACAACAGGATCGGAACTTCGCGCTGCTCACGAGCCGCTTACACCCGGCGCGATCCATGACGCCAACGGCCCAATGCTCGCTGCTCTTCTGGAACACCCCAATACTTCCGTCAGCCTTCAGAGCGTACCCGATGATCCGGCTGTAATCACGAAGGCCTTGACGGCGCTCAGTCAAGAAGCGGATCTCGTGATCACGACTGCGGGGATGTCCGCCGGCGAGGAGGATCATGTGTGCGACGCTGTTGCTGGCGCTGGCGGTCGACTTGATATCGTTAGAGTCGCCGTGAAGCCCGGCAAGCCGGTCGGCTTCGGCAAAGTTGGAGATGCGTGTTTCATCGGGCTGCCGGGAAATCCGCAAGCCGCCGCTTTCGGCGCGCTCGCCTTCATACGGCCGATGATCAGAGCCTTTCTCGGGCAGACGGAGTTTCGGCCCCTCATTGCGGAAATGGCCGTTGCTTTCGGCCATAAGCCGGGTCGTACCGAGCTGCTGCCTGTCAGACTTGCAAACAGGAATGGCAGATTGATCGCCGATCGCGCCGGCCCGGAGGGATCCCACAGAATGATGACGCTTGTTTCGGCTAATGCCGTGGCTATCGTGCCGGATACGTGTGCGTCGGTTGAGGTCGGCACGAGCCTGAAGATCCTTCCTTTCGACCCAATGTGTTTTGAACGGTGAGTGTAATCGAGACGCTCCGCCATCCAATGAAGGCCAATCCGAAGGAACCACCGATGCGGCTTGATCGCTTCAACTATCCCATTACCGCTGTCGTCTATTCGAAAGGGGCGGATTTCGAGAAATTTCTGCGGACGGTCGCCAACATGATGACCGATAAGAGAATACGATTGGCCGGTCTCATCCAGCATAGCAAATCGCGGCCCGATCGCGTCAAATGCGACATGTATGTCAGGGACCTTTCGACCGGCAGGCTTTTTGGAATATCCGAGGATCGGGGGCCTGAAGCGCGGGGATGTGTCCTCGATACCGATCAATTGCTTCTTGCATGCGAGGCGGCGGCGGAGGGGCTCTCCAGCAAAACCGATCTTCTGGTACTGAGCAAATTTGGCAAAACCGAAGCCGAAGGTGGCGGTTTCCGATCGCTGATGGCTCGCGCAATGGAGCTTTCTGTGCCTGTTTTGATCGGGGTTCCGGAAATCAATCTCGTGGCGTTTCGGTCGTTTTCCGCCGGGTTCGCTCGGGAGATCCAGTTACCGGCCGTCATATCTGATCCGCTCTCAATGGTCCGATGCCTTCGTCGCGCCGACTGGCCTGTTCCTGCCGAAATTGGTGGAGAAGGAGCCGAATTTCCAGACTGAATACGATCGCTGAAAACGTGATGCGAACCGGCTTTGCACAGTTCCTGAAAATAAAGATGTTCGAACTGTCCGATCGGTGGGCGCGTAGCGGAAAGGCCAATTAGCCTCGCCGAGCATCTGCATCTCAGGCGACCCGCTCGAACGTATCGGCGTTCGTCTGGACAGAATGGGCCCATCCCAGCTTCTCAATCTGGCCCGAATGACCAGCTTTTGTGCTGGTCACGACATGCCAGACCGTGTGGAGTTTGTTCTCGCGCAGCATTCCGGTGAATGAGCAGATCGAAGTCAGGCCTTCTCCACTCATTCCAAAGGCGAAATTGACGCAATCATCGAACCAGATGCCGGTGGCTCGTAGTTCCTGGCCGTAAAATGCGCTATCCCGGAGGGCGGTTTCGAATGTGCCTCTGATCAGTCCGTCCCGATCGTCGACAATTGTTAGCGTTGATCCATATTCATTGCGCCAAGTGCCTGTCCAGCTCATCTCTGAAATCTCCTCATCTTGCCGATAAGGAGAACTCGTCTCTCGCTCCGATGTTTCATCAGACTATCGCCGCCGGCTCTCATTACCGAACGGCCGAACTCAGCAGCGCCGATGATAAGGAGCCAGCCGCCTGATTGGCGTTGCGGGGATGGTAAACCTTGCTTCCGCTTTGCGATCGCTGGGATGAAAGCGGCTTCTATACTTTCGGCTCGCTGGTGGTTGGACATCAACGGCGACAGCAGCCCATGCGCCTCGTGTAGTCCGAATTGCGGCAGACGGTAGCGTTTACAGCTTCGCTTCCGATGAGACTATTGCCGAGGCGGATGGCCGCAGGAGCCAGGTAAACAGCACGAGTGCGGCAATGGCTCCGGCAATCTCCGCAACCCAGAAGCCCGGCAGATCGATCGGGCGAATGCCTGAGAAGGTGTTTGTCAGTGATCGAGCGAGCGCGACGGCTGGATTCGCGAATGACGTCGAGGCGGTGAACCAGTAAGCGGCGGTGATGTAGAGCCCGACCAGCCACGGCACCGTCTTCTGCTCGAATTTGATGCCTCCGAGAATTACCGCCAGCAGCCCGAAGGTCGCAACGCCCTCGGAGAACCACTGCGCACCGCCAGTCCGGACCTTTTCCGACAATTCGATAACCGGCAGGCCGAACATCAGGTGCGCCGCGATTGTCCCAACCACGCCGCCGCCGATCTGTGCCAGCACATAGCCGACGAGATCGCCCTTTGGCAACGCCCGGGAGATCGCGAAGATCAGCGAGACCGCAGGATTGAAGTGGGCTCCCGAGATCGGTCCAAGCACGGTGATCAGCACCACGAGGATGGCCCCGGTTGCAAATGTGTTGGCGAGCAATGCCAGCCCAACATCCTGTGTCAGCGATGTTGCCATGATGCCGGATCCGACGACGGTCGCAACCAGCATCGCGGTCCCAAGCGTCTCGGCAACCAGCCGGCGTCGGAGATCGAACCCTTGCATCAGCTTGCCTTCGGTTGCCTGATGCTGGCGCCTTCCATGGCGCCGATCTGGCGCAGGTGCGATTCCAATGCGAGCCGGTCGATGGAAGCGAGCGGCAAGCTGATAAAGGACATGATCCGGTTTTTGAGGACGCGGGCGGCCTGCGCAAAGGCACGGGCCCTCTCGATCTCGCTGCCTTCGACGGCGGCGGGGTCCTCGATGCCCCAATGGGCCGTCGCCGGGTGGCCGAGCCAGACCGGGCAAGCTTCGCCGGCGGCGTTGTCGCAGACGGTAATGATGACGTCCATGTGGGGTGCACCAGGTTCGGCGAACTCATCCCAGCTTTTCGAGCGGAAGCCGGTCGACGGATAGCCGAGCGCTTCCAGCTCCTTCAGGGCATGCGGGTTGACCTCGCCCTTGGGCTGGCTGCCGGCCGAATAGGCCTTGAAGCGACCCTTCCCCTCAGCGTTAAGGATCGATTCCGCCAGGATCGAACGGGCGGAATTGCCCGTGCAGAGAAAGAGGACGTTGTAAACGTGATCGGCGTTCATTGCAGTTTCTCCTCCAGTTTGGGCGCGCAACAGGGAGCGACCGCAGCAGCCGGTGCGCAGATCTCGGGATGCGCCGAGCAGCAGTCTTCCATCAGGAAGCGGACAAGTCCACCGAGCGCTTCGTAGTTTGCCGTGTAGATGATCGATCGGGATTCCCGTTGCTGCGCGATCAAGCCCGACCGTTCCAGCTCTTTCAGATGGAAGGAGATGTTCGACGGCGATACCTCCGCCTTCTCGGCGATCTTGCCTGCGGCCAAGCCGTCAGGGCCTGCGACCACCAGCATGCGGATGATGCGCAGACGGGTCTCCTGGGACAGCGCGCCGAATGCGACGAGGGCTTGATATCGATCCATATTTCAATAATCCTTGAATCATTGAAACGATGGCTAATGCAAAGGAATGCTACTGGCAACCGCAAAATGCGCGAGCCACGCAATATCGTTGCCACCAAGCCCGGTGCATTTGGTCCTATCTGGCTGAAACTGCCCGGAAAAAAGAACGGCCCCCGAGCGCTGAAGGCCGTCATAGCGATCGCGCCGATAGGTTCCGGCGGCATTCAGCGTAGCTCAAGCCAAGCAGGTCGGAATGATTATGACCGTCGTGATGTACGTCATGCCCGTGGTTGTCGTAGCAATGGCCCGATCACAACGTAGTCTACCCGTTCGTTGGAACGCACCGGCCGCAGAAGCTCCGCGGCCGGCAAGCCAGTTTAGGTGCGGGGCGTCGCACTGATCGAGGCTGCTTCGGGAGCATGATCCCGCTCCAAGCCGATGATGCCCGAATACCCCATATAGAGCGCAATCAGTAACATTAGCACGCCCGAGGCATAAGGAGCGCGTCGGGCAAAGGTGC
>JBCNPI010000250.1:0-9188 GCA_039593415.1 Rhizobium sp. | reverse complement strand
TTGCCCCGATCTGCCTTGTCATGGTCGTAGTCTTCGTCTTCCTGCGGCGCGCAACGCCGACCTTTGCCGCCGGCGTCACCGTCCCGCTTTCCCTGGCGGGCACCTTTGCCGCGATGTGGCTCTTCGGTTTGTCCATCGACAACCTTTCCCTCATGGCGCTTGCCGTGTCCGTCGGCTTCGTCGTCGACGACGCCATCGTCATGATCGAAAACATCTACGCCAATCTGGAAACCGGCATGAAGCCGATGCGGGCAGCTCTTGAAGGAGCGAAGCAGATTGGCTTTACGGTAGTTTCGATCAGCCTTTCGCTGCTCGCCGCCTTCATACCGCTATTCTTCATGGGCGGCATCGTCGGCCGCTTCTTCCAGACCTTTTCACTGACACTCGGCTTCACCATCGTCGTTTCGACACTCGTGTCCCTCACCCTCACGCCGATGATCTGCGGCCATCGCCTTCGCCAGCATGATATCCACGCCCCGCCCGGCCATTTCGGCCGTATCGTCGAGGGCACATTGGGCGCGATCATCGGCTTTTATGGTCGCACGCTGCGGGCCGTGCTGCACCATCGCGTGCTTTCCGTGCTCGTCATCATCGCCTGCGTGGTCATGTCGGGCTATCTCTACGTCAAGGTGCCAAAGGGTTTCATTCCGCAGGACGACACTGGGTTCATTCAGGGCGGAACACAGGCGGCGACCGATATTTCCTACCCGGCCATGGTCAAACTGCAGCAGCAGGCTGCGGATATCGCTGCGCGGGATCCGGCAGTGTCGGGCCTCGGCTCTTCCGTGGGCGGCGGCGGTTTTGCCAGCTCCGTCAACCGCGGGCAGCTCTTCATCTCGCTCAAGCCGGAATCGCAGCGGGCGCCGACGGCCGAGGTCATCGATCGGCTTCGCAAGCAGCTCATGGCCGTCCCAGGGCTCAGTACGTTCCTGTTTTCGCCGGGCGATATCCGCGCGGGCGCACGCCAATCTCAATCCCAGTATCAATTCACCCTCTGGAGCCCGAACTACGACGAACTGGTGGAGTGGGCACCCAAGGTGCTGCTGCGGCTGCAAGCCCTTTCCCAGTTGACCGACGTCGCGACCGACAGACAGCCCAACGGACTGCAGGCGACCGTCAATATCGATCGCCGTACGGCATCCCAGCTCGGCGTCAGTATTCAGTCCATCGATGCAGCCCTGAACAATGCGTTTGCACAACGGCAGATTTCGACGATCTATACGCAGCGCAACCAATATCGCGTCGTGCTGGAGGCAGATCCGAATTATGCGCTCGCTCCGCACGATATCTCGAAGCTCTATGTGCCGGCGTCCGGCGGAACCCAGGTGCCGCTCAGCGCCGTCGCGTCGATCGACCGGACGCTGGCACCGCTGGTCGTCAATCATCAGGGGCAATATCCCGCCGTCACCATTTCCTACAATCTGGCGCTCAACACGCCGCTGCAGGTCGCAAACGACGCCATCCAGAAGGCGGTGCTGGACATGCATCTGCCCGATACGCTGCATGCCGATTTTGCCGGCGATGCGGCGAGCGTCACGCAATCGTCAGGTAGCCAGCCATTGCTGCTTTTGGCGGCGCTGCTGACGGTCTACATCGTTCTCGGCATTCTCTATGAAAGCCTGGCGCATCCGCTGACGATCATCTCGACGCTTCCGTCTGCTGGCCTCGGCGCGCTGCTGGCGCTGGCCATCAGTGGCACGGAGCTGACCATCATCGCCTTCATCGGCATCATTCTTTTGATCGGCATCGTCAAGAAGAACGGCATCATGATGGTGGATTTCGCCCTGCAGGGCGAACGCACGCTCGGCCTGTCTTCGGAGGAGGCGATCTACCAGGCGTGCCTGAAGCGCTTCAGGCCGATCCTGATGACGACGCTCGCGGCGCTGATGGGCGCTATCCCGCTGATCATCGCCACTGGCCCGGGCGCGGAGCTGCGCCGTCCGCTTGGCGTCACCATCGTCGGCGGTCTCGTCGTATCACAGGTGCTGACGCTCTACACGACACCGATCATCTATCTGATGCTCGCGAAGCTGCATGCGAAGTGGTCGCCGAAGCCGCAGCCTGTGGCGCCGGCACCTGCCGTATCGAGCTGAGCCGATCTCAACTCCATTGACAGCCGCCGCGCACCCTTCTCCGCCTGGGGAGAAGGTCCCTGCGACGCCGACGGTGCCCCACATGCGTTACGCCCCCATGCACGGGAAATTCCTTCGGCTCCCACGACATTAAAACAAAGGGGCTGCCGCATTATCGCGGCAGCCCCTTGGGTTCGATCACGAGCAACGCCCGCTTTTTGATGCAGAGGGCGGGCGGTATTTCGCCACATCATTTCCGCTTTTCTTCGATCGCGAAAACGCTCTATCCCGTTGTTTCCCAGCGCATTCCGGACGGAAAACCGCTACGCACTTTTCCTGGAAGCGCTTAAGAGCATGATGCCGAAAAGTGTGATCGGCTTTCGGACGACATCATGCTCTATTTCTTTGTTTCCAGGGCGGATTCAGATCTTAGGTCGATTCGACCTAAAATCATCCGACCCTAGTGTGTGGCACCGGCGTCCGGCGCCGGCGTTTCCTGTGTGGTCACCGGACCAATCCTGCCCTTGAAGACGCGGCGCACCGAGACGAAGAGCAGCGGGATGAAGAAGACGCCGAGAACGGTCGCCGAGATCATGCCGCCCATGACGCCGATGCCGATCGAATTCTGGCTGCCCGATCCCGCACCGTTGGCGATTGCCAGCGGCAGAACGCCGAGGATGAAGGCGAGCGAGGTCATCAGGATCGGCCGCAGGCGCTGCCTTGCCGCTATCAGCGTCGCGTCGATCAGGTTCTTGCCCTGGTTTTGCTGCTCGATGGCGAATTCGACGATTAGGATGGCGTTCTTGGCCGCCAAACCGATTGTTGTCAGCAGGCCGACCTTGAAGTAGACGTCGTTCGACTGACCGAAGAGGGTTGCCGCCAGCAAGGCACCGAAGATGCCGATCGGCACCGACAGCATGACGGCAAGCGGGATCGACCAGCTTTCGTAGAGGGCGGCGAGCGCCAGGAAGACAACCAGGATCGAGATGGCATATAGCTGGCTTGCCTGGTTGCCGGAGAGTTTTTCCTGGGCTGACAGGCTGGTCCATTCATGGCTGAAGCCCGGCGGCAGGCTTGCCATGATCTTGTCGATCTCGTTCATGGCGTCGCCCGACGAAACGCCCGGTGCCGCAGCACCCTGGATTTCGACAGCCGACGAGCCGTTATAGCGTTCCAGACGCGGCGAACCATAGGTCCATTGGCCGTTCGAGAAGGCGGAGAACGGCACCATGTCGCCACCGGAATTACGCACGTACCAGCGGCCGAAGTCCTCGGGCTGCATGCGGAAATTCTTGTCCGCCTGCACGTAAACCTTCTTCACGCGGCCGCGATCGATGAAGTCGTTGACGTAGGTGCCGCCCCATGCCGTCGACAGTGTGGCGTCGATGTCGGAGAGCGTGATGTTGAGCGCGCTCGCCTTTTCCTGGTCGATATTGACGGAATATTGCGGCGTATCTTCCTGGCCGTTCGGACGGGTGCCGAAGAGTTTCGGATTCTTGGCGGCCGCGCCGAGCAACTGGTTGCGCGCCTGGATGAGTGCGGCATGGCCGGCGCCATTGATATCCTTGATGAAGAAGTCGAAGCCGCTCGAGCTTCCGAAGCCCGGGATCGCCGGCGGTGCCAGCGCGAAAACGCTGCCGTCCTTGATCTTCGAGAAGGCGCCCATGGCGCGACCGGCAATGGCCTGTGCCTTCGATTGCGGCGTCTGGCGCTGATCGAAATCCTTCAACCTGACAAAGACGATCCCGACATTCTGGCCCTGGCCGCTGAAGCCGAAGCCGGCAACTGCGAATGCGCCTTCGACATAATCCTTCTCGTTATTGAGATAGTAGTCCTTGACCCGGTTGAGCACGGTCCAGGTACGGGAATCCGTGGCGCCTGGCGGAAGCTGGATTGCGGTCAGCAGGATACCCTGGTCTTCGTCCGGCAGGAAGGAGCTGGGAAGGCGGTTGAACAGATAGGCGACGCCGCCGCCGATCAGGACGAATACCAGCAGGAAGACGATGCTGAGACGGATCATGCCGTGAACGCCGCGCTGGTAGCGGTGCGTCGCCCGATCGAAGTTGCGGTTGAACCAGCCGAAGAGGCCCTTCTCCTTGGCCCCATGCTTCGGCTTTTTGAGAATTGTGGCGCAAAGGGCCGGCGTCAGGATCAGGGCGACGATGACGGATAGGATCATCGCCGAGACGATCGTAACCGAGAACTGGCGGTAGATGATGCCGACGGAGCCGGAGAAGAAAGCCATCGGAATGAACACGGCCGACAGAACCGTGGCGATGCCGATCAGCGCGCCGGTGATTTCCTCCATCGACTTGATCGTCGCCTCGCGCGGCGACAATCCCTCTTCCTCCATCACGCGCTCGACGTTTTCGACGACGACGATGGCGTCGTCGACCAAAAGGCCGATGGCGAGCACCATGCCGAACATGGTCAATGTATTGATCGAATAGCCGAAGAGGGAGAGTACGCCGAAGGTGCCAAGCAGAACGACCGGGACGGCAAGCGTCGGAATCAGCGTGGCGCGGATGTTCTGCAGGAAGATGAACATGACGATGAAGACGAGCACGATGGCTTCGAACAGCGTCTTGACCACATCCTCGATCGACAGTTTCACGAAGGGCGTCGTATCGTAGGGATAGACCACTTCGACATTCGGCGGCAGGGTCTGCTTCAGATTGTTGATGGTCGTCCTGACCGCTTCCGCCGTGTTGATGGCATTGGCGCCGGAGGCGAGCATGACGGCGAGACCGGCCGAGGGATGGCCGTTATAGGTGCTCGAGGTCGTATAGCTTTCCGCGCCGAGTTCGACGGTGGCGACATCGTTGAGACGGACGAGCGAGCCGTTGGATTGGCTCTTGAGAATGATGTTTTCGAATTGCTCGGGCGTCTGCAGGCGGCTCTTGGCGGTTACCGTCGCGTTGAGCTGCTGGCCCTTGCGCTGGGGCAGGGCACCGAGCTGACCTGCCGAAACCTGCGAATTCTGTGCCTGGATCGCGGTGGTGACATCGCTCACCATCAGCTGGTACTTGGCGAGCTTGTCGGGGTCCACCCAGATGCGCATCGCATAGCCGGAGCCGAAAATCTGCGTGTTGCCGACGCCTTCGATACGTTTCAGCGTATCGTTGAGCGTGCTCGAAACATAGTCGGCGAGGTCGTTTGAATTGAGCTTGCCGTCCGTCGACACGAAACCGACGACCATGAGGAAGTTCGAAGTCGATTTGGAAACGACGATACCGCTCGTCTGAACGGTTGTCGGCAATTGCGCGGTGACGAGCTGCAGCTTGTTCTGCACCTGCATCTGCGCAACGTCGGAATCCGCCTTGTTGTTAAACGTCAGCGAGATCGATGCTTGGCCCGTCGAGGTCGAAGTCGACGTCATGTAGTCGAGGTTGTCGATACCCGTCATGCCCTGCTCGATGACCTTGGTCACCGAGTTTTCGACGGTTGCGGCGTCTGCACCCGAATAGGTCGCGGAGATGCTCACCGTGGTAGGGGCGATCTGCGGATATTGCGAGATCGACAGGGTAAGGATCGACAGCGCGCCCGCCAGCATGATGACGATGGCGATAACCCAGGCAAAGATCGGCCGGTCAATGAAGAAACGAGACATTGAACCACCTCACTTCTGAGCGCCGGAGGCGGCTTTGGTATCGGTCTTTTCCAGTTCGGCCTGTTCCGTGGACTTGTTATCGGCGGCGGCCTGCTTCACTTCGCCGGTGGCATCATCGATGGTCACAGGAGAGACATTGACTTCCTGCCCGTCACGGATGCGCTGGACGCCTTCGACGACAACGCGATCGCCATCGGATATGCCCTTATTCACCAGCCAGCTGTTGCCGATGCTGCGCTCCACCTTGAGGACCCGCTGCTGTACCTTGCCTTCGGCTGTCACGAACATGGCGATAGGTTCGCCCTTCGTGTTGCGCGTCACGGCACGCTGCGGCACCAGGAAGCTGTTTTCGGCAATGCCTTCCTGAATGGTCGCGCGCACATACATGCCGGGCAGCAGAACACGATCGGGATTGGGGAAGACCGCGCGCACCGTGATGGTTCCGACGGTTTCAGCGACGGAAGATTCGGCAAATTCCAGCTTGCCGGTTTCCTTGTACTGGCTGCCATCTTCGAGCGTCAGATGCACAGAGACGTTATCGCCGCTGGTCTTCAGCCGACCATCGGCGATGGCGCGACGGAATTCGAGCAGATTGGTGCTCGATTGCGTGACGTCGACATTGATCGGATCGAGCTGCCGGATGGTGGTCAGCGCCGTCGTTTGTTCGGCGGTGACGAGGGCGCCGACGGTGACCGCCGAAGCATCGACACGGCCGCCGATCGGCGCGCGCATCTTGGTGTAGTCGAGATTGATGCGCGCTGTCTCAAGGGCCGCTCTCGCGGATGCGACATCGGCATTCGCCTGAGCCAAGGCGGAAAGCGCGTCGTCCAGATTCTGCTTGCTGACTGCGTCCTGCGCCGTCAGGCTCTTGTAGCGGTCGACTTTCGACTGAGCGCTCGGCACGGCCCCTTCCGCCTTCTGCAGGGCGGCCGTGGCGCTGTCATAGGATGCCTGATATGAGGCGGGGTCGATTTCATAGAGCACATCGCCCGCATTGACCTCGCTGCCTTCCTTGAAGTTGCGGCTGCGAATGATGCCGCCGACCTGCGGCCGCACTTCAGCGATGAGATAGGCGGCCGTGCGCCCCGGCAACTCGGCGGTAATCGCAACGGATTGCGGATGCAGCGCCATGGCGCTGACTTCGGTCTTGACGGCCGGCGCGTTGCTCTGGGCGGCTTTCTGTTCGTTGCAGCCGGCAAGCAGCAATGTGGCCGCAATGCCTGCGGCGATCATCGAGGTTCGGGTGGCCAGAAGGCTAGCGGATGCCATCGGATATGCGGGTGCAGAAGTGGGAGGAGCGGGCTTTCGCACGTTGCTATTTCCTGTTGCCTTATTTATAGTACCAAGTCGTACGGAAAATATTTGTACTGCGTGAAATGTCAATCGCATTCGGCTGTTGGGTCAAGACGGAAGTGCTGACAAAAGAACGAGCAGCCAAGGCCGAGCAGGTCGCCAAACGCCGCCCGCGTGGCCGCCCGAAAACCATGAACGACGACGCGCGCCGCGCGGAGATCGTCGCGGAGGCGCGTGCTACATTCTACGAACTTGGTTACGGTGGTACGACGATGGATCTCGTTGCCGCCCGATGCCGGATTTCGAAGCAGACCCTCTACAGGCTGTTTCCGGGCAAGACCGATCTTTTCACGGCCATCATCGCCGAGCATCGCGCATCCATGCTGGCCCTGCCGCGGCCCGCGGATGAGGACTTGCCGCTCGACAAGGCGCTTGAGCAAATATTCATGATCGAGATGGATGAAGTCCAGGAGCGTGAACGCGATGCTTTCATTCACCTTGCCATCAGCGAATCGCAGCGATTTCCCGAGATTGCGACGCTGCTACACACTTACGGCGCCAGGCCATCGCAGCAGTTGCTGGCAGACTGGCTCACGGAGCAGCGGCGGCGCGGCATGATCGAAATTGCCGATGCCGCGAGCGGCGCGCGCATGCTGATGAACATGATCTTCGGCGCGATGATCTCGAAACCGGGTCATCCGAGCGATTGGCCGGACCGAGAAACACGCCTGCGTCATTTGCGCCAATGCATTGCGATTTTTACCGCCGGCGTTCGGCCGCGCGATGGCGGCCATTAGAGCAGCCTTGCTTCTCTCGGGATCTGTTCCATCATTGCTCTTGAAGCGGTTCCTGAAAAACCGCGACGCGCTACCCCGGAATTATTCTGGCGCCATGCTGCCTGGAGCAGGCCTCAGTTGCGAAGGCTCATCGACACGTTCGCCGCTTGCGGCACATGGTCCGGCAGGCTGTCGGAAGCACTGGCCAGCGATTTGATCAGCGTCAGCACGGACTGGCGGATGCTGGGATCGTTGATCTTCATGAACGCCTTGTTGAGGTTCAGGCCTTCCTTCGAGGTCAGGAAATCCGACAGGTCTTCGAGACCGCTGATCGCGCCGAGGCCTTCTGTATTCAGCGGCTGCGAATTATCCTGCTGGAAGAAGAAGGCAACCGGCACGGCCAGTACGCTGGCGATGGCCTGCAGCCGGCTGGCACCGATGCGATTGGTGCCCTTTTCGTATTTCTGCACCTGCTGAAACGTCACGCCGATTTGATCGGCAAGCCGCTCCTGGCTCATACCAAGCATAAGACGGCGCGTGCGCACGCGAGAGCCCACATAGGCGTCGATCGGGTTCGGTACTTTTGCACTCACTGCGCAATCTCCTTATCAAATAGGGACTGGCGGATACCGCCTTGCTCGCGACACTTCAAGACGAAGGCCGCAGGCTCTATGTGCCCGCAAAATGTGCGTTAAATATGGGTAGAATTCAACCAAAAGTCTTTTTATGTTAAATTTTATTACTCCGTCACCCACATAAACCACAGAAAAGCCAATTCGCGTCAATGCGGATTGAAGATCGATGACGGCTTACAGTTGTGGACGGGACATAAAGAATTATCCCTCGTTGGTACGTAGGCGCGGGCAGCGTAGCCGGATATGCCGCATTGCGGGCTGTCGGCCACATAACGGTCATACAGAAGAAGACCGCCGTGCTGCGCGGGGTAGCGCAATATTACGGCACGCTCGTCGGCGATAAGCTGCTGCACGGAGGCGCATGTCCTGCTCAGCGATTCATAGCGGGAGATCGCCGATGCCGGCCCGCCCGGTGCGATCGTCATCAGAATCAGGGCCGCGGCAATGGTCCTCATGGATTGTCCTCCTCTTGGTGAAAGCGCAATCTGAAATAGTCGCGATATGAGGAATGCCAAGATGCCGCGCTGCTTCCCGTTGCACGGTGTCCCTTTCATTGCTCAGGCGCCGGCCGTTAGCCTCTGCCGATACGAATCGCGGACAAAGGAGAGTGAAGCTGCTTTCAGCTCAATGAAAGGTTGGGCGCGCATGTCTTTCCCGTTTCAGGAGGAAGCGGGTGCCGTGCGGTTTGTTGGCCGGCGGCACATCAATGGAGAGGAGGACTTCATGCGTGCATCCATCATTCTCAAATATTCGGCGGCTTTTTCCTTTGCGATAGCCGCAGCCTCGCTTGCGACGACGGCGG
>JBCNPI010000025.1:0-35784 GCA_039593415.1 Rhizobium sp. | reverse complement strand
ATGAAAAAGGCCTTTCGATTTCTCGAAAGGCCTTGCTTTTCAGCGAATTAGGATGGTGGGCGTGACAAGGATCGAACTTGTGACCCCTACGATGTCAACTTTCGGCCCCCTAGCGGAATGCCCGGAATTGCGGGAACTCTACGCTTCGTAAATCGTCGTTTTCGGCACTATGTTGCTACTGCGTTCCACTTTTCAGGTTCGGTGAACCTGAGGAGCACTACGTACGCAGGAGCATTGATTTAATTGGCATTTGCAGCAACTACATGGTCGGAGGTTCGATACCTTGGGGTTCCACCAGTCTGCGTCATGTCCAATGTGTCGGCAAGATCCCGAAGGTGCTCCGGGCTGTACCGGGCATAGACCTTTTCTGTGATCCTGCTGTTCGAGTGCCCGAGGAACTGAGCGATCCTCGTCATCGAATGACCGTCCTCGGCAAGCCAGACAGCGGCCGAATGCCGGAGCATATGCGGCGACACGTCGTCGAGCTTCGCGGCCTTGGCTGCAGCCTTCAGCCCCTTCTTGATCGACTTCACCTGCACGCCGGCCCACTCGATGACGTAGGGCGATAGCGCTGCCTGCTTGGAAAGCTTCAGCTCGCGCATCAAAGTCTCGTTCATCGGGACAGTGGCACGGCCCTTTCTGCGCGTCCGATCGAACGGATTGCGCAGGTTGATCAGGCGCTGTTCGAAATCGACCCGGTCCCAAGTCAGTTCGAGCGCCGCGGCATTGCGAGCGCCGGTACCGATCATGAGCATGATCGCCAGTCGGATATGCGGCACCTTAGCGCCCTCGATCAGCTTTCCGACTTCCTCCCTCTTCAGATACCCATCCTTCGGGTCAGGCTTCGCCGGCCGCTCGATGTGCGGTGCCCGTGCGATCAGGCCGTTCTTTTCCGACCAGACCAATACGGTGCGCAGATGCCCCAGCTCGGTATGGATCGTGCCGTCCTGAATGCCGGCTTTCCGCCGTTCGTCGGTGTGGGCACGGCAATCGAGCAACGTGATCGCCATCCCCTCCATTTTCCCGAACCGGTCTTTCATGGCCTTCCATGTGAATTTCATGGTGCCCACCACGGCGCGGCCTTCCTTGGCGATCAGGTAGGCTTTCCACAGATCATCGACCGTTGTGCCCTTCGGCCTGGTCAGCTCCGCGTATCGAGACGCGGCGAGGCGGGACGCCTCTTTCTGGTCTGTGGTGCCAAGGCGATAACGTCTGCGGACGCCGTCTGGCTCATCCCATGTGACGCAAAACTCTCCTCGGAGTCGCGTAAGTCTCCACTCTGACATTTTTCAAAGTTCTCCACGTCTTCAGGTTTGATCCTCAGAAGCTTCCCGCCAAGACGAAAAGCCGGCAGCTCCCCGCAAGCGATGAGCTTGCGGATATGACGTTCGGAGCATTCCCAATGGTCGGCTAGGCTCTTAGGGGTGAAGGGCTTGTTCATGGCCGCTTCTCCCCGTTATCCGCATTATTCACAGGCCGGTTTTCCACACCCTGTGCATCGTCATCTCCCATGCGATCGAAGATATTGAGGGCCCTGCTAACTCCGGCCTGAGCGGAGTCTACAAGCAGATGGAACGCGCAATAGTCGCTTCCTCCGCCACCCAAAGCCTCGCAGCTATCGATCGCCATCTTCAGAGCATGAAGGAAACTAAGCGTGGCGCCCAAGGCATCGTCGATTTCAGGATTATGCATGGACCGCCTCCTTCGCAGGCGAGCGATCGGCGTGGCGTGCCCGAGAGAAGCCGCCTTCGATACGTTCGATCAGATCACGGGCGACCCACACAAAGGCGCAGGCTCGATCGATAGAGTGCTTGGCGTCTGGCGTCAGCGACTCATGGTCGATGTCCAAGAGCTTTGTCATGGTCTCGTCTATCAGGTGCCCGAGATGGATGATGTCGCTCTGAATATCGTCAAGGGTGTATGGCCCGGAAGAATTTGTTCCCATGGTTTCTCTCCTCAAATCGCATCAGTCGAAAGCGGGTTTGCGATCAGATCGGCCAAAGTCGATTTGTGAAATTCCCGGCACCACGCCTCATATTGAATGAGGATGGCGAGGCGCTTCTGGCCGTCTTCATCGGCGGTGTTGGGGCGCTCGCGCAGATCGCTTACGATGTTGCAGCGCTCTTCAGCCAAATATTCTTGAAGCTCTTCCAGATATTTCGCCGTACGCCCCCATTCGCCGGAACGGAGCACGTAGTGGAGAGCCATGTTGGCGGTTTCTTCCAGATTGTCGAGAACGCGATAGAGCCGGCATAGATCGTCGGTAAAAAATGCCTCTGCGGAAATGCGGGGAGGGGCATTGCGGTGAGTCATTGTCGATCTCCCCTGTCAAAGCTTGCGTACAAGGGCGCGCTGTAGATCGCGCTCGTACATATAGCGGATGCCGACTTCATCGGCGTCACGCGGTGCCAGACGGAAGCACCGGCCATCCTTGAAATCATCGAAGGCGCTGAAGTGGACGACATGGAAGATCGGCGCTAGGTTCCAAGCGATCTTCACCTCATAGTATCCAGCGCCCTGCCACTCGCGAATATAGGGCTTCGGTCGCTTGATAACGCTGATGAAGTTATTGCCGTCGCGTACGACGCGCACACTATCGTCCCCATGAATAGCAACCATGGCTTCCTCCAAGGCGGCGACAGCGGCCTCTAGCTGGGCCTCTGGCGTCAAAATGGGGTCAGCGGTCTTTGGCCTCAGGAGCGGCGCAGCGCCAGCGACAGATGCTGTAGACGCGGTGATTGCGCCCATAAGGCCGAGGGCTCGACGCCGCGTGAACATAGCTTCGCCTGCCCGGTGAATCGGGTTGTCCATTTTCATCTCCATTGTTGAAGAGTTGCCGTGGATCAGCCGCGGCGCTGCATTGCGGGAGGGCCGCTTACTCTCGCTTGACGAGTTTGAACCGGCGTTCGATGTCGGGATGGGTGGCGGTCGTCGCCGTCGCCTGGCGGCATTCGCTCACGAAACGCTTGAAGAGCTTCGTAACTTCAATGATTTGGTAGACCGCGAAGCTGCTGCCCTGGGCGTTTTCGTTGCTGTTCTTCACCATGGCGAAGACTGGCGGCCGATATGAAAAGCTGGTGAGCACGAGGTCCGACACCCAAGTCGGAAGCCCATACTGCTTGTTCATCCGGGCCTTGGCCTCGGATTTCGTTTCGCAATGTTGAGGCTTGGCTGTGAGGGACGTCATCGAGGCGATCATCTCGACCCGCTGCTCGACGGCAGACTGACGCCGTTCGAAGTCTACAAGAGCCTGAGCGTTCTGCAGCACAATCTCGGCCGTCGTCATAGGGCGCGGCGAGGCCAGAGCGGCTTCCATTTCCCGAAGGCGACGAATGACCTTGAGCCGCAGGGGCGCACTATAGCCAAGCAGAAGCGTTTCCGTCAGATCACGATCGAGACAATATTCGGTTTGATCGCGATTCATGCTGTCTCGGTAGATCTGCTCAAATTTGAGCGCATCTTCGCCAAGATCGGAAAGCATCTTCTCGATGTCGCGCCGTACGTTGCGATGTTCTTTGCCGGTGAGTTCGGCAATCTCGCGGCTGGACATGGTGACGGTTGTGGTAGTGAGCATATTCATGCCGCCTTCTCCTCAAGCATCAGTGTCTCCACGCGCTCGATCGACAATGACGGCATCAGAGCCTCCGCGCTGGGCATTCCCTCCAGGAAAAGGCGAGCATCGTCTGTGGAGAGACCCCCAACCATGATTTTTTCTTGGGTTTCCACGGATCGGCGTTCAATTGATGCCAAAGCCGATTTCTGAAGAGCATCTACCTGCTTCATCGCGACGCGGCGCATTTCCGCGCGCTCTTCCTTCACTGAGTTGCGCCCACGCATGTACCAATCAAGCTGGAGCTTTGGCGCAAATTGAGCCGGAATCCCAAGGCGAGCGCATTCGGTTGCCACGGCAGCTTGCGCCTCAGCAACCGCTGCCTGAGCGATCTTGTGCGACTCTGCCCAGATCTCGTTCTCGTCATAATGATATCGACGGTCGAGCTGTTTTTCGAAGTCAGCGACGAGCTGTGCAGCGCGCTCCTTGGCTTCGGATTTCGCGAGGCGTTCGCGTTGGCGGGCGATCTTGATAAGGGTCTCGCGGTCGGCCCGCGTCATGACGTCGGTCATATTCACTCCATCGGGTTGATGGAGCGATAATACATTGTGGATTAATGCAGTCAATCCATTACGTATTAATTCTTTCGATTTCCTTACATGCGCATCAATCGGGCTACGACCTTGCCGATTATGAGAATCGATGAAATTTCTACTACCTGCGCAGATTCCGGCAGCCCATCCGATGAAACCACCACCGAGGGAACCTGCGCGAACAGGTTGGCTCGCAATCGTCGAACCTGGGGCGACCCAACTTTATCGGCAATAAGATAGAGGCCGTCCGCGATGAGATCGTCAGACGCTGTATCAACGAAAACGATATCGCCATGACTAAGAGTAGGCGAGTTAGCATCCCCCAAGATAGGGAAGGCGATGCTGTTTTCTGATGCTCCTAGTTCATATTGAAGGTGCTTGGACGGGATGCCCCATCTGGCGATGATTGGATGTGTAACCGTCTCCTGAAAATCAACAAATCGTCTCCATCCGCGGGGAAGAGGATTGTTATCTTTAGCAAAATGTGGGGCTATTTCTGGCAGGATAGTCATGGTTCGCAGCGTTTCGAGAGCGCTTCGTTCTTCCGAGCGTTCGAAGCGTTCAGCAAGAACTTTTCTTTCTTCTTCGGACATCTCCGATTTTGCTGCCCGCAGTTCTTCTTTTTCTTGGAGTTGATCTCGCAGTTCTTGTTCGTGCTCTGCATAGAGCTCTGGGGTTTGCATGTCGCCTTCCCCGAGCAATAGCCAGGAAACCGTCACATGATAGCGCCGCGCATAAAGTGCAGCGGCAATCTCGTCGTAATCTCGGGTGCCGTTTTCATGATGAATGTAGGTTGATGGAGAAACCCCCAGAGACCTTGCTGCCTCCGAAGCCGATCTGAAATTGGCAGCTTTCCTTGCTTTCCTTAGCCGATCGGCGCGTGTTTCCGACATTGGTAATCCAATCTGTATTGATTTTTGGGTGATGATATCCTATAAATTGATACATAGAGGATTAATCGTAAACGAAGGGCCAAGAAGTTGAGTGAACGGATCATTAAATTGCGAAAGCGACTTGAATGGTCGCAAGCGCAGATGGCCGATGCCCTAGGCGTCAGCCAAGCCACGATTTGCCGGATAGAGAAGGGTCAACAGGACACATCAAGGACGGTGTTGAAGCTTCTTGATGTGCTGGAAACCCGTTTAAAGGAAGTCACGCTTTGAACGGGCCCGACAAAACAGCGCCCTGCTGTGGGGCACCTGTCGACCAGATCACCCACGCCGCCCAATGGCTCGCCGATCGCAAAAGTGTTCCAGCCGAGAAGACTTTCTCGCCGATCCTCCCCACCCTTAAAGCTCGCTTTGGTCTGACGGACGCGGACGCGGTCGAAGCGATATTGCTTGCCGGAAACTACTCCATCTGCAGGAGGGCGTTCGGATGATGCAATCTGCCGCCTATGGTCGTCTCGGCCAGGAACCCAAGTCGATTACGACGCAGTCCGGAAATGCCATGGCGGTATGTTCGATCGCGGTAAACATCGGTGATCACGACGATGCGCCTTTGTGGGTCGGTATCGTCTGCTTCGGCAAGGTCGCGGAAGATCTGCTTCGACATCAGAAGGGCGATATGGTCAGCGTCTCCGGCCGTGTACAGCGGAGCACATGGACCAACTCGGCCGGGGAGAAAAAGGAGCAGCTGCAGATCGTAGCTGATTCCATTCTGTCGAGCCGGTCAGTTCGCCCAAATAATGGCATCCACCGCAAATCCCAGGATCGTCGTGGTCATGATGACTATCACGATCATCATCACGCATAGGCCCAGCATGAGTTCTACAGCGCTCAAATGGGCTAAGCGCCAAGTGATCGAGGATAGGAGGCTGAAGGATCTCCTTTCAGAGCTCTGCCGCTGCGCTGACGACCGCGGCTTGTGTGAGATCACCCAAGCGACCATTGCAGTTAGTCTCGGGATAACGGATCGGACGATGCGCAATCTCCTTCCGATCCTTGAAGATCTTGGCGTTATCGCCCGCACACGCCAGCAGGCGTCGCAAAAGCGCGGTCGCGCAGCCGACCGTGTCGCACTTTCCCTCGATGAAGACTTCACCCTCACCAAGGAGCAAATCATGGGTGTGAAGCGCATGGGACCAACCGGAAATATTTTCCGGTTAAACGAGCGGGACCAACCGGAAAATATTTCCGCTGGTCCCAAGTCTGAAAATGACGATCGCCTATATAGAGAACGCGCGCGCGGCGTAATAGTGGGGATCTCACCTCCTGAATCACACAGCAGCGTCAGCGTTTCGACGCACGTTCGCTTTGATCGCGGTCGCTCGAAATGGCGTGCCAGCATCAAGGTCGACGGCGTGACGATGGATCTCGGCCGGTTCGACAGCCAGCAAGAGGCAGACGCTTTCGCTGGGCAGGCTGAGGCAGATGTCCGTCGCACCAGCCAGTACAAGGCGGGAACGCCGAGCTTTCCGGTCATACCCCCTTCAAAAGCAAACATGACGAGCCCAGCGCTCGGACATTGGTTGTTTGGCGATGATGATGCCCAGAGCGAGGTCGAAAGCGACGGCGGCGTAGCCGTCGTTTCGGGTCAAGGGGCAACGCTCCTTGCGGGGTGTGGGGCGGAGCCCCGCGAAGATTCTTCCGAGCAAGAAGCCGCGCGCGTGCGTGAAGGCGCGAACGACGATCAACGAGCACGCGGATTTCCCGCACTCCAACCCAAAGGATCTGCAGCAAATGGCTGACCGTTCCCATCTCGAAAAACTCTCCCGTGATTTGACCGACAAGGGCAAGATCATCGAAGCCGGATGGATAGGATTGCGCCTGGCAGCCATCCCGCTCGACGCGCCTGCGATCCAGCTTGAGGAAATGCGCGGCGCATTCTTTGCAGGCGCGCAGCATCTGTTCAGCAGCATGATGGCTATCATGGACCCGGGCGAAGAGCCGACAGAGGACGATCTCGCCCGCTTGTCGCTCATTCAAAATGAGCTCGATAACTTCATCCAGCAATTCGAGCTGAAGCACTTCCCGGCCAAAGGGAGGGCCTGATGAACGAAGCAATGTTCCACAAGCGCACGCGGCTTGAACGATTCCGGCGCTGGGTCGGCTTTCGATATCATCTTGGGGACGAACCAGAGGGGATCGAGGGCCTTGAGGGGTGGATACGCACCGATATCCGGATTGAATTCAGCCTTCTCGATCGCCTGCGGCTGCTCTTTACCGGGCGCCTGCTGGTGGCGTCCATTCTTCATACCGACACGAAGTCTCCGAACGTTGTGAAGAGCCATGTCGATTGGAAGATATATGCGCCCGGAGAACGCCGTTGACCTATCCCGAAACTACATATTCCCTTGGCGCCGGCAACTCTCGTCAGCAGCAGCAACAGGCTGCCGCAGCAGCGCAGATGGATGATCACGTGAGCGCGCAAGATCATTTCTACAGCGCCAGGGATGCTCGTTACGGTATTCCGCCAGTCCAGCCTGCGACACTTCCAATCAACCATTGGTCAATCGTGCTCGGCGTCTCGCCGACGGCTTCCAAGGCCGAAATCAACAAAGCCTATAGGGCGAAGGCAAAGCTCGCCCACGCTGATGCTGGTGGAACTGATGGCGCCATGGTGCGCCTCAATCTCGCCCGCGATCAGGCAACGAAGGAGCGCGCCAGATGAAAACCAGCAGACGGAAATTCTTCGGCCTGGTCGGCGGTGCGGCCGTCGCAGCACCGACGGCTGCCAAGAATGTCATTGCGAAATTGCCGTCAGGATTGCTCGACGGTGTGCCAGGCGTACCTCCCTTAGGATCTGGGTACGTTGGTTCCGCGCCGTCATATCCCACCGATGTTGCATGTCAGGCTATCGGAGGTGGCTCCTGGCATTTGGAGGAAATCGCACGTCTACGTCGGTTCATCTCGGGCGAACTGACGGATGAGGAAAAGGAGGACCGTCGTCGATCGCGCCTGTACAGCCGCCAGCAGACGATCAGCCATCATTGGGCCGCAATGGAGTCCGTCGCCGGCTGGCGCAAGATCGAGCTTTATCATCGCGACATAGAGCGCGTGAACGACGAGATCGCCCGCAGCAATAGCCAATCCTATCTCAGCCGCCTTTTGAAGGAGAACGGCCTATGATCATGTTTCGTATTATCGCCTTGCGCTGGAAGCTGTGGCGTATCCGAAAGGAGTTGAGCCGATGAGCTATGTCGTCGATATTTCATCATTCCTCGGATACCGCATCAGGCAGGTCGAAGTTGGCGCCATCATCAGCGATCCCACTGGGAAAGAGCCATCCGTTACTGTCGACGACAGCACTGTCGCGGTTCGGCGCGGTACCATGTACGTTACCGAGAAGGTTTTCAACCGGCTTCGTGAGATCGTGCCGGAGAAACAGCTATGAGCTATACCTTCCCCAAAATCCTGGCCCCGCTGCGCGAATATCTGCGCGGGCAGGGCGCCGACGTAAAAAGCTTCGTTTCCGCTCGGCAGGCCGCGTTCATGGCGCAGCAGCTCATTGGCAGCAGAGTGAAGTTTCCGCCCCATGGTGAAGACATGACGCCGACCCTCCTGCGCATCCAGGAGGAGGTACCAGCTGATGCCAAGCCGCTTATGAAACCAACGAAAAAGAAAGCTACGAAGCCCGCTCGGATCGAGAAGCATCGTGCCGAATTCGCAGCCAAAATATTCGCTACCGGCATCCATATCTTCTGCGATGGTGCCTGCGAGCCGAACCCTGGGAGTGGAGGCTGGGGTGTGGCGGTCTACAGAGACGGCCGGGAGATCGCGGCTCTATCCGGTGGCCTAGGCGAGACCACGAACAACGTCATGGAGCTGACAGGCATGCTCGAGGCGATCCAGTGGCTCATTGATCACTTCATGAAGGATCAGCCGGCGACGATCTGGTGCGACAGCCAATATGTGGTCAAAGGCTGCAACGAGTGGCGGCACAACTGGAAGCGGAACGGATGGAGCAAGCGGAAGCCCAATTCGCCGAAGCACGCCGAAGGCGAGATCAAAAACCTCGATCTCTGGAAGGCGATCGACGAGGCGCTGAACAAGTGCTCGGCGCTGACCGTCGCCTGGGTGAAGGGCCACGTCGGCATTGAAGGTAATGAACGAGCTGACGAACTGTCTCTAATCGGCCGGCGCGACGCGATGGAAGCTGCGGGGCTAGCAGATCCGGTCGTTGACCATCTTGATACTGAATACCGCGCAATCATGGCGGGGTGAGTGTTGGGCAACCAGATCAACATTCATAAGGTGGCGCGCGAGTGCGGTGTTGTCCTGCGTGCCTGGCAGCATCACAGCCCCACAAGCCGGAAGGCTCGAGAATGCTATTGCAAGCCAACCGTTAGAGAAATCGGCCGCCGATACGGTGAAGATCACCTTCGTCTGGTCCTCATGCTCGTCACTGGCAACAAGCGCAATGCGGGCGAGCTCTTCGCGGATGTCTTGAAGGCTGTCTCAAAACTGCTGATCGCCAATCCGGAACTGGTCCGGCGCCCCTCTCTAGTCGCCGACTTCAACGCAATTGACCTCGGCGCCATCAGGCGCGGTGCCAAGGCCATGAAATACGGAATGGCGACAAGTGACGAGATCCTAGTCGCCCTCAGGATGCAATTTGGTCTCTGGCCCTATCGAGGAGAAGCAGCATGACGATGGTTTTCGCTGAATGGACATACGAACAGGTGAGAGCGCAGATTATCGAGGGCGCTTTGACGCTGAGAGCCTCACCAGCAGCGTTGGGGCCGCGAATGGGCCTCGGCGCCATGTCGGACATCGTTCGCGAGATGATGGAGGGCTATGGGTACAACGAAACGACGGTGAGGAGGATACCTTCGGCCGCCGCGATCAGCCGGATGCACGAGACTTGGGACTGGATCAACGCCTACCTCAACGAGGAAGAACGTAAGCTGGTCTACGATTACGCGTTCATCAAGACCCGCAAGGGTGTCTATCTTGAAGCCTATCTGAAGAAAATCGACATGTCGCGAAGCACTTTCGAACGCCGAATAGCTTCGCATTGCCAACGCATTGCAGATAAACTCAACCAAAAGCACCGCGTCCGGTTGAGTCTGACCTTTGACGACGTGACGCAAATCGCCCTAGAAGACACGTCAATAACGGTAGCTTCGAAGAATTGCGCGACGGACTGGCGCGATGACGAGGTGACCGGCCAGAAGGAGCAGGTGAGGGCGAGTGTCCTTGCGCATGCTAACTGGCGAAACGAACGCCGCCGGCAGCTTCTGGAGCGCGCCGAACGGTAATGCCGCAATCGACCCTTCCTATTCGGGAATTCGAACACCGGGTGACCGGGCGCGGCCTTAGATTGCTGCGCGCGCGGGTGTAGCAAAATCCCCTCCGGGGGCGCCGTAAGCCAAGGATACGATCGTCAATCGCGGCCCTTGGAGCCAATTCGCCGAAAGGCAGCCAGAGCGCGGCCATAGAGATGCTGCCCGGATCGAGGGCCTCTGATGGCCGGTTCCCGTGAATGCTCCTCTAACGAGGCCTGCGGGAATGAATTCGCCCATATGGGCAAACGAGATCGGGAAGGCGGGTTAACCGCTGAGAGGACAAGGAAGCTGCCTGATGCGATCAGGCCCCAAGGGTGGACGGTTAGAATCGCTGATGCCGTCTGAAGCCAATACTCGAAAGAGACGGCGGGATTCCTGATGAATGCTTCGAAGCCGAAAGGTCCTTCCCGACCAATTCCTCACCAGAGGACAGGACGGCACAATACGCCCCGCTTGCGGAACCGTCCTGAGTTATACGGTTTCCGCAAAAGCGGTATAACCCTTTGGAGCCTCGTGGTTGAGGCGCCGGTCTCTAAAACCGGAAGATGGGTTTCAAATACCCACAAAGGGGCCATTTCAACGGAGAAGATGACATGATGTAGCTTTCCACCGGTCCACCATCGGCAAACTCGGCAACGATCGCAAGAGGTTCAACGATGGAATGAGATCATGAAAGTTTATCTGAAAGTCAAAATCAAAAGCCTAGCAGCCGAAGCGCAAATGATCCGACAGGAAGAGCGTAAGTGCAATATCGGTTGCCGAGCCCGCGTCAAAATCCGGCGCCGGCTCAGAAAGTCGAATGAGCTATCGATCGAGGATCGCGCTCGCATGGAGCGCCAGCTCGTCAAGCCTTCCGAAAACGCGATGAAAGCGTTCTGGGGACTTCGGCTGCATCGCATCTACGATGTGAGGGATGAATCGAGAGCTGCTCATATCGCCTATGGCTTCCTTCGCGGCCGCACTTACGCTCAGGTCGAGGGCGCGGCGCTATCATCTCCCAATTGGGAGCGCGTCGAGGCTTTGGTCAAGAAGTACGGTGACGCGCCGGACCGACTACAGAAGTTCTCCGAATGGAAAGATGCTTCGAAGCCGGCCTGACTTCGCAGCCCGATCGGCATAACTGCTGGTCGGGATTTTCTTTTGGAGAGCGAGATGGGCGACTATATCGGGCGAGCAATCGCCACCATGATCATTGTCGCATTCGTTGCTGGCGCCGGTCTCTCTGTCGGCGGCTATTTCCTGATTTCTTGGCTCGCAGCTCATCTGACGCTGGGATGGGTATAAGATGACCTCCCTCGCCTCCGCCTTCGAGATCGAGCAGAAGGTCAACCGCTGCCACCGGCGGTGTGTGATTGGGAAGGTGACAAAGAAATATCCGACGCCGTTTGACGTTTGGCCGTATCTGACGCCGCCAGCGGATATCTGGCCATCGATGTGCACATTCCCGAGCTGGAGAGAAGAAGCTTACGAGCGCATAAGCCGATTGTGCGATTTGTCCCCGCCGCCACTGGGTGCTGGCATTGATCGCTCGCCGTCTCGGTGGTGGCGAACTAACACCGGAAACCGTCTCTAGGCAATCTCAGAAGACATTTGAAGAAGCGGAAGCAATCCGACTTCGCCCACCGGCACGAGGAACAAGGCTTTCACTCTTGGCTGTAGAAGCCGCGCCGCCGCTTCGGGGATGACTACCCCTCATTACCGGCGTGAAGTGAGCAAGACCGGCATTCAAGGAAACGGAGCAATGCATGGGATACGAAGGGACAACGGTAAAGTTGCCAGGGTTCTATCGAGGCCTCGATCTTCTTGATGCCGGTACCGATAAAGCGTCCCCGGGCGCCAGATGCGCGCGCGCCGAAATCACGGCCGCTTTCCAATCAATCGGAGGAGTCGAAGTTGTCGAGCGCGATCTCGGTGGTGAACACGCGCCATTTATGTATGGATGGTGCATCAAACGGCCTGGCACGATGGGAATAAATTTTGCGGTTGTTGCCAACTGCTTGCCGAGAACGGAAGACATTCCCTCCATCCTCGCGGAAGCGCAAAGTCGGCTAGCCGAAAGTTATCCACATACCGAGTTGCCCGCGTAATGCCGGCGTCCGGCAAATAATCTTGCCACACCGATCAGAAGGTGAGGGATCATGACTGCCCCCAAGGCAAAAACTTCAAAGCCGACTGCTGCAAAGAAAAGACCGCGCGGCCGCCCGAAATCCTTCAAGGTCGAGTTCATCGAGCAAGCCCGCAAACTCTGCATTCTGGGCGCCACGGACTATGAGCTCGCTAATTTCTTCGAGGTCGACACGCGGACAATCTACCGGTGGAAGAATACCCATCCGGATTTTTGTCAGGCGGTCGTAGTAGGGAAGGAGAAAGCGGACGATAGGGTCGAGCGCGCCCTCTATAACCGCGCCGTAGGCTACTCCTTTGAGACTGAGAAGGTGTTCCAATATCAGGGCGACGTGATCCGGGCCGATACCGTCGAGCACGTCCCGCCTGATCCTGGTGCTGCGATGAACTGGCTGAAAAACCGCCGCCCTGGCGAATGGCGTGACAAGATCGATCACGTCCACGGTGTCACGGGCGAGGTCGCAACTCTTCTGGAATCGCTGAATGGCAAGACACGCGGACTTCCAAACCGCTCTTGACCTGTTCTCGGATTGGCGTTGGAGGCTGAATAACCTCTATTTCATCGTCGACAAGGAAGGTAATCGCGTCCAGTTCAAGATGAATTGGGCCCAGGAGCAGCTTTTCGACGGGATGCATTACCTCAATGTCATCCTGAAGGCCCGGCAGCTTGGGTTTACGACGTTCATCCAGCTTTTTATGCTGGATGCCTGCGTGTTCAACAATGACATCCGGGCGGGCGTGATCGCGCAGACCTTGGGCGATGCTCAGGTGATCTTCCGGGATAAGGTGAAATATCCTTACGACAATCTGCCCGAGGAGATCCGCGGCGCCCGTCCGATCACGAAGGACAGTTCCACCGAACTGATGCTGTCGAACAATTCGAGCATTCGCGTCGGGACATCGATGCGATCGGGCACGCTGCAGTACCTGCACGTGTCGGAATACGGGAAGATCTGTGCCAAGTATCCGCAGAAGGCCCGAGAAATCCGGACGGGCGCGCTGAACACGATCCAGGCTGGGCAGCTCGTCTTTATCGAGAGCACGGCCGAAGGGCAGGATGGCGATTTCTTCACGATCTGCGAAGAGGCGCAGGTCAAGAAGCGGCAAGAGGTCGAGCTGACGGAGCTCGATTTCAAGTTCTTCTTTTTCCCGTGGTGGAAGTCGCCGGAATACTCGATCTATCCACGCGGCGTCGTGATCACCGCTGACTTCCATAAGTATTTCGAGAAGCTGGAAGGTTTCGGCATACATCTCACGGATGGGCAAAAGGCCTGGTACGTGAAGAAGGCCGAACGGCAGCTTGCGGATATGAAACGGGAGTTTCCGTCGACGCCGGCCGAAGCGTTCGAAGCCAGTGTGGAAGGTGCCTATTACGCCGATCAGATGGCGGCGGCCGACATCGAGGGCAGGATAGGCCATTTCCCGCATGTGGAAGGCTATCCTGTCCATACGATCTCGGACATTGGCATGGACGATGTCAACAGCGTGTGGCTGTTCCAGGTGTTGCCCCAGCGCGTTCGCCTGATCGGTTATTTCGAGCACGGCGGCACGGGCATGGACGGCATGCTTGATGAACTCGACCGACGGCGTGAGGCGCATGGCTACGTCTACGGCACGCATTACATGCCGCATGACATCAAGGTTAGGGAGTGGACGCGAGGCGGACAGACCCGCATCGAGATCATGCTTGCCGAAGTGAAAAAGCGCCAGATGGGCACCGTGAACAAGGTCGAACGCGCCTATGTGCAAGACCGCATTCAGGCAACGCGCCGCATGCTGGCGAAGATGGAGTTTCATCAGGCCGAAACAGAGCAGGGCCTGAAGTGCCTCCGAAACTACCGCAAGGAATGGGATGACGATCTCAGCGTCTGGCGTGACAACCCGCGTCATGACTGGGCATCGCACGGCGCCGACTCGCTTGGTGGACTTGGTCTCATTTTCACGGGCCTCGCGCCCGAACCTTTGAAGCCAGAGCGCAAGCCGCTCGCAACGCTTCAAAACATCACGTTCAACGATTTCCTGCAATCGACGCCGGAACGGCGAGAGAGAGTGTAAATGGCTGAAAGCTATACCGCCGACGGCGCCAGCTACGATCTTGCTGACGTCGGCCGCCATTGGCATGACGAATTGCAGGGAGCAGCCCGATATTTCAAGGACTGGATCGAGCGCTGCAAGAAGATCGAGAAGCTTTATCTCGATCAGCGCAATGAGAGCAGCGGTTCCAATCCTGCTTACCCCATGCTGTGGTCGAATATCTCTGTATTGCAGCCCGCAGTTTATGCCAGGACGCCGCAACCGGCCGTCGATCGTCGGTTCAAGGATAGTGATCCGGTCGGGCGTGTCGCATCGCAGATGCTGGAACGCGGCTTGGACTTCCTGTTGGAAACAGCGAACCTCGACTCGCTGATGCGCCAGTGCCGTGACGATTTCCTTCTGACGGCCCGATGCGTGGCATGGCTGCGGTATGAGGCCGATATCTCGCCGCTGGAAAACGGTGTTGAACCGTCAGAGCCGGCGAACGAAGGCTATCTGAGCGGCGGGATGGGCGACAATGGCGGCCCTCCGCTGGAAGAGATTACCGATGAGCGCGTTGCGGTCGATTACGTCCATTGGTCCGACTTCCTGCATTCGCCGGCTCGCCGCTGGGAAGACGTGACATGGGTTGCCCGACGCGTCCACATGGACAAGGAAGATTTCGTTGCGCGCTTTGGTCAGGAGGCATTGGAGATTGCTGGGGCCACGGACAATAACCGCACGTCCGGCTCGACTGACGCTGATCGGGCTCAGAACGAAGGTAAGATCGGTGTATGGGAAATCTGGTGCAAGACCGAGAATTACACGGTCTGGCTCGCTGAAGGCTCTACGCGCGCTCTTGAGGTATCGCCCCCGCCGTTGGACCTGGAGAACTTCTGGCCTTGTCCGAAGCCGGCCTTTGGCACGCTGGGAACGAGCTCTCTCGTTCCTGTTCCTGACTATCGTTATTATCAGGATCAGGTCGCAGAGATCGACAAGCTGACGATCCGCATTGCCAAGCTGACTGATCAGCTCCGGTTGAAGATCTTCTATCCGTCCGGTGATGGCGCTGTCTCTCCTGCGATCGAAGCGGCGATGAAGCCGACGAACGACACCATCATGGTGCCGATCCCGGAATGGACAAGCTTCGTTGAGAGGGGCGGTTCCAATTCGGTGATTACGCTGCCGATCGATGAGGTTCAGAAGGTCATCACGGCATGCATCGCGAACCGCAAGCAGCTGATCGACGACATTTTCCAGATCACCGGCATTTCGGACATTGTCCGAGGTGACACGGAAGCATCGGAGACGGCGACAGCGCAGCGCATCAAGACGCAATGGGGCTCCGCTCGCATCCGTGATCGCCAGATGGAGCTTGCCCGCTTCGCTCGCGACATCGTGCGGATTGCCGGCGAGATCGTCTGTAACAATTTCCAGCCGGAAACGCTGGTTGCGATGACGGGCATGCAGTTGCCGACAATGCAGCAGAAACAGCAGGCACAGATGATGGCGCAGCAGGTTGCCTCGAACTACCAGCGCGTGGCCCAAGCCGCACAGGCAGCCGGTCAGCAGCCGCCACCTCCGCCGCAACCGCCAGCCGGCTTTGCCCAGATGATGCAGCAGCCGACCATCGACGAGGTCATGGCCCTATTGAGGAGCGATAGCAGCCGTGGCTTCCGGATCGACATCGAGACGGACTCCACGATCGAGCCTGACGAGGACGCCGAAAAGCAGCGTCGCATGGAATTCGCCAAAGTCGTCGGCGATTTCGTCCAGCAAGCCGCTCCGTTGGCGCAGGCTACGCCCGAACTTGTCCCCTTCATGGTCAGCACACTGTTGTGGGTATCGCGCGGCTTCCGGGCCGGACGGGAACTGGAATCGGCGCTGGAAGACGCGGGTCAGGCGATGATCCAGAAAGCGAGCGCACCGCCAGCGCCGCCGCAACCGTCCCCGGATGAGCAAGTCAAGCTGCAGACGACGCAGATTAAGGCCAATGCCGAGCAGCAGAAGGCGCGTGACAGCCTCGTCGAGACGCAAATGGAGCATCAGATGAGCATGCGGGAAATCGCAGCTCAAGCCGAAGTGCAGCGCCAGGAACATGCGCTGCATATGCAGGAAAACGACCGGCGCTTTATCCAGCAGCAGGGGCAGAATGCCCGTCAGCCGCAGAACGGAGGTATGTTGCAATGAGGCAGCGTCTTTGCCGTGCTTGCGGCTCTTGGCACGAGCTTGATTCCTGGCCGATGGAGTGCATTCCCGAGCAATCGACGGCGTCGTCAGCATTCCCGGCGCCACGTCTGATTTCCGACAATCTGGATTATGTGCAGTCGATGCTCGACGGCCAACACTACACCTCGAAATCGAAGCTCCGGAGCACCTATCGCGCCGCCGGAGTGGAAGAAGTCGGCAATTCGCCGATGAAGAAGCAGGAACGTCCGCCTTCCGATCGCGCCGGAATTCGGAATGAGCTTCGACGGACCTTTTCCAAGGCCAAGCAGCGCGCCTAACCCCTGAACGGGCATCAGCCCCCGAGCAAGGACAAGTCCCACATGGAAAACCTTGAGAACGAAGCCGGCAACGGCCTCGATGAAGAAGTCGTATCTGGCGACAGCAAGCCAGTCAGCGTGCGTGACGCGCTCGTTGCAGCAATGAGCGGAGAAGGTGACAAGCAGCCGACGACGGAAAAGCCCGCTTCTGCTACCGATCGGACTCGGAACGCGGCAGGACAGTTTGCGCCGAAAGCCGAGACGCCAGCTCAGCCGACTGCATCACAGACGCCGGCCAATGGTCAGCCCGCAGCAGTTACCCAAGGTGTCCAACAGCCTCAGAACACCACACAGCCGCCCGCTGGTGAGAAAATTGCCTTTAAGCACCCTGATAGCTGGTCCGCCGAGGCAAAGGCATCATTCGCTGAACTGCCTCCCCACGTCCAAGCTGCGATTTCGAAGCGAGAGCAGGAAGTCGAGAACGGTTTCAAGGTTCTTCAGGATTACAAGGGCTTGGAGCAGTTCACGCCCTATGTGAAGGCGGCCGGCACCACCTTTGCAGACTCGATGAAGCGTGCGCTCGATTGGGAAGCGTCCCTTCAGCGCGATCCGGTCAATACCGTTCTGCATGTGGCGAAGATTGCCAACGTCGATCTCGTACGCCTGGCAGCGCAGTTGCAGCAGATGCCGCAGCAACAGCAGCAGCCGGCCCCGCGCCAACAGCCTCAACCGCAGCCCATCAACGTCGATGCGGTCGTAGACCAAGCTTTCAGGAAACGGGAGACTGAAAATCAGATCCAGTCTTTCCTTTCCGATCCCGCCAATGTGCATGCCAACGCTGTCCTTGAGGACATGGCGACCCTAATCAGCACGGGCCGCGCCAAGGATCTCAAGGAAGCCTATGACACCGCATGTTGGATGCGCCCGGACATTCGCCAGCAGATGATCAGCCAGTCTGCTCCGTCCGCGCAATCGCAGATCGAAAATAAGGCCGCTGCGGCAGATCAGGCCCGCAGAGCCTCCAAATCCATCACAGGCTCTTCATCGGCTGGCGCCAGCACGGTTGCCGGCGGCGGAAAGTCAAACTCCGTTCGCGAGGCCATCCAAGAGGCAATCGCCACTGCAGGCTCTCGCATCTGACCAAAAGGTGATCAAACATGGTCTCTCCGAACCTCTCGGAAATCGTGACGACCACTCTGCGCAACCGCAGCGGCGTCGTTGCGGATAACGTCACGAAGAACAACGCGCTTCTCGCGCGTTTGCGCAGCCGCGGCAAGAAAAAGCCGTGGACCGGTGGCCGCACCATCACGCAGGAAATCGCATACCAGGAAAATGGCACGTTCAAGCGCTATTCCGGTTTCGATCTGCTGAACGTACAGCCCTCCGACGTGATCAGCGCGGCCGAATACGACATCAAGCAGGCAGCCGTTGCCGTCGTGATGTCCGGCCTCGAAGAACTGCAGAACTCCGGCGAAGACGCGGTGCTCGATCTGCTTGAACAGCGCATCGAGAACGCCGAAGACACGATGATGAACAACATCTCGTTGGACTGCTACTCTGACGGTACCGCGGATGGCGGCCGACAGATCGGCGGTCTGCAGTTGCTCATCTCGACTTCTCCGACCTCGGGTACCGTTGGCGGCATCAACCGCGCCAACTGGCAGTTCTGGCGGAATCAGAAGTTCTCTGCCTCGTCCGATGGCGGTGCAGCCGCTTCCACCACGAACATCCAGTCGTACATGAACCGTCTGTATCTCAGCTGCTCGCGCGGTGCCGATAAGACAGACCTCATCATCGCCGACAACAACTACTACCGGCTCTATCTGGAATCGCTCCAGGCGATCCAGCGCATCACCTCCAATGACGAAGCGATGGCCGGTTTCGACACCCTGAAATACATGGGTGCCGACGTTGTCTTCGACGGTGGTTACGGCGGCGGCGCTCCGACGAACCAGATGTACTTCATCAACTCGAAGTACCTGTTCTATCGCCCGTCGAGCAAGCGCGACATGGAGCCGATCGGCGGCGATCGGATGAACTCCAACCAGGACGCAATCATGCGCCTCTGGGGCTGGGCCGGCAACCTCACCATGAGCAACGCCTTCCTGCAGGGCGTCTTGTTCGCCTAAGCGACGAAAGGAACGAAAATGACTGTCGCAACGTCTCAGACGGAACGGCTCGGCGCGAATCCCTTCGTGATCGATGGTCCGTTCGTCGCGGGCTCCGGTTATCCGGCACCCAACTTCGCGCTTGGTACCATCGCATGGGGTCCGAGCGAAGCCGAATGGGTCTATGTCAAGCTCGTCCTGGCATCGACCACGACCATGCAGCCCGGCATGTGGCTGCAGTGGGACAAGGATTACAATGCATCGCTGCTGACGACCTCGAATGCGGTTATCGGCCAGCGCTGCGGCGTCTGGGGAGGCGCAAACACCTCTCCGGCTGTGACCGGTGCCAACAGCACTGTCACCCTGGCAGCGGGCACCTATTACCTATGGGTGCAGCGCGCAGGGCAGGCTCCTGCTCTCATGAACACGGTGACGGCAAACCTCGTGATTGCCGAAACCACGACCACCGCAGGTCAGGCGAATGCTCCGGCATCCGCCACCGTCGGCACGAAGCAGATTACCCCTGTTTCATTTGCCGCGGCCAACCAGACCTTCACCGCAACGACCACAAACGGCTCGCCCGTTCTGACGGCGCTTTCCGGCGCATCTCTGGGCTCTGGTCCGTTCCTCGGTGCATCGATCAGCGGTACCGGTATTCCCGGTTCCACGACGATCACCGGCATTACCTATTCGCCGTCTGGCCAGGTGCAGAGCATCACCATGAGCGCCAACGCCACGGCGAACGGTACCGGCGTTACGGTCACTGCAACCGGCGTCCTCGAAGTCGCTCTGCTGTGGCCATACATCGCCAAGACGAACTAAGGAGCTCGATATGTCGTTGAAAGACGAACTCTCCGCCAAGATCGCTGCCGACCGTGAGGCCGGCCGCGATATTCCAGCCGTCATCGAGGAAATGTTCCTCATGGTCGTTGATTTTCTGGAGCCGGAAGAAACCATCAAAGGGGATGCCGCGCAGCCGAAGGCTGATCCCGCGCCTGTCCAAGAGGAAGTCAAAGATCCTCCGCAGCAGATGGCACCTGATCCGGCAAATCAAGCGCCGGCAGACGGCACAATTCAGCAGTAACAGCGGGCGCTTCGGCGCCCGTTTCCTTTCACGCAATCAGACGCGAGAACTCCAATGACCGAACCCAACGTCTATGCCACTTTCGAAATGAGCCCGGTGCATCAGATCGCAGCATCTGAAAAAGCAGGCCGGCCGATCTTCGCCGACAAGGAATTCATCCGCATTATCACGGCTGCCGACAAGCGCTCGGAAGTCTATCGCGAGGTCACTGACGGCGATCGAGACCGCTTCCACGAGCAGTACAAGCGCTTCAAGGAAGGCCTTGAAGGCAAGGATCAGATCGTTGGCACGCGGCTCAGCGAATGGCCTCATCTGACTGCCAGCCAGGTCAAGGAACTCGAAGGCATCAACATCATGACCGTCGAGCAGCTCGCGGCCCTCACGGACACCGCAAAGCAGACCTTGGGCATGGGCGCCAATACTCTTGTCGCTGCCGCTAAGGCCTATCTCGAGTCCGCCAAGGACAGTTCCACCGCCGTCGCGCTCGCAGCCGAAAACGAAAGGCTGCGCAACGATGTCGCCATGCTCACAGAGCAGCTCAAGGAACTCGGTTCACGATTCGAAGCCAGCGAGAACGAGAAGCATCAAGGCGGCCGGAAGGCCCGCGAAGCTGCGTAATCCGGAGATCCGCGCATGAGTTTGTTAACCATCGTTCAGCAGGCATGCGCGACTCTCTCGATCAATATCCCGGGCCTCGTCGTCGGCAATCCTGATCCGACAGTAGTGCAGCTGCTGTCCCTGGCACAGGAGGCCGGTGACGATCTGGCCCGAGATTATGACTGGTCAAACCTGCATATTCTGCGCCAGTTCACCACAACGGGCGCTTATCCTGAACCGAATGCTCTTCCATCAGATTGGCAGAAATTCGCCGATAATTCGGTGATCTGGAATAATTCTCGCCTATGGAAGCTCAACGGCCCGGTCGATGCACAGACCTGGCAGCGCAATACTGTGATCAATTCCAATCCGGTCCCGCAAATATGGCGTATTTTGCAGGGGGATCTCGATATTTATCCGAATACTGTCGGTGAAACGATCAGCTTCGAATACATTTCGACGAACTGGGTCAAGCTCAACGCCGGCGGCACCAGCAATACGTTTGCATCGGATCTCGATACAACGCTATTTCCCGAGCGCCTGGTGCGCCTGTCGCTCATCTGGCGTTGGAAAGATGCGAAGGGGCTGGATTTCTCGTCGTCGTTCGAAAAATTCGAGCGGGCCAAGGAAAACGACATTGGTTCCGACCGCGCTGCGGCTCCAAAATCCCTATCAATGCCGAACCGGGGTGAAATCCCGGACAATTATTGGCCCGGCATTATTACGGTGACACCCTAATGGCGAGAAAATCCGCACCAAACGGAGGTATGAGCCGGCTATCGCTGGCAGCGCCGTGGAAAGCGCCGATCGGTGGATGGCGCACAGATGTCACGATCGCCGATATGCCGCTGGATTCCGCTTTCCAGCTGGACAATTTCTTTCCGGAGTCCAATCGCATCCGTGCGCGCTATGGCTCAAATACGCAAGCCTCGGGTCTCGGGACAACCGTCCAGACGATAATTCCTTATTCCGGAGCTACCAATAAACTGTTCGCTGCGGCTGGAACGCAGATATTCGACATTACCACCCCCGGCGTCGGCGTATCAGTTGTGACCGGTCAGACGGGCGCTCGTTGGTCTGTCCAGCAATATACCAATGTGGGTGGCTCGTTTCTTCGATTGGTCAATGGCCTCGATACGCCGCTCCTCTACGATGGCACGAGTTGGACGACGACGGCTATTACCGGGACCGGACTGACAGCAAACAATCTATCGGTCGTCGTAGCATACCGATCGCGCCTTTGGTTCATCGAAAAGAACACGACAAAGATCTGGTATCTCGCTACTGACGCAGTGAGCGGCGCGGCGACCTCATTCCCGGTCGGCGGCAGCATGAAATATGGCGGCGTTCTTGTCGCTATGGGCGTATGGACGATTCCCGTTTCAACCGGTATTCAGCAGTGCCTCGTCCTCATGTCGTCTGAAGGCGAAATTCTGGTCTATCAGGGCTCAGACCCCACGACGGCTTCTGGTTTTTCGCTGCTCGGAACATTCAAGGTAGGAAAGCCGCTTGGTTATGACCGATGCATGATAAACGTCGGTGCCGATCTGGCGATCATGACGACAGACGGCATCATTCCGATCACTAAAGCCGTCCAGCTCGATCGTGGCGCGACCGATCTTGGTTCCATCACAGCAAAGATTGCGCCAACCTGGCTGCAAACGCTGACAGATGTCGGGACAATATCCGATGAATGGCAAATCCTTGGATTCCCGCGTCGCCGTATGGCAATCGTCAATCTTCCGGAGACGGGCGGCCCATATCAGTATGTGATGAATACCGAAACCGGCGCATGGTGCCGGTTCGTCGGGCTGACCTCCACTTGCTGGGGGACTTGGCAAGACAGATTGTTCTTCGGGACCGCAAGCGGCAATGTCGTGGAAGCTGAAGTCGGATCGAACGACAATGGCAACCCGATCGACTGTTTGGCCGTTGGCGCTTGGCAGACATTCGGAGACGGCATTTCCCCGAAATATGCGACCATGATCGGTGCAAACCTGCAATCTGGCCCGTCGACAAACTTCTATCTGGGTGTCTCGGCAGATTATTCGGTTTCGATCCCGCAGGCGTTGGCAAACCTGTTGCCAACCTCAAATCCCGGCAGATGGGATGTCTCTTTATGGGATCAGGCCTATTTCGTGGGCACGAACATCGGCAAAAAGGACGCCACTGCCGTTGCGGTCGGGGTCGCCTTGGCTCCCGTCATTCGCGCGCAGATATCGGGTGATTCATCCTCGATATCCGAAGCAGGTGTTGTCGGCGGCACCGTCCTTTTCCAGAAGGGCCAGCCAGTTTGATCGTGACGGAGCCACGAGGTGATATCGCCGCATGGGTTGGCGAGCGCATCGGTGTGAAATTCGATCCGCCTTTCACTGCAATAGCCGAAATTCGAAACGGCCGGATTATTGCGGCTTACGTGTTCAATATGTGGACGCAGTATGACGTCGAGGTTTCGCTCGCCGCGGATCGCCTGACGATCGGCCTAATGCAGCGAGCATTCTCCTACGTGGTGAATGACCTTGGCTGCCGGCGAGCAACATTCCGGACGCGGGCGGACAACATACCGGCTCAACGCTGCCTGGAGCGATTGGGCGGCAAGCTTGAAGGGCGTCAACGCCTATATTTCGGAGACTGTGACGGTCTCCTCTACGGCATCATGAAAGAGGATTTCCCGCATGGTCTCGACGCCATCTCCGCCTAAAGCGCCGGATCCGCAGGCAACTGCGTCTGCCCAGACCTCAACCAATCTGGCGACGGCGCAAGCCAATGCGGCGATGAACAATATCAATCAGGTTACGCCTTATGGCAACCTGACCTATAACCAGACAGGCCAACAGTTCATCGCTGATCCGAACGGCCAGCAATATTACGTCGATAGCTCCGGCCAGTATCATTCGTCGCTGCCAACTCATGATGTGACGACGGCTGGAACCGCGGGCTATTGGCAAACATCAGGAGGCGGCAGCCCGAACGGGACTGGCGGAACGCGAACATGGGTTCCTGGAACGTCGTCGTCGACCAGTTCGCAGACCTATACGCCGGATGGATGGACGTCGACCAAGGGCTATTATGTCCCAACCTATACGGCGACACAGACGCTTTCGCCCGAGCAACAGAAGATCCTCGATCAGACACAGGGCGCGCAGCTCAATCTCGGGACGCTGGCAAACCAGCAGTCCGCAAAAATGGTCGACTATCTCAATCAGCCGGTCGATCTGAGTTCGGCGAACATCGACAAATACGTCAATGACCATTGGCAGAGCGGTTTCAACAATCAGTGGGATCGCAGCCAGGCTAGTCTTGACCAGCAGCTGGCCGACCAAGGCGTTAAACTTGGTTCCGAGGCATATTCTAATGCCATGCGTGACTTCTCGACGAACAAGCAAGCGGCGTCCGACCAATATCTCGGCGACATGTACAACAATGCCCAGCAGGCGATTTTGACGCAGCGCAACCAGCCGATCAACGAGATTTCCGCGCTCCTCAGCGGGTCGCAGGTCACTCAGCCGACTTACGCGTCTCACACATCGACCAGCACCATCCCAACCACAGACTACGCCGGGATTGTCAATCAGGGCTACCAAAACCAGATGGCCGGATACAACGCGCAGCTCCAGCAGTCGAATGCAGCGATGGGTGGTCTATTTGGGCTCGGCTCGTCCCTTCTTGGTGGCTGGGCGATGTCCGATAGGCGGCTGAAAACCAATATCCAGGAAATCGGCATGATGGCAAATGGCCTCAAGCTTTACTCATTCGATTATGTCTGGGGCGAGTCGAGCACAGGGTTGATGGCCGATGAAGTCGCCGATTTGATGCCAGAGGCTGTTTCTGAAGGTCCTGGCGGCTTCCTGATGGTCGATTATGCGAGGGCTGCATAATGTCTTTCACGTTCAATCCCAGCGCTGGCGAAACTGAAAGCTCTTCGGCCGTTGATCTGCGCCGCCGCCTAGCCGCCGCGATGCTTCAGCAGGGCATGCAGTCGTCTCCAATTCAATCGCCTTGGCAGGGCGTCGATCGGCTTGCGGAAGCCCTCATGGGTGGTCTTGCCGTTCGCCGGCAGGCCCAGCAGGAGCAGAACGCCAACAATCAGATCATGTCGGCTATCACCGGGCAGCCTTACACGCCCCCGGCACAGTCGGGCGGCTTCCTGTCGCGCCTGTTCGGCGACAATGGCGTTCCGTCTTCCGATGCGCAGGGCCAGGTAGCCACCACGTCGCCGGCTTCACCATCTACCGCTGCAAGCGCTGCGGCAAATGTTGGAACCGCAGGAATTTCCGCTTCTCCTGATGCGACCGACTTGAACGGATATCTTGACGACCCAACGCGCCGCGCGACGTTGCCGGCTGGAATGCGCAACAACAATCCGGGCAACATCAAATATACGAGCAACGGCGCTTTCGCGGGCGTTACCGGCCCTTCTTCCAATCGGGATGAGGGCGATCCTCAAGCTGTCTTCGCGACGCCAGAGGCGGGGATGCAGGCGATGTATTCCCTGCTCGGCAGAAAGTATGCTGGTGGCAAGACCACGCCAAATTCGATGATTGCCGGAAATATGGGATGGACGCCGGGCAATTATCAGGCGGCCGCCAATGTCGCGCGCTATGCCGGTATCGGTCCGGATGACGATATTGGCTTCGGTGATCCGCAAAAGGCGCAGCGGTTCATGCGTGCCCTCATGATGCAGGAGCATGGCAAATCTAGCGGCCTTTATCCGGACAGCATGATTGCCGCCGCTATCGGTGGTCGCGCCCCCGCCACACCGGCACCGGCGCAGGTAGCAAGCCTCGATCCAAGCGCCGGAATGGCCTCCGCAATGCCGCCCGCTGCCGCGCAACCTGTCGTCCCACCGCCATCGCCGACCGCGCAGCCTGGCAACATGGCAAGCGTCACGCCTGATCAGATGCAGGCTATGCTTGGCCCGACGCCGACCCCTGGCTATCAAGATCCGACCGTGACGACGGCCTATAGGCAGCCTCAGGCAATGCCGCCGGCTGCTCAGGCGATCGATCAGCAAGCCCCCGTTGATCCAACGCAAACAGCCTCGCTTGGCCCGAATACAGGGATGCCAGCGCAAACGCCTGCGCAGTCTCCCATTCCGATGCCTTCGCCAATCACGCCTCAGGCAGCGGCCCCGGCGCCGGATCAGAGTGCGCCGCGTGCTCAGCTTGCGCAGGCCATGATGAGTGCACCTGGCATGGGGCCGTCGTCGATCGCCAACAATCCGCGCGCTCAGGCTCTACTGCAGGCCATGATGAATCCATATGCGTCTCCGCAGGCGCGCGCCATGGCTGGATCGGTTTTGCAGACGCAGATGCAGCCACATACGCAGATCGTACAGAACCCGAACACGGGTGCGACCTACCTCGTCGACACATGGACCGGCGCAAAGCAGCTCATTGATCAGGGTCAGACTGCGGACAGTGAGCTTCAGAAGGATGCGAACGGCAATCCAATCGGTGTCTTCAACAAGCGCACTGGCGAATATCAGAAAATGGGCGATCCGACGGCTCAGCTCGATATCGTGACGCGGCCGGACGGCTCTATTATTGCTGTGAACAAGATCACCGGTCAGCAGATGGCGGCTCCGGCCGGCGCCATGAAGACGGATAGCATCGTCGAAGGCCCGGTTGATCCGCAGACCGGCTATCCGACGAAATTGCTCTATAACCCCGTAGATGGCGTCAAGGGCGTCATTGGTCCGAATGGTCAGCTCTTGGCGCCCGGATCACAGCCGCCGCCGCAGCAGGCCGGAAACACCCCTGTTCCTCCGCCCGGCGTCGATCCGAAGAAATATCGCGAGACGATGGCAACGCGCGCCGCCGAGGCCGCTACGCCGTCGGCAAAGGATGAAAACGAATTTGCCTCGAGCATGATGGCGCGGCCATCCTACAAGGAATATTCCGCCGCGGTGCCGACGTGGAATTCCTTCACCCAGCATATCCAGGACAATACGCCGGCCGCCGACAAGGCGATTGTAGACGACTTCGCGAAGATCCTGAATCCCGGCCGCGCCGTCACCACGGGCTCGTTCCAACTCAACATGGACGCTCAGTCGGTCCCGGAATACCTGCAGGGCCAGATCCTCAAAGCCTTCACCGGCAATGGTGAACTGGGACCGGATGCTCGTGCACAGATGGCGAAAATAGCGCAGCTGAAGATGCAGGAATACCAGAAAGCCTGGAACCTTGACGCTCAGCAGGGTACGAAAATCGCGAAATCCCATGGTCTCACCGTCGAGAACGTCATTCCCGACGTTCCGGGCGTGGAAGGCATCGATTTCTCGAAGGTCAACAGCCTGAAGACGACGGCAAGCGGGACGGGACCGGCAACCGCGACGCCTTCGACGGGAGCACCATCTGCTGCGTCTTCTGCACCGCCAACAGCCACCGGGGCAAACGGCGAAAAGTACCAGCTAAGTGGTGACGGAAAGTCGTGGATCTTGATTGGTGGTCCTGCGGTCAATCCGAACTCGAATATTAACCGCGTACCGACAGGAAATTGAGAAATGGCAGATCTTCCGCCGCTTCCCCCTGGCGCTACCCTTGATGCTGCGGCTGCTACGCCGGAGCCGACGCAGTATGTTCCGATCAGTTCGAGTTCTTCGCTGCCCCCGTTGCCGCCGGGCGCAACGCTCGATCAGCCTCAGCAGGGAACAGCCAACACGGCCACAGGTGTTGCTCGTCTCATTGCAGGTCAGCCGGCCGGCAACAATGGTGACCTGACTGCGAACAACGCTGTGCGCTCCGTCGCAACCGGTGTCCCGATCGTCGGTGGCTTGCTGAACAAAATGGACGCGGCGTTCAATGCCACCTTGGCGCCAGCCGTCGATCCGATCTTGCCAGACAGTTTTCAAAAGCTCCCGGAAGAAAACTGGAGTGACCGCTATCAGCATGCGCTCAATATCCAAAACGGTCAGGATCAGGCCTTTCACCAAGAGCATCCCTATATTGATACTGGTCTTAACGTCGTTGGCGGGGTTGCCGGTACCGTGCCGGCAATGATGGCGGCCCCGGCGGCTTTCGGGATAGGATCTAGGCCGATCTTGGGTCGGTCGGTGATTGCGGGGGCCACAGGCGCAGGAATTGGTGGCACCGACGCAGCCATTCGCTCGGATCTAGACCCTCGGCAAACTGCTCTAGGAACTGGCATCGGTTTTGCAGCTGGCGCGGCAGGCCCAGCTATTGGAAAAGCAGTCGGTAGCGCGGTTCGCTATTTCACCCAGCCATCCGATGCAATCTCCGATCTTTCGAGTTCCGCGCGGAATTACATTTCGCAGGAACTGGCGGATCCGACAAAGCTTGCGGCCTATCAGGAGCAGCTTGCTCGCCTTGGTCCGGATGCCACCTTGGCCGATGTCTCCCCCGAATGGATGGGGGTAGCTCGTGGCGCAGCTTCTCGCCCGGGGACGCGTGACGCCATCGTGCAGACGCTTCTCGATCGGCAAGCTGGTGCCAACGCTCGTCTCGCAACCGACCTCGATTCGTCGCTGGGGCCGGCCGTCATCCCGTCACAGGTCGATCAGGGACTTCAGGCGAGCCAGCAGCAGATCATGCCGCTTTACCGCGAGGCCTTTGCCAATGCGCAGCCTTTCAACACGCAGCCAATCGCACAAGCGCTTCAGCAAGACGCCAACCAGCTCCGCGGGCCTGCGCAGACGGCCATTGCTCGTGTTCGCGGGATGCTGAATGTCGCTGGGGGTGACCAGCTTTCGACCGATCCGCGGGTCATGTTCGAAACGCGCCAGGCGATCGATGGCATGCTGACCGGTGAAAACGATCCCAAGGTTATCCGCGCGCTCTCAGAAGCTCGCCAGATGATCGATGACGGCCTGACGCAAGCGGTTCCGGGCATCAAGGATGCAGATGCTGCGTATGCCGAACTCGCTCGCCAACGCGAGGCGCTGCAGCAGGGGCGCCCGATCCTGAACAATCAGGCGACGGCACTTCGGCCACAGGAAGTCCAGGACATGCTCCAGCAGGGCGCATTGCCCCAAGGACAGCAGATCGGGCCGTCCGGCGTCCCGACGCGAATGCAGCAGGGCGTCCGAGCTGAGATTGACCGCGCAGCCGGCACGAATGCGATCGACACGACCGCGCTACGCAACATCGTCCGCGGCGAAGGTGACTGGAATCGAGAGAAGCTCGGAATGTTGTTTGGGCAAGACAATGCCGATCAGGCTCTCAATGCGATCGATCGCGAAACCACTTTTGGGCAGACCGCCAATCGCGTGACAGCCGGTTCGGATACGGCGATGGCGAACCGGTTTGGCAATTTCCTTGATGATGTCGGCAAGCCAACGGAGATCCCCGGCGACCTCACGGCCATGGGTGTTGCTGCCCGGAGCGCCAAGAAGGTTGCAAATGCACTGCTGGAACAGCGCGGCGAAGATCTGGCGGCAAAGTTCGCTAATGATCTTGGCCGGGTCTCGGTCTCGACGGGGGCAACACGGGATCAGCTTGTGCAAGCCTTGATCGCCCGGGCACAGCAATCCGGCTCGACCGCGAACCCAGCCGTGCAGAACTTGATCAACGCCGTTGTGCAGAGTGCCGGAAGGCAAGCGTTACGATAAGTTGCGAAACTCGCGAGAGATGATGCCGAAGCATCCGAGCATAAGAGAAATGCCGAAAACAGCTCCGAGTACGAACTCGAGCCCCATGTAACGCAGGAACCACGTCAGACCACCCATGATAAGGGCGAAGATGACGAAGCAGATGGCGATCAGCAGGTTTTTACGGTCTTGGGACATACCGAGAACATAGGAGAAAAATATGCTTGAGACAAGTGGGATGGGCCCTACGCCTTGTGAGCATCCCGGAGGGAATCGATGGCTTGATGCGCTCGGAGCCTGGCTATTTCGCGTACTTTCTCGTTGCTCGTGGCGTCACCATCAACGAACGTCATGGCGTTTAAATCGCGATCGATCTGCATCGTGAAATAGTCCAGGGCAGCTTTCTTATCTGTCCCATTGAGCAGTAGGAAATCCAAGGCGATGGTGCTTAGCAACCGTCCCGCCAGAGCCTCGCCTCGAACATCTGCGATCTGCGCAACTAACTCCGCTTCGTTCATTGTCCCCTCCGTTTTTGGGGACGATGGAATCGTTTCTCTCAAGAGTCGATTCAGCCTTCCGGATAGCTAACGGTGGGCATGAAGGCTCTACGTTTAGACAAGTAGCAAGGCGCTCTTTGGGGCGCCTTTTTCTATGGAGACATGAATGCCAAGAAACGGCTCAGGCGTGTACTCGCTGCCACCTGGCAGTACGTTTTCGCCCAACACCCTCATCCAAAGCTCTGTCGTCAACGGCATCAACAATGACATAGCGACGGATCTGAACACGGTCAGGCCAATTGCATCGGGTGGCACAGGCGGATCTACCGGGCAGTCTGCCATGGACGCTCTCTTTGCGTCTCCGGTATCCATTATTGACCAAAATATTCTGTTCGAGGACCCGACCGACACTACCAAGAAGGCGAGACTTGATGTTGTCAACGTCGCGACCGGAACCACGCGGATCATCTCGATCCCCAATGCGGATGTTATTTTTTCCGCGTTCCTTTCGGGCGCCTCGGGGTTTCTTGCCCAAACGGCCGGTGCGGCCGCCTTCGCGGCGCTGGGAGCATCATTCACATCTGCTACTCCGGGCCAATTCACTGCCCCTAATGGCTTGCGGCTCAAATGGGGGGTGCACTCTGGCGGCGATGGCTCCGTTACGTTTGCGACTGCCTTCCTGATCGGCGCGTATGTGGCTTTTGTATGCCCGATTGCCGCTCCCGGAAGCACAACACTGGTATCAGCTTCCGTAGCCTCTGTCTCATTAAGCGGCATGTTCATTTACAAGCGCCAGCAGAATGGCGGCGCGACTTCAACCTTGTCGGTCGACACTTATTGGCTGGTTATAGGGAGCTGACATGGCCTATTTTACTGTAGTCGATGCGAGCGGTTTTCCGACCGCTTTCTATTCGAACGATCCGACCGAAAACGGCGCGAATATCCCTTCCGATGCTCTTCCCATCACGGATGAGCAATGGTCGGATCTCGTTATCAATCAGGGTCGACGGAAATTTATTGACGGCAACGTCGTCGAGTATGATCCGCCCGTTGTCGTGATTATTCCGCCGTCCGTCTCCGCGCGCCAGTTCAAGCTACAGCTTCTCGCGGCAGGTCTCCTCGATCAGGTGGACGCATGGGTTAAGACCCAGTCTCAGGCGGTCCAGATCGCCTATGAATATTCCGGCTCGTTCGTCCGGACAGAACCCATGATGGCCGCTGGCTTCGCGGCCATGGGCTTTACCGATCAGCAGATCGACGACTTCTTTACCGCAGCAAGCAAGCTGTAACCCCCATCATCAAAGAGGCTCACATGATTTATATCGCTCTCGTCGCGGTACTCGTTGCCGCGTTCATCATTTTCGACGCCATTCGGGTCTATCGGGCAACTCCTGGAACCGCGTGGATTACGGCATTCCACAATTCCGCGACGATTGCGATTGCCCGGCTCGGTTCTCTGGGAAGCGCCATCGTTGCGGCGGTCGTATCGATTTCCTCCTATCTCGGAGATCCGAATATCGGGAGCGCGGTTCAGTCGGCGCTTGGCTCGATCAATCCGGCACTCGTCCCCTTCATTCCGCTCGTGATCCTGGTTCTTGCCGAGTTCGCGCGCAGGCGCACGCTGAACAAGGAGTAAGGCCATGCAGCTTTCCGCATCTGGGGCGGCCGACATCCGTCTGCATGAGGGAGTTATTCTTCATGCCTATGACGACGGGACAGGAACCCTTACGATCGGCATAGGGTTTACGTGGGGATCGATGGCCTTCCGCCGTTGGTGGAGCGCAAACCGCCCTGGCCAGAAATTCGCCAAGGGCGCAACCATGACCCGCCAGGAATGTGAGGAGTGCCTCGTCATGGTCATGGATGGCGAGTATGGCGCGGCGCTTAATAAGTTTTTCGGCAAGGATGTTCCCCAGAATGTCTTCGATGCCGCCTGCTCGGTGATCTATAATTGCGGAATTGGCGCGCTCAAATGGCAATGGGCGCAGGCCATGAAAGCCGGAGACTACGCGCAGGCCGCCGCCCTCCTGCGCACCACGGCGATAACCTCCAAAGGCAAGCGCTTGCAGGGCCTCGTGACGCGGCGCGCGGATGAGGCAAATCTCTTGAAGAACGGCATATATGCCAGCGGCGGCTCATCCGTGACCGACAACACCCCTCAGATCGCACCGAAGGCCGACAGGACAGAATTGCCATCTAAGCCAACGTCTTCAGCCGGGGGCGCAGTCGTTGTGGCGTCTGCCTTCGGCCTCATAGCCTACTGGCATGAATTCACGCATTGGCTCGGGAGCATCTTCTAATGGGCTGGCTGCTCAATCTCATCAACCCCCTAGGTAAGATCATCGACGGCCTGAACGCCGCCTACAAGGCCAAGCTGCAGGCGCAGAACGATGCCGATCGTATCGAGGCCGACAAGCAGATTGACTTTTTCCAAGGTCAGATTGCGCTCGCGACGCAGGCAGCGCAGTCTGACCGCTGGTGGAGCCCTCGCTCCCTCATGGGATTCTGCGCGACCATCTACGTGGCGAAAATCGTCGTCTACGACACAGTTCTGCAGCTCGGCGTCACGCCGAACCCTGGCGGTCAAGTGACTGGCTTGGTGCTGGCAATTGTCGGCTTCTACTTCGGTTCCAAGACGGTTTCCGACGTAGCCGGACGGCTGATAGGCGCTTGGGCGCGTAAGTGATCGCTCGCCTCCAGATTATCGGATTCCTCATCTCTATCGCCACGCTGGCGGCTCTTCTGCTGTTGGCGTGGCACTCAATTTAGCAATTTCGCAGGGCGATATTTCAAAGGGGCGGCAAGTTGGAAGAGGTTGTCATGCAATTTCCAGAGCGCAGCAAAAAGTTTGAATGGAATTTCAACACTATCGTTACGCTGGGCAGCATGGTCGCTGGCCTGATCGTCACGTCTGCGGGCTGGGGCATAACCTATGCGGACATGCGGAACGATAATGCGGATCTGCGAAAGCAAATCGCTGATGTCGTCACAAGGATGGATAAAGACGGCGCCGACAAGAAGGCGCAACTCGCCGACGTCCAGCAGCAGATTGCCCAGATCGCCCCGCTGACCTTTCAGACAACACGTGCGACAGAAGCCGGCGCCGAAAACAAGAAGGCGATCGAGCTGACAAACACTCGAATCGACAGGGTTGTTGAATCACTCGGGGGCAAACTGGATACCGCGATCGACAGCATCAATAAGGTCGGGACCCAAGTTCAGGTTCTGAGTTCGAAGCTTGAGGATATGCAGGGCAAGCCTGACAAGAGCATTTTCCGAATGCCGATTGTGAGGCCGTGATGTTTGTTGAACAAAAGGTGGGCCGCGCAAAAAGAAACCCGCCGAAGCGGGTCTCAGAATTTCTTGTTGATGCCGGCTTGCTTCATGATGCCATTAGCCGTGTGCCGGGACATACAGCTTTTGTCTACCGAGACATTGAGGCCAGTGATCGGGCTATGCCAGATTTCGTGATCGCCTCTGCCAGGGCGAACATAATATCCGCCGTTTTCCTTCAGGGCGGCGATAATGGCTCGATAAAACCCCTCAGCCATTAATGTGCCGAAGCACCATGGAGGCTAAAGGATGACTGGACGCATAGATCAATAAGATCGTCCAGACCATCGCGTTCGCGGAGATTATCTTCAATAAGCTCCGGAGCGACCGCCTTAACGCGGCGGACCAATTCGTCGATGCTCTTTGCTTCTGTCACAAGACCGGGGATATCGTCGCTGGTGGCGACCCACATCGCGACTTCATCATCCCACTGAGCGGTTACGAGAAACTTCTTCTTCATGCTCTTTCCTTCCCGTCCCTTACGAGTGCTTAAGCACGGAAATGAACGCTAAGCAAGATATAGTGCATAAAGCCTAAAAATAAATGACCGTGCCCGCGCGAGGCTTGCGTAGACGAAAGATGAGGCATCGAAGGGGCTGCTGTCAAATCAGAGATCAAACGGCCGGTCTGGAAAATCCTCATCATCCCAATTCTCCGGCCCATCCGGCGCCAGCCGGCTTAGCGGACCGACGTTACCTTTTTCAGCGTTCGGGTAGATCGTCACGACAAGGGTCCGCAGATCAATCTGCACGATCGCGCCGGTAGCCTTCGCTGCTCGGATGATGCGCTCGATATCGGCTTGGCGGAAGGCGGCTCGGGTCATTTCCCTTGTTTCCGTCGCGTCTCGCGCTCGGCTGCCTTCAAAGCTTTCCGTTCCGCGATGATCTCGCTGATACTGAGGAGTGGGTAATGGGTAGGGGTCGGTGGCTTCCTAGTCGGATTTCGGATGACGGGAGATCTCTCCATACGCCGGCGGCTGATGAAAAGCTCAAGATCCTCTGGAAGGTAGCGCCGGGTAGGGCGTTTGGTGCCAAGGCCGATATTGACGAAGGCAAGTTCACCGGCGTCAGTGAGATCCCGCAGTTGCTTCACGGAAATGGCCAAAAGCTTGGAAGCCTGTTCAGGTGTCAATAGCTGCTGCATGGTCTCCGTCCGATCATTCGCTATCTAATTCCTTGGCGGCCGCTAGCCCAGACGGGGTAAGGCTCACAGCATCAACGCGGTCCGGAAACTCAACCATCATATGCAGCTCGATATATCCCCGAACCTTCAATCGCTGTTCTGTGCCTGGACCACAGCTTTTCACCTGTCTGGGATCAACTTGAACTCCGACCCCATATTCGCTCAATTGGCGAAGGACAGATTTTTCTGACTTGAGCATTGGGCGACTTGGAATGGTTGCCAGCCATCTCTGCTCAGCTTCCTCAAGAAGCCGCTTCTTATCGGCTGCGGTCATGGTTTTGGGATCAAAGCCGATGGAGTCGTGCCATTCTTTGATCGGGTCTTTCGGAACTTTTCGCTTCGAAGATCTTTCGCTGGAATTTTGACCGCCTTCCTCGCGGAGCCATTTATCCAATGCCGCGGAGCTGGCTTCGTCCTTAGAGACAGCCCCGGCAAAAGGGCTAACACGGATTATCACTCCGTCGACTTCTTGCTCGACAACGACGCCGTGATGCTTTGCCAACTTCGCCATGCGGCGCAGATCGGATTCTTTGATTAGAGCCTTGCGTGTCATTTGCTGGTACCTTCGGCCATCGAGAAACTACGGTGCGTTGCGCTCTTCATCATGACGCCGCTATGCCGTCATAGTCCAATCGTCGCCGCTGATCGCATTTTGATCACGGTCTTGAGGCCATTCCAACATTGCGGCCTCAACTTCACTCACAATCCAGATCTTGCGCGTGTGCCATTTGCGAGGAGGCGGGAGCGCGCCTTCATGGACCATCTTGTCGACCGTGTTGACGCTCACGCCGATCGATAGCGCGAGTTCGGCGCGGTTTAGGCCAAGGCGGGGCACTGAACGAATATAGGAGGTCATGTCTAGCTCACGAAGTTTTTGTGCCTCTTGGCCGCCCACGAGGTTTTTTAGCGGTGAGGCGCTCTAAGAGTTTGTCCGTATCGGCCTCGGTCCATTGCGAAACGCCTTGTGCAGTATCCGTGGAGATCTTCGCTTTCGGCTTCGCAGCCGCGATGATCGCGTCGACATCTGCCGGCATCAAAAACATCGCTTTGCCGATGATCCGACAAGCGCCGAGCTTGCGAGCTTTCTCACGAAGGGTTCACTCGGAAACGGCTATTCCCTTGGATTGAAGAATAGCCACCACCGCACGAGGCGTGAGGGCCTCAGAGAGCTTCGATCCATTCTCACTGTCAGCAGCCATCGGTTTCTCGTCAGGTTTGATGAACCTAAGGGGAACTACGCAAAAAGGGCTTCCGGTTTCCCGAAAGCCCTTAGTATACAACGAATTAGGATGGTGGGCGTGACAGGGATTGAACCTGTGACCCCTACGATGTCAACGTAGTGCTCTCCCGCTGAGCTACACGCCCATCCGATGGCGGCGCATAGATCACAAAACCTTGGTCGCCGTCAATAGGCTTTTTTTCGGTTTTGTGACGTGGCCG
>JBCNPI010000249.1:0-9191 GCA_039593415.1 Rhizobium sp. | reverse complement strand
TCCTCGGCAATGCCAGCCTCCTGGCTCAGCCCCGGCAGTGCATCGAACTCCCCGAGGATCGCGATCACCGGGCCGCCCTCGCCCGCTTCTCCCATGACTGCCGTCGGCAACCCGGCAATGCCGCGCTCGACGCGAAAACCTTCATGTTCGAGCAGGCGTGCATGCTCTTCAGCGGATTGGTATTCCAGGTAATTCGTCTCCGGAATGTCCCAGATCCGGTCGCTCAGCTCGAAGAACACAGCGCGCTTTTTCTCGACGATATCCCAGACGGCATCGGAATTTTGCATGGATTTACAACCCGCCTTATAAAATGGTATTCAAATTGGCGCCAATTTATGCGCCAATTGAAATAGCAGCGCAAGAGATAGGCATGAATATTTTTTCAGCACCGATAATCGTGCTCGTTATGAGCCAAAGGAGAGCTATGATAGTCGTCGCCGGAAACGGAAGGCTGGGGAGAACTGCATGAATTCGCTGGAAGCCGAAGCGACAGCGCAAGCACAAGAGCCGCAAACGCCCGACGTGACTGAACTCATTCTCCAGGATATTCTTGCCGGCCGACTTCCGCCCGGAACCTGGCTGAAACAGATCGATCTCGAACGGCGATATAATTGTACGCGGCCTGAAGTTCGACGGGCTCTCGATAGGCTGGTACAGAAGCGGCTGGTGGAGCATATTCCCAATCGTGGCTATCACGTCCACGAGCAGGATGGGCGCCGCGCTCAGGAGGTCAGCGACATTCGCGTCATCCTTGAAGTCGCCGTCAGCGACCGTATCGTTGCGAACGCGAGCGCGGCCGATATCGCGAAGCTGCGAGTTCTTGCTTTACGCTTCGACGATCTGGTGCTGAACGGTACCATGCTTGAACTTTACGAAGCCAACCTGGCCTTTCACCGCGAGTTGCTTGCGATCGCCGGTAATCAGGAGCTCGTGGAGCTGGTCACGGAAATTCGGCAGCGAACCTCGTCCGCCCCCGTGTCACAATGGCGAACACGCGCCCGCATCGAGCAATCCGGCCGCGAACACCAGCAGATGGTGGACGCAATAGAGCGGCGGGACATCGGTCACCTGATGGAACTGACGCGCAGGCATATTCTTCAGATTTAAATGGCTTTGAATAATGGAGCCCGACCTGAGAGGCAGATGATATTGGTTGCGGGGGCGGGCTTCGACCGCTGGCACAAAACCGGCTGGGCCTGCTGGTTTCTTCGGCCTTCGCAAAGTCGAGAATACCGAACATCTCGCCGCGTAGGGTGGCATGAACCCCGCCACGCTTGGTGCCGGGGGTAAGGACAATTTCCCCGATGAGGCTGCCAGGGGATTCGTGCCGTGAAGACATGAATCTTTGTCGTGTGGCGCTGGTGAAGCATCGGCAGCACATCGGACAGGTTCCTTATTCGGCTTGTCCTCCCAATAGCGATTCCAGCAGAAGATGGCGGGGCGATGCAAAGGGGTTGACGACCGTCACCCCGCCCCATGTGAAGCCGCCTTGCAGGTCCTCGGACAGCAGCAGCCGGCAACCAGCATGGGCGGCGGCGCAAAGCACCACCGCATCCCAGATGCCGAAGCGGTGGTCGGTCGCAAGGTCGGCGGCGGTCAGCATGATCTCGGGCGCGGTCTCGACCGTCGCGAAGCTATCACGCCATGCCAGAAGCGCGTCCCGCGCCTCGGTGCGCGCCCTGCCCGCCTTGCGCACCAGCACATTGAACAGCTCGCCGAGCACCTGGACCGGAATGACGACGGCCTCTTGCGGCAGTCCACGCACCAGCGCGAGGGCGACATCGCGCTTGCCATCGTCGTTGACGCCTTCCGCATAGGCGAGCACGTTCGTGTCGAGGGCGACCTTCACCGCTCGTCCTCATAAAGCTCGTCGCGCGTCCAGCGCCCGACAGCGACGACGGGCTGGCGTTCGAGACGCGACAGCAGCGCCGCCCGCGCGCTTGATGCCACGCCCTCATGCTTGCCGGCGGGAACGATGCGCGCCACGGGCCGCCCGTGGCTGGTAACAACATAGCTGTGCCCCTCGCGCACGCGGCGCAGGATGAGGGAGAACCTTCGGTTCGCGTCGGCAGCCGAAACGGCTTCCTCCATTAGAGCCTCCATGTAAGTAGTTATATTACCTACCTAATAGTAAACCGGCAATTCTGCAAGAACCCCGCGCTATCCCTTCCCCATTGGACGGCGAAGCAGGCCGCACCTGCTTCCCGGAGCCGCGCGAGCGGTGGGTTGGATGGGGAAAACAGGCTTCGCGGGGACACGCCTGCACGACAACGGCGCCAAGCGCCGTGGAGGAAGGTGGGCGGAAGCCTGTTTGGGGGGCATGGATGACTCCCGGTTATCGATCGCGGTCAAGACTGGCGGCGCGCACCACCGCGGAACGCGGCCTGGCCTTGAGGGGGCAGATTCGTTCCGGCCCAATCGCTGCAAGCCAAAAAAGGCTTTCATCGCACCTGTTCAGGCCCGATGCATTGCATCAAAGGGCGTCTTCCTTCAGCGGCGGCACATCCGGCGCTTTGTCCAGCAAGCCTGTCAGCGCATCGCGCGTCGTCGTGCCTGCACGCGCCTTCAAGAATTCGCTAGCCGCCTCCACGGCCCCGATCTTCTGCGCGACCGCAGAGATGATCCACTGATTGAGCGATACGCCGTCTTCTTGTGCCAGACGTGCCGCCGTCTCCTTGAGCGACTGCGGCAGTTGCAGCGGGTATTTGTAACGTTGGGTCTGCGTCATGTGTTCAGTCTCCTGACGATCTCTCCCGGTGTAATCACGGTCACGCCCAATCCAAGCGGCGGACGGAAATCCTTGACGTTCGTTTTGCAAGAGGTGCTTAGCCGTCGTCGTACTGCGACGTACAAAGGGCGGAAAATAGGACGAGTCTACCGTCCGATCCCCGGCCCCTGCTATGGTCTAGCCGGTGGTGGAACGCGAGTTCCTAGTCGAGGCTCATTTGCGCTGCTTGTCATCAATACGTGGTCCGCCGAAGTTTAGCCCCATTTCCACCAAGCGTCGTATTGCCTCCGATCTGGTAGGAAGATCGGTTTGACCACGCCGCCATTCATCGATCCTTGTCAGCAGTTCAACCGACAGGCGCAGTTCAAAACGTTCGTTTTTCTTCTCGGGGTGATTCGACGAGTTTGACAATAGGATATCCCGTAATGTACGGTATGTACGTAATAGTAGCTCACGAATTACGACCGTGCGGCGTGCGCTAACACGCCGCACGGTCTGACCACAACTAAGCTGTTTGGGAGCTCAGATCATGGCTGATTCTGACAATAACACGACTTTGTCTTCCGTCACGCGCCGGATGTTGCTGACGGGCACGATCGCAGCCACGGCGACGGGGCCGTTTGACTATGGCGCGGGCGCCGCCGAGGCGCTGGCCGGCAATGCCGCCTCGGATCCCGCCCTGGCCCTCTGGCAGCAATGGCTGGCAGTACACAATGAAACGCAGCAACTTTGGAAAATGCAGCTGGACCTTGAAAACAGGATGGTCGCCGCCGTCGGATTTCCGCAGGTGGAAATCGCATTGCCCGGAAAAAAGCAGCCGGTTCGTGCTTTCAGTCTGAAAGACATAGACCGAATATGCGGCGATGCAGCCGGGCACCAAGCCGTGAAAGCCGAAGCAATAACAGCCTTCCGGGAACGGCAGGAAGCCTGGGATAGACTGGATGACGCTTTGGGATATAGTCGGGCCGAGAAAGCCGAAATCCAGTCCGACCGCATGGAAATGAAGTTGGCGGACGCCCTGATGGCCACGCCGGCCACGACGCTTGCCGGTGTGGCGGGCAAGCTTGATGTGATCTTGTGCGGAGACGAACATTTCGACAAAGGCCCGGACTTCCCCTCGCTGCAAGTGCGCGCGGCGCTGGTCGATCTAGTGCGCATCGGGCAGGCCCTGCAGCCGGGTCAATTCATGCCCGGAAGCGACCGGCTCCTCGGAGCCAATGGCGGCGCATCATGAAAAGCCTGCTCGGCGTAATGAGACGGCAAGGGCCTCCACGGCGCACTTGCACCGGAGGCTGCCGTGTCTGTGACGCTCGCTGAACGCCTCGGCCATCTTCCCGAGAACAGAGGCCGTGAACTGGAACGGGTCGCACGCATCCTTTTCGATGAATTCGAGGACGCGCAAAAGGCCAAGCTGTCGGACAAGGAGAAGGGTGGACGTATCCTCAAACTTATCCTCTTTGGCTCTCATGCACGCGGTGACTGGGTCGAAGAGTGCGAGGGCGATGATCGCTCCGAATATAACCTGCTTGTCGTCGTCATTACCAAGACCTTTGCCGATCCACGTTTCTGGTACCCGGCCACGGATCGCCTGCTGCGGGAACTGACGGTCACCAAACATCTGGCAACGCCGGTCAACTTCATCGTTCATTCCATCGTGGACCTCAATAACCAGCTCGTGCACGGTCAGCCCTTCTTCATGGACATCGCCCGCGATGGCATCCTGCTCTACGAGACGCCGGGCTTTCCCTTCGCCAAACCCAGGCCGCTCGATCCAGAGGTCGCCAGGGCTGAGATGCGTCGGCATTTCGACCATTGGTTCCCAAGCGCCGCGCATCGCTTCGAACTGGCGAAGGAGGCCATGGGGCGTGGCTACGGCAAGGAAACAGCCTTCGACCTGCATCAGACGGTCGAACGACTCTATCATGGCACCCTGCTTGTCCAGACGCTCTATAGCCCGAAATCCCACCGGCTGACTTTTCTTCGCACGCATGCGGAGCGGGTCGCGCCCCTGCTGATCGCGGCCTGGCCCCGCGAGAGTGAATTTGCCAGACAGTGCTTTGCCCGTCTCGACCGGGCCTATGTCGCGGCCCGCTATTCGCACCGCTACGAAATCACCGACGAAGAGCTGGCTTGGCTGGTCGAGCGTGTGACGGTGCTACAAGAAACCGCCGCCGCAATCTGCGCCGCACACCTCGATGGCTTCGGCTGCGCAGGGGCGTAAAGGATTGAGCGGCCCCCTGCCGAGTCCGTGGTTGAGGACGCGGATCAGCTCGTCCGCTTCGGGGCCGAGAGCGGATTGCCTGCTATCGGCACTGGCGATCGAATAGCGGAAGGTCTAAGCGCATAGGGCAAAGATTAGGCTACCGGATACAGTTGTCGCGTGCCCAGGGTTCTCCGACAACAGTGACGCGATACCGGCTGGAGTATAGCCGGCCTGGTCCTCCTGGAGGTCTGCGATTAGGTCGGCGAGCTTTGCATGTCTGCCGGACTGCGCCAGATCCTGAAAGTGTGCCGAGAGCTTGCTCGGCCGGTTGACCAGGACCCGATGTCGTCCGAGAAACGCGTAGGGCTTACAGCTGGGAGCCGCGAAATCCCTCAGGTAGATTGCGCCGGTCCAACGCCCCCTTACCTCCGCGAGCACCGAGGGAGGATGGAAGGCATCGATCCGCTCGAGTTGCACACGTTGTATGCAAAGATGCCCAAACTGAGCGGACGGCAAATAGAAGACGGTGCTGTCGGATCAGCGTCGAACAGCATGGATGCTGAACGATCCGGCTCCATCACATAAACCGGCGCGGCTGCGCCGGGGAATGCGGGCAGTAGGACGTTTTGCACGAACCGGACGCCGGCCTCGCCTTCCGTTTGGCAATAGCGGAGCCTCCCATCGGGTAACTTGCCATGCAGGTGCTCCTGCATGAAAAACACCGTGCCCTTCAGCGAACCGAGTTCGTCTGCCCTCGCATACGCGGGGTTTCCACCAAGAATGGGGTAGAGTTTGAACGGCGTGAGGTCTGGGAAACGTGCGGCAGCGACGGAGAGCTCGTCACCCGTATACTGATCATAGACGTTTCCCCCATGCATTGCCGCCTGCTGGCGAAGCGCAACAACGGTTGCAAGGTCTCGCCCATTCGCCACCTGAAGGAAGAGGAAAAGACGGGTGTGGTTGCACCCGCGCTCGTCTGGCTCATGGCAATTGGGGCCGGGGTGGGCGTCGCCAATGTCTATTACATCCAGCCTGTCGTCCCGCAGGTGCAAGCCTCTTTCGGCCTATCGCCGGAACAGGCCAGCCTCCTCCCGGCTGTGTCTCAGGCGAGTTATCCGGCTGGGATGCTGCTGCTCGCGCCACTCGGCGACGTGGTTGACCGAAAACAGCTAATCCTCGCGAAGTCCGCGCTGCTAGCGGTCGTGCTGCTGGCCGTCGCAACAGCGCCGAATTTCGCCGTGTTGCTCGCCGCAAGCCTCGCCTTGGGAGCACTCGGCAGCCTCGGTCAGGACTTCATACCGCTTGCCGCGCAGCTTGCGACGCACGAACGCCGTGGTCGCACTATCGGGCTCGTCACCACGGGTCTCCTCTGCGGCATCCTACTGTCGCGAACACTCGGGGGTATCGTCGGGGACCAGCTCGGCTGGCGCGCCATTTACGGAATCGCATCGGTGATGGTGGTGATTGTCGCGCTCGCCATTTGGAGATTGCTCCCGCGACAACCGGCGGCAGCCCGCAGCTCATATTCGAGCCTCCTGCGTAGCCTCGCCACGCTGATCCGTGGGCATGCCGCGCTGCGCAAGGCTCTGGCGACCCAGGCTCTGCTGGCTGCGACCCTCGGCGCATTCTGGTCCACGCTTGCCCTCATGCTGGCAACGCCGCCTCTCCATCTTGGCTCGGCCGCGGCTGGCGCTTTCGGCCTGGCCGGCGCAGCCGGTGCTTTTGGTGCTCCGCTATTTGGCGGCTTTGCGGATCGACGGGGGCCGGTCGCAGCGATTCGAGCCGGGTGCATATTGGTTGCTGCAGCCTTTGCGCTAATGCTCACGCTGCCGCATTCAATGGCGGTGCTGGCCATCGGTGCGGTTTTGTTTGACCTCGGCGTTATGGCGGCCCTGGTGTCACACCAGGCGATCGTCACGTCGATCGACCCCACGGCCCGCAGCCGGTTGAACGGCCTTTTGATGACCGCCGCCATGATCGGGATGTCGGTAGGCGCGGTTGCCGGTGGCTACGCCTGGAGCACCTTCGGCTGGGCGGGCGTCTGCCTGACGGGCGTGATCGCCGGTCTCCTCGCGCTGCTGCGCTCGCTTCTGCCCCCGACCATTCCCTTCACCTACAAGGATGCTGTTCGATGATCGTCTCTCCCGCGCTCTCGCCCTTAATCGGGTCCCATGTCGGATCCTCGCCGCTGACTGTTCTGTTCACGTTCCTATCACGAGCAGATTCGACGCCCCTCGGTCTGCGCAGCCGCGCGGAGGGCCATATCCTCGACATGAACGGCAAGGTTATTGCGAACCCCGCCGCCGAACCATCCGCTAACGGATTCGAATCCGATTCGAACCTCAACTACGAGAAATGGGGAGACTATTGGCGCAAGGTGCATGGCGCGCGCTTTCTGCATCCCGACGAAGACAAGGATCACGCGATCATCGATCGACTATTGCGTTATGATCAGATTCATCGTCTGCCGCCAGGTCCAACGAGCCTCAATCCCCCGCCCTACCAGCCACCATTAGACGCGAGCGGGCGACTTTTCGATACCATTGTCGGCCATGTGGAGCCGTATCGCCGTCCGTCGCGGGATGGCGTCGCCTATTTAAACTTCGCGAGTCTCGCCGATCTGGGGGCGGTTCTCGGATCCAATCGTGTCCGCCAAAAAATTCTCCCGGAAGATCGGGCCATCTTCCGTGATCTCGCACCTTGTCTCGCTCGACAATTCGTCATCATGCCGAATTCAGTCGGTGACGACGCGATCGTTTTGGTCAAAACGCATGTGCGTCGTGGCGAGCTCCACCGAGAGGCGTTTCAACGGCTCTGGCTACACGATCATGCCAAGATCGTGGTCGCCCAACCCGATACACGTCGTTTTGTCAAGCGCTATGTCCAACTTCACAACATCGGTCCCGAAACTGATGGTCAACCCTTTTTCCATCCCGCCACAAGTCGCATCGATTGCGTAACGGTTATGGCCTTCGCCTCGACCAAGGACCTAGAGACTTTCCTGCTTTCCGAAAGCTGCGTTTCGATCGACAAAGCTGAGCAATCCATTTCGATTCCCGAAGCGGGCGAGTATTGGACGGGAGTGACCTTCACCGTTGTCGATCAACTCGCGCCAGAACAGGCGACGGCGATATGAACTACTATCAAGAAACCATAACTGCCGCACCGCCATGCCGGTCCGCGCGGATTCTAGTTCGCATTCCCTCCCCTGTTCGTCCTGCGGTTTACAAGGCGGACGAAGGCCATGGTGTCTTGTCGGAAGTCGATGTAGATGAGGACGGCGACAGAGATGTCGCAGGCACGATCGATGACGCCGAAGACGGCGATATGATCAAGTCCCGAGGCCGCTAAGTAATTAGCCGTCGCCGGTCGTAGCGTCTCCCCGCCGCGGCCGGGTTTCTTTCGCTTAATCACACAAGCATTTTTCTTGCAAAATGTAGTTTATAGACTACATTACAGACATGATTGAACTGAAGCAGACGCCGACTTTCGCGAAATGGGAATCGCGCCTACGGGACAAACGAGCCAGAACCATGATTGCGGCCCGCTTGATGCGTCTGGCTGAGGGCTTGGCCGGTGATGTCGAGCCAGTTGGTGAGGGCGTCAGTGAACTGCGAATTCACTACGGCCCCGGCTACCGCGTTTATTTCCAAAGACGGGGCGACGTTCTGATCATACTGCTTTGTGGCGGGGACAAAGGATCACAAGCCCGCGACATCGCCAACGCTAAAAAACTGGCTAAGGAATGGAGTGAACAGGATGAATGAAAAGCTGACCACTTACGATCCGGCCGCTGCGCTCATTGATGATGAGGAAATTGCAGCTTTCATGGCCGATGCTTTCGAGACAGGCGATGCTGCCTATATTGCCAAAGCCCTCGGCGTTGTGGCCCGCGCCAAGGGCATGGCCGAGATTGCTCGAAAGACCGGACTATCCCGGGAACAACTTTATCGCTCGTTCAGTGAACGTGGAAACCCAACGCTCAAAACAACGTTGGCGGTGATGCGCGCGCTCGGAGTTGACATGACTGCCAAGGCTCACGCCGCACGATAAACGTTTCTTGACGGCTCGAAAGGCGTCACTTCTGCCGCATCTCATGAGATATTGGGTACGATCGGGATATCTGACGGAGGCGGCTTTGGTGCATGGATCCGTAGTTGAGCGGATGACGGTCTTTGAAGGGCTGATCAGGCCGTGGCTTCTTTGCTGCGGACGGATTTCGGGCGTGCGCAGGCAAGCATTCGGTTGAGAATGGCACAG
>JBCNPI010000248.1:0-9265 GCA_039593415.1 Rhizobium sp. | reverse complement strand
AGGGTGCCGAAACGATGAGAAATATCAACAGCGCGGCCAATCATGCCCTGCTGGAGGTGCTGGCGGAGTATATGGAATGACAGGCAGCCTGACACTTCCCATGCTTGGGCTCATTTTGTTCTGCGTACTCGCGGAGACCGCCCGCGAGGTCTGCTTCAAGCAATCGGCCAGCTCAAACGCACCCCTTTCGGCGCTGGCACAACCGGTCACCTGGCTCGGCATTCTGCTCTGGGCCGTGGAGCTTTTCGCATGGACTGCCGTTCTCGAGCACGTCCCGCTGACCATCGCCTTCCCGCTGATGGCGCTGAGCTATGTCGTCATCGTGCTCGCCGGCGCCGTCGTCTTCAAGGAAAACATCAACCTGCGCCACGCGACGGGCGTATTTCTCGTCACCGCCGGCGTGGTTTGCGTGGGAGTTACAGGACTATGAAAATCTTTGCGCACACGCGATGGGATCTGGCACCGGTTTTGGCTGCCATTGCCCATCTTGCTTTCGACCTCTATCTGATCGTCGGCTTCGAAAGCCGTCCGCTTTGGCTCTCAGCCGTTCTCGGCTGCCTCTATGCGGTGTCGATCTCCTGGAACATCAACAGCATATCGCACAATTTCATCCACACGCCCTATTTCAAGCCGCGTTGGATGAACTATGCCTTCAGCCTCTTGGAGTCGGTCGCGATCGGCTTCTCGCAGACCTATTATCACTGGGTGCATATGCGCCATCACTCCGGCAACAGCGACCGGCCGAACGAAAAGGGCGAGACCATCGATATGCTGTCGATTTATCGCTACGGTCGCGACGGCCAGCCGGAAAACGTCTGGTCCTATACGTTTCTGAGCTTCTTCCGCGACAGCCTCGGCGACATCCACAAGGCGATTGCGCGCAATCGTCCTTTCGATGCAGCCTGGGGACGGTTCGAGCTCTATTTCTTCCTGGGCCTTGCGGCGCTCGCGCTGGTCTATGACTGGAAGGCCGTGCTGTTCTTCGTGCCGTTCTACTATATCGGCAATTGCCTGTCGTCGCTGAACGGCTATTACGAGCATCTGAACGGCGATCCGGACGAGCCGATCGCCTGGGGCGTTTCGAGCCACAAGTCCTTCTACAACTGGCTCTGGTTCGGCAACGGCTATCACGCCGAGCATCATTATCGTCCGCGCACCCATTGGACGAAGCTGCAGGCGCTGCACGAGCAGATCAAGGAAGAGCAGGAAAAGAACGGTACGCATGTGATCAGTACCTGCCATGCGCTTGGCTTTATGGCCAAGGAAAACAGGCAGTCGGAGTTGTCTCATGAAGCATGACGGATTGAGCTTCTTCATGGAGGGCTCAAATGGCAGAGGCGTCCTTCTGGTCCACGGCCTGACGGGCGCCCCTGCCGAAATGAAGCTGGTGGCTCGGCATCTCAACCGCAAGGGCTACAGCATATATGCACCATTGCTGGCCGGCCATGGCGTCGATGCGAAAACGCTGCGCCAGACCCGCTGGGAAGATTGGCTTGCCTCGGTCGTCGAAGCGTCGGAGCTGCTGGCGTCGAGGACGCAGGAAGTCTTTGCCGCCGGTATCTGCGTCGGCGGCAAGCTGGCCATGCTGGCCGCCGAACGGCAGAAGAAGATCGGGGCCGTGGCGATCTATTCGCCCTGCTTCAGCTATGACGGCTGGGATGTCCCCTTCTACTATCCGCTGCTGGCATCCCAGATCGGCTGGCTGTCGCGCATCCCTTTCCTCGATCGTCTGAGCTTCAGCGAGACCACATCGCTCGGCATCAAGGACGAGCGCATGCGCCGGCTGATCGAAGGCATGGCGAGCGAAGGGGTTCTGGAAAAATTCCCCGGCAAGGGTCTGGTCGAGATGCATCGCCTGGGCAAGACCCTCAAGGGCATGCTGCCGCAAATGCGGACGCCGACGCTGATCCTGCATGCCGAGGACGATGATCTCGCCAATCCGAAGCATGCCCGCTATATTTCCGAGCATATCGGCGCCCCGCACGAGCTGAAATGGATCACCGACAGCTATCACATGATCCATGTCGATCGGCAGCACCGCCAGGTGGCCGATTTCACGGCGGATTTCTTCGAGGCGCGTCATGTCGCAGCCGCTGCTTAAAGCGCCACCGCAAGTCGCCGGCAAGCCGGTGACCGAGGCCCATTTCAGCATCCGCGCCATTGGCCGCGATGCGTGGAACGCGTGCTTTTCGGGCGAGGTGGAGAACTATGATTGCTTGCTTGCAATCGAGGAAGCCGGCCTTGAAGGGTTCGAATGGCGCTACATCACGATTACGGAAGGCGGGCGAGTGAGCGCCGCCGTACCGGCCTTTCTCTGCCTCTACGCTCTCGATACGACGCTGGATGAAGGGTTCCTGCGCCGGTCCGTGCGCAATGTGCAACGCCGTTTTCCGGGTTTCCTGAAATTGCGGCTTGCGTGTCTGGGATCGCCCTGCACGGAGACGGGCGCGATCGGCTTCCATCACGATGTATCGGGCGAGCACCGCAGCTCCCTGCTTGCGCAGATGCTGTCCTTCTTTGAGCAGGTTGCTGCGACGGAGCGTTGTGCGCTGGTTGGTCTCAAGGATATTCCCGAACCGGCTTCGGCGGAATTCGGTGAGGTGTTTGCCGCGCGCGGCTATGCCTCGATCGGCGGTCTTCCGACTGCGTGGCTCGACATCGATTTCAAGACCATCGACGAGTATCTCGCCAGGCTCTCGGCCGGCACCCGCAAGGACATGCGCCGCAAGATGAGATCCTTCGAGCAGGTCAGGGTAGAGATCCGGACGGATTTCGGCGAGTTTCTGCCCGAAGTCATGACGCTATACCGTGACACGCGCAACCGCAGCGAATTTCAGTTCGAGGAACTGACGCCCGCCTATTTCCAGGGCATTCTCGGCCACATGCCTGGCCGCTCCTTCTGCGCGTTCTATTTCGTCGAGGAGAAGCTGCTTGCTGCCAATCTGATCGTACATGACGAGCGGGTAGCCATCGACAAGTTCTTCTGCATGGATGGGGAAAAGGGACGTCCTTATAACCTCTACTTCCTCAGTTGGTTCACCAATCTGCGTTATTGCCTGGAGAATGGCTTCAGCCGTTATCAGAGCGGTCAGGCCTATTATGAAAACAAGGTGCGCCTCGGCAGCAAGCTGACCGCCAATGTGATGTATTTCCGCCATCGCAACCCTTTGCTTCAGAGATTGCTGCGGCTGGTATCGCCGCTGTTCTCGACAGACGAGGCGGACGCGTAATGCCTATACGTTTTTTCTGGCTCGCCGTGCCGGTGCTGAGCGCCCTGTACCAATTCCTCATCAAGCTCGGTGCCGTGCAATTGCATGATGAAGGTATGCAGGGATGGCTGGGGCAGGCTCTCTCCTCCCACTGGATACTGGCGGCCATGGCCGTCGAGGTAGTCGGTTTCTTCATCTGGATGAAGGTGCTCGCCGAGCTCGATCTCAGTCGCGCCTTTCCGCTCACGGGAGTGAGCTATGTATTGATTATCGCAACCGGCTGGTTCGTCTTCGGCGAGCGGGTCGTCGCCCTGCAGATGATCGGCAGTGGCTTCATCCTGACGGGTGTCTGGCTGATTGCGGGCGCCGGCGTCGAGGCGAAGGAGCATCATGAGGAATTGGACCCGAAGCACCAGGAGCTGCGTACGGGTACCGGCAAGAATAGGTGACGTCCAACATGCAAGCTGACAACCGCCCCAAAGGCAAAGCCACCGCTGTTTTCTCCAGCCTGACGGACTGGTGTGTGAAACGCGCGCTGTCGTCCATCGTCACCCGGGGCGCGCTGACCGTGACGACGGCAAGCGGCCGCGTCTTGACGTTCGGCGACCGCACCGGCGAGCCGGTCCACGTCCGTTTCACCGATGACCGCGCCGAATGGGCGCTCCTGATCGATGCCGATAAGCGGCTTGGCGAACTCTTCATGGATGGCCGCTTCATCGTCGAGCGCGGCACGCTTTACGATTTCGTGGCGATGATGCTGCGCGAGGCGCAGAACAGCACTCATCCGCTCATCGCCCGCATCATCGATCAGGCCCGAACCAAGCTGCGGATTTTCCGCCACCGCAATCCGCCGGGGCGCTCGAAGGCGAATGTCGCGCATCACTACGATCTCGATGGCCGACTCTATGAGCTCTTCCTCGATCCGGACCGGCAGTATTCCTGCGCCTATTTCGAGCATGCCGACCAGTCGCTTGACGATGCGCAGATTGCCAAGAAGCGGCATCTTGCCGCCAAGCTCCTGATCGAGCCGAACAACAGCATTCTCGATATCGGCTGCGGCTGGGGCGGCCTCGCGCTGCATATGGCGGAACAGGCGCCGGGCGGCTATGTGCTTGGCGTCACCCTTTCCGAAGAGCAGCACGAATATGCTTCGAAGCGTGCCGCCAATAAGGTCGGCGGGACGCCGGCCGAGGTTCAATTCGCGCTGAGGGACTATCGCAGCCTGACCGGCCGTTTCGATAGGATCGTCTCCGTCGGGATGTTCGAGCATGTGGGACTGGCATCCTACCGCACCTTCTTCCGCAAATGTGCGGAACTGCTTGAAGATGACGGCGTCATGGTGCTCCACACCATCGGCTGTTCCGCGACCCCAGGCTTTACGACGCCGTGGCTCGACAAATACATCTTCCCCGGCGGATATATCCCGGCTCTTTCGGAAATTGTGCCCGAGATCGAAGCGGCGGGGCTCACAATCACCGATATCGAGGTGCTGCGGCTGCATTATGCCAAGACGCTCGAGGCATGGCGGGAGCGCTTCATGGCGCACTGGGACGATGCCGCAAAGCTTTATGACGAGCGCTTCTGCCGGATGTGGGAATATTATCTTTCGACGGCGGAGGCCGCCTTCCGCTATGAGGATCTCGTCGTCTTCCAGATCCAGATCGCCAAGCGAAATGACATCATTCCGCTGACGCGCAACTACATCGCCGAAAATGAAGCGCGCAGCGCCTCAAAAATTGACGTTGAAGCTCCGGTTCAGCGTAAAGCCGATGATGTTCTGATTGGGTGAGCCGAATTTCGCAGTGATCGGGCTATCGGCGGCATCGCCCACCAGGCGGTTATACTTACCGTAGACCTGCACGCTCCACTCCGGCGAGATCGTGTAGGTCGCGGCGACAGTAAAGCCGACGGATTTCACGCCGGCGCCCGCGTCGAAGGCGCTGACATGGCCGTTTCTTGCGGCCTGGGCCTGCGAGATGCTGAAATTGCTGCGCATATAGGTGGAGTTTGCCATCGACAGGCGGGGGCCGGCCGAGAGAAGCCATTTGTCGCCGACGGGCTGGAACCAGTCGAGCGCGAAATCGCCGACCAGGCCATCGCCGCCCCACAGCGATTGACGTAGTTCCGTGCGGAACCGCAGCTTGTTTTCCATCAGCCAATATTGGGCGAAGCCACCCGCATCGAAGTTCCAGCGCACCCTGCGCTGGCTCTGCAGATGCAGATTGTTGAGGTCCAGGCGATCGTCTCTCAAGCCCACCACGGGACCGATTTCGACGCCGCCGAGATCGAAAAGCTGAAAGTCGAAATTGTCGTCCGGAGCGCTGTATTCGGGCGCCTCGCCCAAACGATGGATGTCGAAGGAGGGAAGGGCGCCGAAGGTATAGTGCTTCGAGCCTTCATAGCTGGGACCGTACTCCACGGTCGCCCCAAGCGTGACAACCCAGGTATTGGACGAGGATTTTGCAGCGTCCGCAGCTTGGGACGACGCGGGAAACGCGCAAGTCACGAATGCCGTTAGAAAACCCGTCCCGGCAAAGGCCAAAAGCCGGGTGGAAAAAGATGTCCCAACACTTAACACTCTGATAACACCCGCTCCCCAATCGCCCCTGCGGTATTACTAGAGCCGGATGATCTTAGGTCGAAACGACCGAGAATCCGAAACCGCTCCAGAATCAAAAAGCAGAGCATGACGTCGTCCAAAACCGCTCAGACCTTTCGGCATCATGCTCTAACACAGCTCAAGCTTTCGAAAATAGCAAAAACTTTAGAGCAATCATCGCGCATGACCGGCGGCGTGACCGCTTTGCAACGCTTGTGGGCGCTGGGCATGGTATTCCTCCGGTCTTGTCGGTCGAAGCAACCGATGCGAGTTTCTCATATTGGAGCAGCCCCGATTTTCTTCATCCGGCTACCGCCACGATTGCCAAAAGCAGGGTAACGATAGTGATGTAACATTTCACGAACCTGAAACGCTGCGGCGCCAAATGCAGTGCAATGATTTTTCCCAGCTATTGGCACCCGCTCGTTTCATTCCTAGATGGAAATCGATCCGATTTCGGCGGCGTCGGCGTGCCGCCGCGATCATCGGCTCTCGGCAGGGGCGCAGCTCGGCACATCGAGACTCCAGAGTCATCCATGGCCGCACCCCGGAAGCGAAGGTTTCAGCATGAAGATGCGACAGGCAGGTTTGAGCGCATGAAGGATCGGCCACTCGGCAAATCGGGCATACCTGGATGGCTCGACCGCTACGAGCCTTTGATGCTCGTGATGTTCGCAGCCCTCTCGGGAGGAATTCTGCTATTCGTCTATCTGACCAGCGAGGTTCTCGAAGGCAGCACGAAAAGGTTCGATGAGGCGATATTGCTGGCGCTGCGCCAGCCCAGCGATCTCTCCGTTGCGATTGGGCCAGGATGGCTGACACATGCCGTCAGGGACATCACAAGTCTCGGCGGGACGACCGTGCTTGCGCTGATGACGGCTCTGGTGACGATTTATCTGCTGCTCGACCGGAAGCGCGCCATCGCGCTCTTCGTCCTTGCCTCGGTGCTCGGTGGCTGGGCACTGAGCACGGCCTTGAAGGTCGGCGTCGCGCGGCCGCGACCGGATATCGTGCCGCATCTGGTCGAGGTTCACGATCCAAGCTTTCCGAGCGGCCATGCCATGGTGTCGGCCGTGACCTATCTGACACTTGCGGCGCTGATTTCTGGCACGCGGCCTCATCGGTCGACGCGCGTCTTCACCGTCGCGGCCGGCATCCTGCTGACATTGATGATCGGCGCGAGCCGGGTCTATCTCGGCGTGCACTATCCGACCGACGTTCTCGGCGGCTGGTGCGCTGGTGCGAGCTGGGCGCTCGCCTGCTGGATCATCGCCCGGCGCTATATATCGCGGGCCGCAAGCGGCAGGAGGTCTGCCGAAGACGATGGCCCGCCTTTCGAGTGAGGGAAGATGATTCTTACAGGATCAGCACTGGACTTCGAGCCGCGTGGCCACCAGCAGCGAGTAGTCCGTACCCTTCGGATCGCTGAAAAACATGCTGGTCAGCGCAGCCTGGTTTTCCGCCATGACTTCCTTGGGATTGGGCCTGATCACCTTGCGCTTGCAGCGGCCGAAGGTTGATCCCGATGTGCTCAGGTCGTTGTCGGTGGCGAAATCGACCGCCGTATAGAGCGTCTTGTCGTAGATCCCGAAGATCGTGGTTCCTTTGAGGAAGGTCTTCTGCTCCGGCTTTAGCGAAAAGGTCAGCGTCAGCGAGCCATCCTTGTAGTTGGCCTCAACCGCATCGGGCTTGGCCATCGGCACCGCTTTGCCGTTGCTGGTGACGTTCGTATAATAACCATACTGCGCCAGCGAATCCCGGACCGTCTTGCCCACGGCCTTGAGTTCGCTTGGCGTCAGCGTCTGGCTGTCACCCTTGCCGAAATCCATGAGGACGGAGGAGGTGAACACTTCGTCGAAGCTCCAGACGTTGCGCAGCTCGCTGATGGAGCCATCGGGCGCCGAAACGACCTCGAACTTGGCGTCGATGAAGATATGCGGATGAGCAAATGCGGGAACCGGCAGCAATGACAGCATCGCAACCAGCAGGGAAATCCGTCTTCTCATGATTTTCATGCGAGCAATTACCGCGTTCCGTCCATGCATCCGATGTGCAGACCTGAATGCCAAATGAGACTGATTTGAGACCCCCGAGCCTCTTGCGGCCCAGCGAAGATGGACAAAGGTGGAGGCATGCTTATGGCCGTCTTCGATTCCGTCCGCCAGCTGCACGCTAAATTCGCTCCCGCCGCGCACCCATGCAGGCAGCGATTAGGGCCGGAGATAGGGGGAGCCGTGAGGCAAACTCATCTGAGGCTTCAAAGAGGCTTAATGCCTTGATTTTCCTGATAAAACTGGAGCGGGCGAAGGGATTCGAACCCTCGACCCCAACCTTGGCAAGGTTGTGCTCTACCCCTGAGCTACACCCGCTCATCCCCGTCGCGATCCGGGGTAGTGTGTTGGACCGCTGGGCGTCGTCTTGCGGCGACGGGCGCTATATGGCCTAACCATTTTTCAAATGCAACAGGGAAATGACGAGTTCGCGAAGAAAAATTGCATCTTCTTTTCGCAAGGCGCCTGAAAGCCCGGAAACGCCGGGCTTTGTCGCCTCGAAGATTGCAATGAAATTGTCGGCGACGTATCAGGAGCGGATCATTTTCATTGCGAGACGCCATGACAGAGACCAGCCCGAAATCCCGCGACGACCTTTTCCGATTCCTGGACGGGCTCGGCATCAGCCACACGACCAAGGATCATGCCCCGGTCTTCACCGTTGCCGAATCGGTGTCGCTGCGCGACGAGATCCCGGGCGGCCATACGAAGAACCTGTTCGTGAAGGACAAGAAGGACAATTTCTTCCTGCTGACCGTCGAGGAAAACGCGACCGTCGACCTGAAGACCGTTCACACGCTGATCGGCGCGGCCAGCAAGGTGTCCTTCGGCAAGCCGGAAAAGCTGATGGAGTATCTCGGCGTCATTCCAGGCTCGGTGACGGCATTCGGTGCGATCAACGATACGGCCAAGAATGTCACCTTCATTCTCGATGCCGAGCTGATGGCGTATGACATCGTCAATTGCCACCCCCTGTCGAACGATGCGACCACATCGATCGCCAGCGCCGATCTCCTGCGTTTCATGGAGGCAACGGGTCATAAGCCACTAGTCTTGAAAGTGACGAGCTAAGGTACGATTTTAGCGCTAAGATGTGGCAGGCGGCTTCTCTTCGAGCTGTCCGTGTGCTTTGACCATTCCATTCGGCGTGCTGCCAGGCGGATTTCATCGGTTCGTTTGGGAATCATGCTCCTCACAAGATCAAGGATGCCGGCAGGCGGGAGACACTCATGAGCGGTTCGAACAATCCCTACAACGCTTCCTTTGGCGGGCAAATGTCGGCCTCGGCATCCTTTGGTGCCGCGCCGGCTGCCGGCGGCGCTTCGCCGATCAAGGACACGACGACAGCCAATTTCGCCAAGGACGTTATCGAGGAATCGCGCAAGCAGCCGGTGCTGGTCGATTTC
>JBCNPI010000247.1:0-9275 GCA_039593415.1 Rhizobium sp. | reverse complement strand
GGATTATTTCGTGGTCGAGGATGAGAGCGGCGAGCGTCTGTGGATCTTCCGCTCCGGCGACGGTGTCGATGCGGCCACCGGCTCGCATCGCTGGTTTTGCCACGGGATCTTCGCATGAGCTATGCCGAGCTGCAGGTCACCACCCATTTTTCCTTCCTGCGCGGCGCGTCGTCGGCCGACGAGCTGTTCCGGACGGCAAAGGCGCTCGGCATCAGCGCGCTCGGGATCGTCGACCGCAATTCACTCGCCGGTATCGTCCGCGCCCTCGAGGCCTCGCGTGTGACGGGCCTTCGCCTCGTCGTCGGCTGTCGTCTCGATCTTGCCGACGGCATGTCGATCCTCGTCTATCCCACGACCCGTGCCGCCTATTCCCGCTTGACCCGGCTTCTGACCCTCGGCAAGAGCCGTGGCGGCAAGGCCAACTGCGTCCTGCATCTCGACGACGTCGCTCTTTATGCCGAGGGTCTGATCGGCATCCTTGTCCCCGATCTTGCCGATGAGACCTGTGCCCTGCAGCTCCGGAAACTGGCCGAGATTTTTGGCGATCGCGCCTATCTGTCGCTCTGCCTGCGCCGGCGGCCGAATGACCAGCTGCGGCTGCATGAACTGTCCAATCTCGCGGCGCGCTTCAAGGTTCGAACCGTCGTCACCAATGACGTCCTCTTCCATGAGCCGTCACGCCGGCAGCTGCAGGATATCGTCACCTGCATTCGCAACGTCTCCACGATCGACGATATCGGCTTCGAACGCGAGCGGCATGCCGATCGCTACCTCAAACCTCCGCAAGAAATGGCGCGTCTCTTTCCGCGCTATCTCGAAGCACTCGCCCGCACGCTCGAGATCGTCGAGCGCTGCAGGTTCTCGCTGGAGGAGCTGACCTACCAATATCCAGAGGAGGCGATCGTTCCCGGAAAGAACGCTCAAGAATCCCTGGAGCATTATGTCTTCGAGTGCATTCCCAACCGCTATCCCGAGGGTCTGCCGCCATCGGTGCTGAAGGTTATCAGGCACGAGCTCGACCTCATCCGCACCATGAACTACGCCCCCTATTTCCTGACGGTGTTTTCGATCGTCCGCTATGCCCGCGCCCAGGGCATCCTCTGCCAGGGGCGGGGATCGGCGGCCAATTCCGCGGTCTGCTATATCCTCGGCATCACCTCCATCGATCCCGAGACCAACAATCTCCTCTTCGAGCGCTTCGTCAGCCAGGAGCGTGACGAGCCGCCCGATATCGATGTCGACTTCGAGCATGAGCGGCGCGAGGAGGTGATCCAGTGGATCTACAGGACCTATGGCCATGACAAGGCGGCCCTCTGCGCGACCGTCACACGCTACCGCGCCAAGGGGGCGATCCGCGATGTCGGCAAGGCGCTCGGCCTGCCTGAAGATGTGATCAAGTCGCTGTCGTCGGGCATGTGGTCCTGGTCTGAGGAGTTGGTGACCGATCGTGGGCTTCGCGAGCTCAACCTCAATCCCGACGATCGCAGGCTGGCTCTAACCTTGAAGCTGGCACAGCAGCTGATGGGCGCGCCACGCCATCTCGGCCAGCATCCCGGCGGCTTCGTGCTCACCCATGACCGGCTCGACGATCTCGTGCCGATCGAGCCGGCATCCATGGCCGACCGGCAGGTGATCGAATGGGACAAGGACGATGTCGAGGCATTGAAGTTTATGAAGGTCGACGTGCTGGCGCTCGGCATGCTCACCTGCATGAGCAAGGCCTTCCGGCTGATCGAGGAGCATAAGGGCAGGCCGATCGATCTCGCTGGCATCGAGCAGGAGGATCCGGCGACCTATGCGATGATCCGCAAGGCCGACACGCTCGGCACCTTCCAGATCGAATCTCGCGCCCAGATGTCCATGCTGCCGAGGATGAAGCCGCGCACTTTCTATGATCTCGTCATCCAGGTCGCGATCGTCCGCCCCGGTCCGATCCAGGGCGACATGGTCCATCCCTATCTGCGCCGGCGCGAGGGCAAGGAAGCCGTGGAGTATCCGACCCCGGAGCTCGAAGCCGTTCTCGGCAAGACGCTTGGCGTGCCGCTGTTTCAGGAGAGCGCCATGAAGGTGGCGATGGTCTGCGCCGGCTTTACCGGCGGTGAGGCCGATCAGCTGCGCAAGTCGATGGCGACCTTCAAGTTCACCGGCGGTGTCTCGAAGTTCAAGGCCAAGCTCGTCTCCGGCATGGTTGGGAACGGCTATACGCCGGAATTCGCCGAAAAGACCTTCTCGCAGCTCGAAGGCTTTGGCTCCTATGGCTTTCCCGAAAGCCATGCCGCGAGCTTCGCCCTGATCGCCTATGCCTCAGCCTATGTGAAACGCCACTATCCCGACGCCTTCTGCGCGGCGCTTCTCAACTCCCAGCCCATGGGCTTTTATGCGCCGGCGCAGATCGTCGGCGATGCCCGCAAGCATGGTGTCGAGGTCCGTCCCCTCTGTATCAATCGCTCACGCTGGGACTGCACGCTGGAACCCGCCGAAGGCAGCGACCGTCACGCCGTTCGTCTCGGCATGCGCATGGTTCATGGTTTGGCTGAGATCGATGCAGCCCGCATCATCGCCGCCCGGGCCGACCAGCCGTTTTCGAGTGTCGACGATCTCTGGCGGCGCTCCGGCGTGCCGGCGGCGTCCCTGGTCGAACTTGCCGAGGCTGACGCGTTTCTGCCGTCGCTCGATTTGCAGCGCCGCGATGCGCTCTGGGCCATCAAGGCGCTCCGTGACGAGCCCTTGCCGCTCTTTGCCGCAGCCGCCGAACGCGAACACAAGACCATCGCCGAGCAGCAGGAGCCAGAAGTTCGCCTGCGCCAGATGACAGAGGGCCACAACGTCATCCAGGATTACAGCCACACCGGTCTCACCCTTCGCCAGCATCCGCTGGCCTTCCTGCGCCAGGATCTTACCGCCCGTAACATCGTCACCTGCCAGCAGGCGATGTCATCTCGTGACGGCCGCTGGCTGATGACGGCAGGCCTCGTGCTGGTGCGCCAGAAGCCCGGTTCGGCCAAGGGCGTCATGTTCCTGACGGTCGAGGATGAAACCGGGCCAGCCAATGTCGTCGTCTGGCCAAGCCTCTTCGAGCGTCGGCGGCGCATCGTGCTCGGCTCCAGCATGATGGCGATCAACGGTCGTATTCAGCGGGAAGGGGAGGTGGTGCATCTGATCGCCCAGCAGCTGTTCGATCTCACCAGCGATCTCTCCGGCCTTGCCGATCGCGATGAGGCCTTCAGGCTCCCGACCGGTCGTGGCGATGAGTTCGCTCATGGGACGCCTGGCAGTCCGGACTCCAGGGAGCGGGCTGTGATGAAGGTGCGCGAGATTTATGAGCCGGATCGGCTTATTGAGAGGTTGAAGGTGAGGGCTAGGAATTTTCAGTAATGGACCAAGCGCCCCACATGTGGTCGAGTTCGATCTGCTGTAACTTTGCGGTTTGTCGCGACCTTGTTCGTCAACAGCATCGTCGCGACAGGACGGATAAGCCTCGAATGCAAATCTGGGTCAAAGCGATGTGGCACCGAACATTTGTCGGGCGAAATGAAAAACTGATACAAAATTCAGTTTCAATTCATCTCCACATCATTTTGGATTAATACTGCGTTAAATCAGCTATGCTTGCCTGCTTTTCAAAGCGATCTTTGGCCACTTCCTTATATTTTCTTCTGATATCGCTCCTAGATAGTGAATCCTCTATTGCAAACACGTGAAATGCGCGTATATATACTCGAAAATGCGCGAAATGGTATAGTTTGAACTTCCTGCGGTTCATTTGTTCTAGTTTGCGGCGAGTATAGATCAGGATTTGCACGATACTGGGCATTCCAGTCGACGGGAAGGGAACTCCGAGAAGTTGGGTGGTCGACAGCTCCGCTTCGCCGATGTGCAGATCGACGCGCACTTTGTTTGATGTGTTCTGTCTCAGCTATGAACCATACCAGTGTACCACAGTCGCGCGTTGATGAAGGTCGCATCGCGGGTGAGTCGTTGGCGAGTGGTGGCGGGGAAATAAGGAAGTCGAGGACTTTGGAGCCGGTGGCTGCAACCGGCCTTCTGGAATCCCATACCGTCTCGGCACTGCTGCGGTGCGTGCATATCCGTGAACCTATATACCGCCCGACCATGAACTGGATGCGTTGGCTTATTTCGCTCAACGTGCTCTTGTATCATATCACGGTTGTTGGAGCGTCTGGCCTTGGGACAGCCGAGACAGCACTCGCTGCAGTTAAAGCAATGCTGTCAGCGCCATCGGTCATAATGACTCCGATGCCGAACACCAATTTGTCCCAATATTATATGGCATCGCCACGACGCCCTAAGACGCGGCAAATGAAGGGTCCTGTCTCTAAAGCAGTGGTGAGTGTGGATAGCGGTACGAGGTCGTATGGCATGATCATGCGGGTGAAGGAGCCTGTTGTGAAACATTCGTATTCAAATTCAAAGCATTTCTTGGCGTCGCGTAGAAAAAATGGTCATTTTGAAGTGTAAACGATAGTTTCTTAATACAGGGGGGATGCAAGGAGTATTGAGCGCGTCCTCACGGTGGTTACAAACTTACACGGCAATTTGGGTATCGCTATGTGCGTCAGATATGTAATCGCAATATCAATGGTTCTCACTTCATTTGCAGCAATTGCGCACGCCGACGAAGGTCAGGATAGATTCAATGCTGGAGACTACGAGCGCGCGCTAACGTATTGGCAGCCCTTGGCTGAGCGTGGGGATGCTCAAGCCGAGTTTGGTTTGGGGCTTCTTTATGAAGCCGGGGAAGGCGTTGAGCAAAACTTCGATACGGCCCAACGATGGTATCGAAAGGCGGCAGACCAAGGCCTGTCTGATGCACAAAACGCATTAGGGGCTATGTACGATGTTGGTCGGGGGGTTGTCAGGGATGATGTGCAAGCCACTGAGTGGTATCGCAAAGCGGCCGAACAAGGAAATGTCCGCGCAGAAGTTAATTTGAGCAATATGTACCGGTCCGGGCGTGGTGTTCCTCGTGACATAAGCCTTGCTATCGCTTGGCTTCAAAATGCATCAGATGCAGGCGACCCCGCTGCTCAATCCAATTTGGGCGGCATCTATATTTCAGAGGATGGGGTCAAAGATTATTCGAAAGCGGCAATTCTGTTCCAAAAGTCTGCAGATCAAGGTGACCCGGGAGGACAAAATGGCCTCGGCATCATATGTGGTCTTGGGTTAGGGCGGCCAAAGGATCCTTCTTGCGCGGTGGATTGGTATCGGAAAGCAGCAGAACAGGGTGATCCGCACGCTGAAGTAAATCTTGCAAATGCTTATGCTGATGGTATCGGCGTCGAAAAGGACATCAGTCTAGCGATATTTTGGTATCGAAAAGCCGCGGAACAAGGAAACGCCCAAGCGCAGAAACACCTTCAATACCTCCTTAAAGATGTCATCAAAGGGTAAGTCACATAAGTGCATCTCTATAATCAGGACCGCCATTTTCAAATCTAACAAGTAGAGATCGCAGGGCATAAAGATTGGATATTTATTCATAGATTAGACTCTGAATGCGGGTTCACAAGGTAACGTCTGTGCGGAGAGGGAGGGTAAAATGGTAGACGTATCTTCAGGTAGAAGTTTAGCAGGTAAAAACAGTGGACGGGCGAGATCGGAGCAAATTGGACCTGAAACCGATGAGGGGTTTGACTTCGGCGTGGGAGTAGCAGCTGGCGTTGGTCTGCACGGGGCCGGCTTAGAAGTCGGTGTCAATCATAGCTTAATGACAGGAAAAACCGAATTTGAACATACCATTAGTGCTCCCGGAGTTTCGACTGATCCTATAGCTAAGACTGCAGAACCTTCTCTTGAACATTATAATGTTGTCGGTGGAGGAGTTTCACTAGGAAGACACGCCGCGACCATTCAAATTGGGGTCGGCATAGGGGAGGAATCCCCCGCGGGCGAGGCGGAGGCTAAAGCATACGGCTATGTGAAGGCACCATACGAACTCCTTGAAGCAATCGGGGCTGCCTTTGTAGGTGCGCTAAATGATACGGCTTATTTAGGGGCGTTAGATCCTAATACCTTTGGCGCCGCTGATCCTGCATATTCTGGCCCATTCAACCTTGACCTGGCGATCAATCCACCGACGCCGGATAGCATCGGTTCCATCTCGTTCACACAGGTCGATCCAGTTCCTCCGACGCCGATTACTCCCGTCGATGGAGCCTCCTGGGATTTCGGCTTCATGCCGAACGTTCCAGATGTTCCGGTTGCTTGTATCCCTACGCCGAGGACCGCGGAATTTGCTCGCGCGCGTGGGCGGTTGCTTATGTATGATGCGGCTTTGGGTCAGGCAGCCTGCTGAGAGGCCGGGTTCTCAGCCTGGCGCAGCCTTTTCCACTCCCATGGGAGCAGTTCGTGCAGGCGGGAGACTGGAAGATCGGCGATGCGGGCGAAGACATCTGCAAGCTCTTAGCCGACAGGCGCATGCTTGCATGCGCCGAAAGGCCATGCCTTTGGGTCAACATCGTTGAGGCGGCATGTGGTGATGACGGTCAACATGACGGCGGCACGATCGGCCCCACGCTGGGAACCGGCGAAGGTCCAGTTCCGTCTTCCTAACGCCACGCCGCGCAAAGCTCTTTCCGCCGCATTGTTCGTGAGACAAACCCTTCCGTCTTCGAGGAAAAGGGCAAAGCCCTCCCAGCGCTTCAGCATATAATCGATCGGCTCGATGACCTCGGACGATCTGCTGAGCGTGGCGCGTTCCTTCATCAGCCACTCGTGCATGTCATCGAACAGCGGCTTGCTCTTCTCCTGGCGTGCCGCCAGTCGTTCTTCGGCGCTCAAACCGTTGATCTGCCGCTCGATCTCGAACAATTCGTCGTAGCGCTTGACGGCTTCCAATGCGATCGGCGAGATCGGCTTGCCTTTCTGCTTGTGATCTCGGGCATTCTTCTGGATATCGGCCAGCGCAAAGAATTTTCGACGCGCATGAGCATGGCAAAAGGCAAAGGTGATCGGCACCGTCTTTGTCTCGGCGACACTGAGCGGCTCGAAGCCATTGTAGCAGTCGCTCTGTAGAATGCCGCCATACTCGGCCAGGTGCTTCTGCGGATGTTCGCCGCGCCGGTCACTCGACGCATAATAGATCGCGGCCGGCGCAGCCGTTCCCCCGAACGGCTGGTCGTCCCGGATGTAAGTCCATATTCGCCCGGTCGTGCATTTGCCCTTGGCCTGGATGGGGATGGTCGTGTCGTCACCATGCAATCGCTCGGCCGCGAAGACATGCTTTTCGATCAGGTCGTAGATCGGCATGAGGGCCGCCGTCCCAAAACCGACCTGATCAGCCAGCGTCGAGGTCGACAGGTCTATGCCCTCACATTTGAACCTTGTGCTTTGGCGGTTCAGCGGACTGTGCATTCCAAACTTGTCAAAGACGATCGTCGCCAGCAGATGCGGACCGATGAAGCCGCGCGGCGTGGCATGGAACGGTGCTGGTGCCTGGCTGATCGCCTCGCAGTCGCGACAGGTAAATTTCTCCCGAACCGTCTCGATCACCTTGAAGCGGCGCGGTATCTCCTCCAACGTCTCGTTGACATCCTCACCCAGCTTCGACAGCCGCGACCCGCCGCAGCAAGCGCAGACGGTCGGGGGATCGATCACCACGCGCTCACGCTCGGCATCCTCCGGCCAGGGTTTGCGCACCGGCCGCTTGCGTGTGAACGAACGCACGCTCGAGGTTCTGGCGGCAGCCGCCTGCGCCGCGACCTCGTCCTCCGTCGCGGCCATCACCAACTCTTCCAGCTGCAATTCCATCTGGTCGATCAGACGCGCCGTGCGCTCCGATCTCTGGCCGCGCAGTTCTCGCCGGAGCTTTTCGATCGCCAGTTCCAGACTGACGATCAGCGCCTCGCTGTCGGACAACATGGCCTGCGCATTGGCGGCTTGCGCCACCGCGATGTCCCGCTCGGCGACGACGGTGTCGCGCTCGGCGGCAACGACATCACGTTCAGCCGCGACAAGATCACGTTCAGCCTGCAGCATCGCACGCTCGGAAAGCAGCGCCAGATAGGCGCTTGCAAGGTCCGCAGGAAGATCAGAGGGCTTCGATACCATGAAGCCATCTGATCATTTGAAGTTCGGATTGCTGACAGCAAACGTGCCGCTGGTTGCTTGACATCCCTGACACATCCCAGGCGAACCAATAGATGTATTCTCGACAGCGATCGGAACCTGGACATTTTTCCCTGCAAGACTGTCTTGAATATAGCTGAAAAGCTTTTGCTCGGCGTGGTTAAAAATTGGAGAGTGACCCTATCGTCGCGCCTGGAATTGATCCAGTGTCTCCGGTGAGGACGCTGTAGTTGCCTCCGTTTACTACAACCTCCGTGGGCGCATTTCCTTACCACGCTTGGCCGCTGACGGACAAATGGCTTCTGGCACACCGCCAGGAGTGTCAAATCAGAGCAAGCAACCGGGATCCCTAACTACGGTACCACATACCCCTCGACCGCGTCCTCGAAACCACAATTTGGGCGATAGTTTTTCCGCCTTCATCGCAAAACTCTATCTCAAACATTGAGTCTGCCCCAGAAAAGATTGCGATCACCGTGCCTAGCATACCCGCGTGAAGGCCACTTTTCGGGATGCCTTCAACTAGCTCTACAACATCGAGCAAGTTTATCTCTCTCGCGACCGCCATTGCTTCAAATATAAAGTTGTTAGCCCTGAAATCGTGGAACCGAGGCAAACGTCGCCTGATTTAGGTTTAGCCAGCTTTTCTCTCGGTTGCCGATCAAGTTTGGGTCCCATTCCATACTCAATCACAATTCGCTTGCTAAGGTGGATACAACCACGCTCCAGAGTGGCCACAAGTTAATCTCCAGCTGTTGAGATATCGAATTCATTACAAATAGCACCGAGAGCGATTGCGAATCTTGATGTAAAGATATCGATTTTGTGTAATCGCAATAGAAATAGAACTGCTGTTTCGACTTCGAATACACAACCAATTTGAAGGATGCATCTACAATTTTGAAGGATATAAGAACCTTATTCTCTTGATCATCAACGAACTCATAAGTGTATATTTTAAAATCGTCGTCAAATCGCGCTTTACATCCGAATATAGACACCATGTCCGTTAATGACGGATAACTTTCTATCCTGGGCATGTCACCGCCCTCCTTTCGTGGAGTGCTCCCCGTTTCACCGGACAGGTCGGCTAGATTGATTTAGCCCTGATGAACTGCCGAGGGGAAGCCATCTTGAGCGCGGAATGTGGATGGATTTCGTTATAGTCCTCGATCCATCCGTCG
>JBCNPI010000246.1:0-9453 GCA_039593415.1 Rhizobium sp. | reverse complement strand
ATACAAACGATTCTGCTTCGTCGGCACGATCTATCCTTCAGAAGTCCGGAATTTTCTCGAAAGCTTCGTCTATTTAACCTATATGGCTAGGAGAAGGCAAAGGCGATTGACGACTTTATTTCCCGCTAGCACGCCGCAAAGGCCGCGATAGGCTGGCCAAGGCTGTGCGACGGACCCGCAGGTTGAACCAGAATCGATATTGAGCAGCAGGAAAATCAGCATATGCCGATCTTGAACAGAGCCGCAGAACTCCAGGGCGAAGTGACCGAGTGGCGCCGCCACATTCATGCACATCCGGAGCTCCTCTACGCAGTCGAGAACACCGCCGCCTTCGTGGCCGAGAAACTGCGCTCCTTCGGCGTCGACGAGGTGGTGACCGGCATGGGCCGCACCGGCGTCGTCGGCCTGATCCGCGGCAAGGGCGAAGGACGCACGATAGGCCTGCGCGCCGACATGGACGCCCTGCCGCTCACCGAAATCACCGGCAAGCCCTATGCCTCCCTCACTCCCGGCAAGATGCATGCCTGCGGCCATGACGGCCACACCGCCATGCTCCTGGGAGCTGCGAAATATCTCTCCGAAAACCGCAATTTCAACGGCAATATCGCCGTCATCTTCCAGCCGGCCGAAGAAGGCGGCGCCGGCGGCGACGCCATGGTCAAGGACGGCATGATGGAGCGCTTCGAAATCGCCGAAGTCTATGGCATGCACAACATGCCGGGGCTGCCCGTCGGCCATTTCGCCATTCGCAAGGGGCCGATCATGGCGGCAACGGACGAATTCACCGTCTCCATCAAGGGGCTCGGCGGCCATGCCGCCATGCCGCACAGGACGATCGACCCGATCGCCATCGGCGCACAGATCATCTCGAACCTGCAGCTCATCGCCTCGCGCAGCGCCGATCCGCTGAAATCGGTGGTCGTCTCCGTCACCAAGTTCAACGCCGGCAACGCGCACAACGTCATCCCCAACGATGCGAGCTTCGCCGGCACCGTGCGCACGCTCGAACCCGAAATGCGCGACCTTGCCGAACAGCGCTTCAGGCAGATCGTCTCCGGCATCGCGGCAAGCCACGGCGCGAAAGCCGAGATCGAGTTCCATCGCAACTATCCGGTCACCTTCAACCATGCCGACGAGACCGATCACGCGATCGCTGTGGCGCAGGAGATCGCCGGCGCGGGCAATGTCATTGCGGATATCGACCCGATGATGGGCGGCGAGGATTTCTCCTACATGCTCAACGCCCGCCCCGGCGCCTTCATCTTTGTCGGCAACGGCGACAGCGCCGGCCTGCACAACCCGGACTACGACTTCAACGACGAAGCCATCGCCCACGGCATTTCCTACTGGGTGCGCCTTGCCGAACACCGCCTCAACGCCTGAGGCTTCCACCAATGTCCCGCGCAGCCTCCAAGGCCGCGCGGGCGCACGCTCAAGACAGATTGTCTCCACGACGCAAAAGGGCTTGGCTTCGGGCCTTGGCTTTTGTATGGATCATGCCAAGTGGTCTCGTAGCTCAGCAGGATAGAGCATCAGATTCCTAATCTGAGGGTCACGCGTTCGAATCGCGTCGAGATCACCATTATTCCAGCCTGAATGATGATCGCGTGGTCGAGATTGAGAGAACATCGGGCTTCATCGCGTACAAATGATTTGACCCTTATTGAGCCAAACCTGCTCAATTTGGATGGTTTCGAGCAGGCGCTCATGCGCGGATGGTCGCCCGATCCTCGACGCCAGCATGATAAGTCGTTCATCGAAGCTGAACTGGTAACGCTTAGGAGAGATAGATTAGCTTTCCTCGCACGGATAATATCGGACAAAGCCGTCGCCACAACGGTATCGAATCGAGAGCCGCAATATCTTATCGTCCGCCCATTCTGGATCTGGGACGGGAGTTTCTGTGGCTACATCACTTTGCGTTATTTAACTGGAACGACCCAATTGCCCCTCCATGTGCCGGGCCATGTCGGCTATTCGGTCGTTCCGTGGAAACATGGCCGAGGCTATGCGACGCAAGCGCTTCGACTTCTATTGCCGATAGCAAAGGATGTCGGCTTTACGATCATCGGCGTCGTCTGCAACGAAGACAACCTTGCCTCGAAACGCGTTATCGAGAAAGCGGGAGGCGTGCTCCGCCGTGTAGGCATTCACGCCTCGGATTCTCCAGCCGTATCGAAGCTATTCTTCGATCTGCCGACTTGCTTATAATTGAACGCATCCGGTTGATGGCTGCCGATCAGCCGCTCATCCGACCGTTCGGGGCACCTTCTCCCCCGGGGAGAAGGAGCTTTCGCTCACATGCGATCGCCTATCGTGAGGCCCGTCGGGGATGGTATGAAGGTGAGTTTAAAACGCAGGACATCACCCCACCGCAATCCTGTTCCTCACCAACCGGACACCGGGAATGGATTCCGCAACCGCGGTTGCCCGCTTCACCTCCTGAGAGGTCGCGACTGAACCGTGCAGGCGGATTTCCTGGCCTGCCGCGATCACGGTGACATCGGAAGCATCGATTCCGCCGGCAACGGCGAGCGCATTGGCAACGGCGGATTCCAGCGCCGAGCGCCTGGCCTGCTCATTTTCCAGATAGAGTTCCATGCCGTGAAACGTCGCCGCCTTGAAAACCATTCGTCACCCTCCGCAGTCGAGTGGTCGGAAAACGCAGCAGTTTGCATTTGGTTCAATGGTGAGTGAAAAAAATATGACTAATTCGCATGCTTGCTTTTCGCGTGTACCGGCGGAGGAGCGGTTGCATGGCTCTGGACTTGCCGCTCCCGGCAATCCCCTGTAGAGCCATGGGGAACAGCAGCAAATGCGGATACCTGAATGAACACCGCCAGCAAGGCGCGCCGGCGCCTGACGATATTGGGTTCGACCGGCTCCATCGGTCAGAACACGCTCGACGTCATCGCCCAGCTGGGCGGACGAGACGCCTTCGATATCGCCGCCATCACCGGGCATGACAATATCGCCCTGTTGGCCGAGCAGGCCAAGGCCTCCGGCGCCGTTTTTGCCGTGACAGCCAATGAAGAGCGCTATCAGGAGCTGAAGGATGCGCTTGCAGGCACCGGCATTGCCGCCGGTGCGGGTAAGAATGCCTTGATCGAAGCCGCCTCCATGCCCTCGGACTGGGCGATGGCGGCGATCGTCGGCACCGCCGGTCTGGCTCCGACGCTGGCAGCCGCCCGCCGCGGCGCCGATATCGCGCTCGCCAACAAGGAATGTCTCGTCTCCGCTGGCGATCTCTTCGTGCGCGCCGTTGCCGAGGGCGGCGGCCGGCTGATTCCCGTCGACAGCGAACACAGCGCCATTTTCCAGGCGCTGGAAGACGACCAGCAGCATGCGGTGGAGCGCATCATCCTGACCGCATCGGGCGGCCCTTTCCGCACCTGGACGCGGGAGCAAATGGCAAATGTCACGCCGGCGATCGCCCGCGCCCATCCCAACTGGTCGATGGGCTTCAAGATCTCAATCGGCAGCGCCTCCATGTTCAACAAGGCGCTGGAAATGATCGAGGCGAAGCACCTGTTCGATGTTCGGCCAGATCAGATCGAAGTCGTGGTCCACCCGCAGTCCGTCATCCATTCGATGGTCGGCTATACGGATGGGTCGGTACTGGCGCAGCTCGGCTGTCCCGACATGCGCACCGCCATCGGCTATGCGCTGACCTACCCCGCCCGCACCAGGCTCAGCGTCGAGCGGCTGGATTTCGCCAAGCTCGCCCGGCTCGATTTCGAGGCGCCGGATGAAGTCCGTTTTCCGGCGCTGCGCCTTGCCCGCACCGCACTGGAGCGCGGCGGCCTGCAGGGTGCCATCATGAACGCAGCCGAAGAAATCGCCTTTCACGCCTTCGTGGATGGCCGCATCGGCTTCCTCGAAATGGCCGATATTGTCGAAGCCGTCATGGACGAGATGATCGCGACCGGCAGCGCCGAAACCATGGATGCCGTCTTTGCCGCGGATGCTGAGGCGCGCAACCGTGCCGCCGTGCTCATCGCTCAGCGGGAGAAAGCTGCGTAAGTACAAACCTGCAATAAATCGCAGCTTCCCGCATTCGCTACGCAACCGCATATCCGGCGGTTGCCATTCCCGACAATGATGCTAGAGAGGAATTCCGGCTTCACTTTCAAGGGAATCACGATGCCGGACTTTTCCACGATCATTCTGTTCTCCGCCGCCGCGCTGGTGCTCACCGCCACGCCCGGTCCCGACATGCTTCTCATCGCCTCACGCAGCGTCAGCCAGGGCCGCTCCGCCGGCTTCCTCACCTATGCCGGCATTGCGCTCGGCACCTATTGCCACGCCATGGCGGCAGCCTTCGGATTGTCGCGGCTCTTCCTCACAGTCCCTGTCGCTTATGAGATCGTCCGTTGGGCAGGCAGCGCCTACCTGCTCTATCTAGCCGTCAAGACGCTCCGCTCACACGGCTCCGCGTTCACACCGTCGGCCGGGCTCAAGCGCCTTTCGGGTAAGCGCATCTTCGTCGAGGGCTTGGCGACCAATATTCTTAACCCGAAGATGGCACTGTTCGTGCTTGCGCTCTTCCCGCAATTCGTCGATCCCAACGGCTCGATGATCCTGCAGATGGCCTTGCTTGCCACCATTCTCAACGGGATCGGCTTCCTGGTGAACGGCTCCGTCATCCTGCTCGGCAACCATATCCGTAACCGGCTCTCGGCGATCAAGCGCCTTCCGAAATTGCCGCAATATCTGCTGACGACGGTCTTTGCCGGCCTCGCCTGCCGCCTGGCTTTGGGAAGCCACGGCTAACGGTGGCACAAACAATCATTGCGGAAATCGGCATCACACCGATATTCCGCAATGAAGGCATTTCGATTTTCAGGCAGAAGCCGCCTTTTACGCAACAGCCCTTGCGAGTGCACAGCGCGACCATAGCGCGTGCAGCGCGCCGACCAACTGCTCGATATCGCCATCCGAATGCAGCGGCGTCGGGGTGATGCGCAGGCGCTCGGTCTTCTTCGGCACTGTGGGATAGTTGATCGGCTGAACATAGACGCCGGCGTCAAGCAGCAGGTCCGAAATCCACTTGCACTTGGCCGCGTCGCCGACCATGACCGGCACGACATGGCTCGGGTTCGGCATATGCGGAATGCCTGATGCGTCGAGCTGCGCACGCAGCTTGCGCACGCGATCCTGATGGCGCATGCGTTCGAACTGGCTGACCTTCAGATGCTGGATCGAGGCCACAGCCCCGGCAGCAAGCGCCGGCGGCAGCGAGGTCGTGAAGATGAAGCCCGACGCAAACGACCGGACGAAGTCGCAAAGCGCGCTCGAAGCGGCGATGTAGCCGCCCATGACGCCGAATGCCTTGCCGAGCGTGCCTTCGATGACGGTCAGACGCTCCATCAGTCCCTCGCGCTCGGCAATGCCGCCGCCGCGCGGGCCGTACATGCCGACGGCATGCACTTCATCGAGATAAGTCATCGCGCCATACTTGTCGGCGAGATCGCAGATCTCCTTGACCGGGGCGATATCGCCATCCATCGAATAGACGGATTCGAACGCGATCAGCTTCGGCGCCTTCGGATCAGCGGCCTTCAGCTTGGCTTCGAGATCGTGCAGGTCGTTATGCTTCCAGATGACCTTGTCGCACTTCGCATAACGGATGCCTTCGATCATCGATGCATGGTTCAGTGCATCCGAGAAGATGATGAGGCCCGGAATGCGCGCGCCGAGCGTGCCAAGCGTCGCCCAGTTGGAGATGTAGCCCGAGGTGAAGATCAGCGCGGCTTCCTTGCCATGCAGATCGGCAAGTTCCTGCTCGAGCAGAACATGGTAGTGGTTGGTGCCAGAAATATTCCGGGTGCCTCCCGCACCCGCGCCACAGTGATCGATCGCTTCCTTCATCGCCTCGATCACTTTTGGATGCTGGCCCATGCCGAGATAGTCGTTGGAGCACCAGACGGTCACTTCCTGCGGGCCGTTCGGGGTATGTCTGACGGCGCGGGGGAAATTGCCACGGCGGCGTTCGAGATCTGCGAAAATCCGATAACGGCCCTCATTGTGAAGACCTTCCAGCTCGCCTTTAAAAAATGCTTCGAAATCCATCATCTGCTCCAGTACCGTGCGACCGTTTTCGAGAATGCCGGTTCGCACGTCAACCCCTCTGCATTGCTTTCGCCCCCACTGCGGCAAATGGCCCCTAATTTTGAACAATTCCAGACAAGAATAGTCATTCACGTCAAATTGACAATCGAAACCACATCCCGGAAGCGAAAACCGGAGCGGAGGCTTTCGGCCACCGCTCCAGCGTTCCTCGTGGCAAATCTATGCGGCAGCCACGGCGCGCTTCGCCATGACCTTGATCAAATTGGCTCGATATTCGGCCGTTGCATGCAGGTCCGAGAGCAGTTCATCGGGATTGACCGTCACACCCGCAACCGCCTCCGGCAGCCAGTTCGCCGCAAGCGCCTGCTCCAGCTCGGCATGCCGGAACACACCGTTCGCACCGGCGCCGGTGACGGCAACGCGCACCCCACCCGCCCCTTTGGCAACGAAGACACCCGTCATCGCATAGCGTGAGGCCGGATTGGGAAACTTGGCGTAGCCCGCCCGCTCCGGCGCATCGAAGGCGACGGAGGTGATCAGCTCCGCACCTCCCAGCGCAGTCTCGAACAGGCCCCGGAAGAAGTCGTCGGCTGCGATCTGGCGACGGTCGGTGACGATGGTGGCATTCAGCGCCAGCATCGCCGACGGATAATCCGCCGCCGGATCATTGTTCGCGATGGAGCCGCCGATCGTGCCCATATGCCGGACATGCGGATCGCCGATCATGCCGGCAAGGTCGCAAAGCGCCGGACAGACCGCGCGGATGGCAGCCGAGGAGGCGACCTCCGCATGGGTGGTCGCCGCGCCGATCGTGACCCTGCGGCCATCGACGCGTATCCCCTTGATCGAAGGGATATGCCGGAGATCGACGAGATCACTCGGCGATGCCAGACGCTGCTTCATGGTGGCGATCAGCGTCATGCCGCCGGAGACGTACTTGCCTTCGTCGGTATCGGATAGAAGCTTCACGGCTTCGTCGACCGAGGAGGCGCGATGGTAATTCGTTGCATACATTGTCCTATCCTCCTCTCGTTTCAGGCCGTAGCCTGCGCCGCTTCCCACACCTTGAGCGGGGTCGCCGGCATGGTCAGCCTGTTGTTGCCGATGGCATCCGTGATGGCGTTGATCAGCGCCGGCGGCGAGCCGATGGCGCCCGCCTCGCCGCATCCCTTGATGCCAAGCGGATTGTTCGGACAAGGCGTGTTCTGATGCGAAAGCTGGAAGGAGGGCAGATCGTCGGCGCGCGGCATGGTGTAATCCATGAAGCTCGCCGTCAGAAGCTGACCGCTCTCGTCGTAATGCACGCCCTCCAGCAGCGCCTGGCCGATACCCTGCGCGATGCCTCCATGCACCTGTCCCTCGACGATCATCGGATTGATGATATTGCCGAAGTCGTCGGCCGCGACGAACTGCACGATCTCGGTCTTACCGGTTTCCGGATCGACCTCGACCTCGCAGATGTAGCAGCCGGCCGGGAAGGTGAAGTTCGCCGGATCGTAGAAGGCGGTTTCCTTCAGGCCCGGTTCCATCCCGGCAGGCAGGTTGTGTGCCGTATAGGAAGCGAGCGCCACCTGGAACCAGGGCAGCGTCTTGTCGGTGCCCGCCACCTTCAGCTCCCCATTCTCGATGACGATATCGCTCTCATCGGCCTCCATCAGATGCGCAGCGATCTTCTTCGCCTTCGCCTCCACCTTGTCGAGCGCCTTGACGACGGCGGACATGCCGACGGCGCCCGAGCGGGAACCATAGGTGCCCATGCCCATCTGCACCTTGTCGGTATCGCCGTGGACGATGGAGACGCTGTCGATCGGCACGCCGAGCCGGTCGGCCACGAGCTGCGCGAAGGTCGTCTCATGCCCCTGCCCATGGCTGTGCGAGCCGGTGAGCACCTCGATCGTTCCGACCGCATTCACCCGCACCTCGGCCGATTCCCAGAGGCCGACGCCGGCCCCGAGCGACCCCACGGCCTGCGAGGGCGCGATGCCGCAGGCTTCGATGTAGCAGCTCATGCCGATGCCGCGCTTCATGCCGCGAGCGGCGGCAGCCGCCTTGCGGGCGGGAAAGCCGGTCCAGTCCGCCTGCTGCATGGCGGCATTGAGCGAGGCTTCGTAGTCGCCGGCGTCGTAATTCATGATGACGGGCGTCTGATGGGGGAAGGAACGGATGAAATTGATCCGTCTGAGCTCCGCCGGCGAGACGCCGAGTTCGCGAGCCGCCGTTTCCACCGTACGCTCCAACAGATAAGTCGCTTCCGGCCGCCCCGCCCCGCGATACGCATCGACGGGCACGGTATTGGTATAGACCGTGCGGACATTGGCGTGGATCGCCGGAATATCATATTGGCCCGACAAAAGCGTCGCATAAAGATAGGTCGGCACCGCCGAAGAGAAGAGCGACATGTAGGCGCCGAGATTGGCGATCGTATCGACCTTCAGCGCCGTCATGCGGTTTTGCGCATCGAAAGCCATCTTGACCTTGGAGACGTGATCGCGGCCATGCGCATCGGTCAGGAAGGCCTCTGTGCGGTCGGCTGTCCATTTGACCGGCACGCCGGTCTTCTTCGATGCCCAGAGGCAGACGATTTCTTCCGGATAGATGTAGATCTTCGAGCCGAAACCGCCGCCGACATCGGGCGCGATGACGCGCAGCTTGTTTTCCGGCGCGACATTGTAGAAGGCGCTCATGACGAGCCGGGCCACATGCGGGTTCTGGCTGGTCGTGTAGCAGGTATAGTGGTCTTCGGCCGCATCATAGATGCCGAGCGTGGCGCGCGGCTCCATGGCGTTCGGCGAGAGCCTGTTGTTGTGGATCTCGATCTCGGTGACGTGCGCAGCCTCGGCAATCGCCTTGTCGGTCGCTGCCGCGTCGCCAAGCTCCCAGTCGAAAATCAGATTGTTCGCCGCTTCCGGATGGATCTGCGGCGCGCCGGCTTTCAGCGCATCCACCGCCTCGACGACGGCAGGCAGCTCCTCATAATCGACCGAAACGGCTTCCGCCGCGTCGCGCGCTTCGCCCAGACTGTCGGCAACGACGATGGCGACGGCGTCGCCGACATAGCGGACGGTATCGACCGCTAGGGGACGCCAGGCCCCCATCTTCATTGGCGATCCATCCCTGGAATGGATCATCCAGCCGCAGATCAGATTGCCGATGCCATCATCGAGCAATTGCTTGCCATCGAGCACGCCGATCACGCCCGGCATGGAAAGGGCCGCAGAGGTGTCGATGCCCCTGATCTTTGCATGTGCATGCGGGCTGCGGACGAAATAGGCATATTTCATGCCCGGCGTCACCATGTCGTCGGTGTAGCGCCCCTTGCCCGTCAGAAATCGCTTGTCTTCCTTGCGCGCCACGCGCGCGCCAATACCTTCCACGCCCATC
>JBCNPI010000245.1:0-9456 GCA_039593415.1 Rhizobium sp. | reverse complement strand
GTTACTCACCCGTCTGCCGCTCCCCTTGCGGGGCGCTCGACTTGCATGTGTTAAGCCTGCCGCCAGCGTTCGTTCTGAGCCAGGATCAAACTCTCATGTTGAGAATTCAATCTCGACTAAATCACGTTCTTACTGAATCGACGAGAACTCACACCTGTCTCAAACCTAACATTCGCTTCACAGCGCCTATCAAGCCAGCTCAAAAAGCCAAAGAAACAGAGTGTATTCTCTTGTTCAAAACGTAACCGTCGAAGTCTCTTTCAATGGACCCAAATCTCTCCAGGTCCCGCGAAGCTCCGCCGCCCACGTTTCTCTTTCTTCTCTTCTTCAATTGTCAAATAACAGACCAGAAAAACCAGTCAAAAACAGCGCTCCCTCCAATCCCAGGCTAAGCCCAGAACCACCAATCAGCATCGCAGCCAATCCAGGAAACACCAGAGCGAGAGACTTCGTCGCCAGCAGCGCCGCCGCCCTCGTCAGTGATCGGGCTTATAGACCCTACCTCCCGACATAGTCAACAGGTCGATTTTGAAAAAAATCAAAAAACCAATAAATCATTGATTCCTATGAGAGAATTATGAACACCCCTGCGATCATCGTAAATACGCCGCCAAAACACCCACAGATATTCTCTTTGGAACGTCCAGCTCGACCGGGAGACGCGGGACGGACCATAAAGCAACTCCTCCCGGCCCAATGACCAAGCGACGTACCCCCCGCTACCTGGTGGCAAACGGAGCACCGAACTAGGCAAAAGATGGCCGCGCGATTTGACACCCCTGTCATAAATATGCACATCTTCGCCCCCAGCCTGCGGCTTGCATGAAGGAAGCGGATCACGATCGGCATGATGACGGACAAGATAATGCTCCGATCGCTCGGTAACGAGCCGCCGATCCTGGCCGATGGCCGGCGGGCACCGGATCGGCGCGAGGTTTCCCTCCGTTGGCTTTCCGGCACCTTTCTTACCGGCGTCACGTCAAGCATCCTGATGGGCGTGGCCTTGTTTGCCGCACTCGACGGCCGCCAGCAGCTGGCCATTCCGGCGGAAGCCTATGCGACGACCGATAGCCACAGCGCCGCAGACAACCAGGTCACCCGCGGCGGCCGACTGATTTCGACAGCAATTGCCTCGAAATCATCCGATCGTAACATCCTCGAGGTTTCGACCGTCGTGCGCGACGGTGATAAGGAGGTGGTGCGCCGCCAGCCCTTCGCCCATGTGAAGATCGCGCTCGCCACCAACCGCGTCGCCAATGAGAACTACCCACCCTTCGATCCGCTGGCGATCTTTTCCGCCGACGAAAACATACCGCAGCCGGCCAACAAGACCGGAGCTATCTACGGATCGGATGTGGAGTCCGAAGTCAGCCTGAAGACGATCCCCTTTCCTGCCAAGGATATCCCTTTCCAGCTCGCCGGCTCCATGTCGCTGGAAGAGGTCGAACAGAATGTCCGCTCCAACGGGTCGATACTCGCCGATGACAACGCCCAGCTTTCGGCGCTCTACTATGTCGATCCACGCCGCTTCGCCAATGACGATTCCGATGTCGACCTGACGGCGGGCCTCTCAGCCCGGATCGTTGAGGAAAACATGTCCGTCTCCGCTCCGGAAGCGGTGACTGCGCAGACACAGGAGTTTGCCGACGATATCATTCCGGTTCGCCAAGACATGCCGATAGCCTCGGCGCTCACCGGTGCCGGCTACCTCAAGGCGGATGCGGACGATATCGCAGCGAAAATCCAGCCGCTTTTCGGTTCGGCCGACGTCTCCGCCGGCGACGTGCTGCGTATCGGCATCCTGCAGAAGGGCGAGCAGGCCAAGATCATCCGCGCCAGCATCTATCGCGGCACGAAACATCTGCTCACCGTCGCGCAGAACGACCGCGGCGAATTCGTTGCCGGCAACGCGCCGCCGATGCTCGATGCCATATCAACCGCTTTCGACAACGATGCGCCCGCCGTCGCCGCCGGCCGCGATTTGCCGAGCGTCTACGACGGCATCTATCGCGCGGCCCTTTCCTACGGCATGACCAAGGAAATGGTGGCACAGATCGTCAAGCTGCTTGCGAGCAACGTCGATTTCCAGGCACAGCTCAAACCCACGGATTCGCTTGAAGCCTTTTTTTCGGTCACCGACGACAATGGACAGGCAACGGCCGATTCCGAACTGCTCTACGTCAACGCCAGGTTCGGCGATAACGTGACCCGCTTCTATCGCTTCGAGGACCCGACGGATCACTCGATCGATTATTTCGACGAAAACGGCAAAAGCATCCGGCAGTTCCTGCTGCGCAATCCCGTTCCGACGGGCATCTTCAAATCCGGCTTCGGCATGCGCCGCCACCCGATCCTGGGCTTTGCGCGCATGCATACCGGCGTCGACTGGTCAGCCCCGCGCGGCACGCCGATCATTGCGGCCGGCAACGGCATCGTCGAAAAGGCCGGCTGGGATTCCGGCGGCTTCGGCAACCAGACCCTGATCCGGCATGCGAACGGCTACGTCTCCTCCTACAATCACCAGAGCGCCATCGCCAAGGGCATCGTGCCGGGCGCAAAAGTGGTTCAAGGGCAGGTCATCGGCTTCATCGGCTCGACGGGCCTGGCAACCGGCCCGCATCTGCACTACGAGCTGATCGTCAACGGCACTAAGGTCGATCCGCTGCGCATTCGCCTTCCCGGCGGCAAGTCGCTCGAAGGCGAGGCTCTCGCCAAGTTCGAGGAAGAGCGCAAGCGCATCGATACGCTCCTCAGCGACGACAAGACGAAACAGGTCGCCAGCAAGTAGCATCAGCTGCTTGGCCCATTTCATGTTGATCTGACGACGCTACCCGCCGACAGCAAGATGGCGGCCCGAAGACCGCCATCGCATTTATTCACCGCCGCAGCTTAAGCCGCTTCGTTTACCGCCTGGCGCGGGCGGAACAACAGCCGATCCGAACCGCTGGTGACCTGGACGAGCGAGCCGTCCGGAATCTGACCCGAAAGGATCTGTTCGGCGAGCGGATCCTGGACATATTTCTGGATCACCCGCTTCAGAGGCCGGGCGCCGTAGACCGGATCGTAACCCTTGTTGGCGAGCCAATTGCGGGCATCCTCATCAAGTTCGAGCGTGATCTTGCGTTCCGACAGCAGCTTCAGCAGCCGTTCCAGCTGGATATCGACGATCGCGCCCATTTCATCGCGCTTCAGGCGATGGAACAGGATGATTTCGTCGATACGGTTCAGGAACTCAGGCCGGAAATGCGACCGGACCACGTCCATCACCTGCTCGCGCACCAGATCGCTGTCATCGCCCTCCTTCAACTGGGTCAGATATTCGGCACCCAGGTTGGAGGTCATGATGATCATCGTATTGCGGAAATCGACAGTGCGGCCCTGCCCGTCCGTCAAGCGTCCATCGTCCAGAACCTGGAGCAGGATATTGAAGACATCGGGATGCGCCTTCTCGATCTCGTCGAACAGCACGACCTGATAGGGCCGGCGGCGGACGGCTTCGGTCAGCGCACCGCCTTCCTCATAGCCGACATAGCCGGGAGGTGCGCCGATCAGCCGGGCAACGGAGTGCTTCTCCATATACTCGGACATGTCGATGCGCACCATCGCGGTGTCATCGTCGAAGAGGAAGCGAGCAAGCGCCTTCGTCAGCTCCGTCTTGCCGACACCTGTGGGGCCAAGGAAGATGAACGAGCCGATCGGGCGGTTCGGATCCTGCAGACCGGCGCGCGAACGGCGAACGGCGCGCGACACCGCCTGAACGGCGTCACCCTGGCCGACCACCCATTTCGCCAGCTCGTCTTCCATCCGCAGCAGCTTGTCGCGCTCGCCTTCCAGCATCTTGTCCACGGGAATCCCGGTCCAGCGGGAAACGATCTGGGCGATGTTGTCGGCGGTCACCACTTCCTGGACCATGGAATCGCGGGCACTATCCTGCTCTTCCGCGCTGTGAAGCTCCTTCTCCAGATCAGGGATCACACCATAGGCAAGCTCGCCCGCACGCTGGAATTCACCCTTGCGCTGAGCAATGGCAAGTTCATTGCGAGCATCGTCGAGCTTTTTCTTCAGGTCGGCGGCAAGACCCAGCTTCTGCTTTTCGGCCTGCCAGCGCGCAGTCAGCGCATCGGCTTCCTCTTCGAGCGAAGCGAGATCGCCCTCCAGCCTCTTCAGCCGGTCGGCGGAAGACTGGTCGGACTCCTTCTTCAGCGCTTCACGCTCGATCTTCAGCTGAATGATGCGACGATCGAGCTCGTCAAGCTCTTCCGGCTTCGAATCCACCTGCATGCGCAAGCGCGCCGCGGCTTCGTCCATCAGGTCGATGGCCTTGTCCGGCAGGAAGCGGTCGGTGATGTAGCGGTTCGAAAGCGTCGCAGCAGCCACCAATGCGGCATCGGCGATACGCACCTTGTGATGCTGTTCGTATTTTTCCTTCAAGCCGCGCAGGATCGAGATCGTGTCCTCGACGGTCGGCTCTTCGACCATGACGGGCTGGAAGCGGCGGGCAAGGGCCGGGTCCTTTTCGACATGCTTGCGATATTCATCGAGCGTGGTCGCACCGACGCAGTGCAGCTCGCCGCGGGCAAGGGCCGGCTTCAAGAGGTTTGACGCATCCATGGCGCCATCGGCCTTGCCGGCTCCAACCAGCGTGTGCATTTCGTCGATGAACAGAATGATCTCGCCGTTTTCCGACTGCACCTCGTTGAGCACGGCCTTCAGCCGCTCTTCGAACTCGCCGCGGAACTTCGCGCCGGCAATGAGTGCACCCATGTCGAGCGCCATCAGCTTCTTGTCCTTCAGCGATTCCGGCACGTCTCCGTTGACGATACGCAGCGCCAGACCTTCGACGATCGCCGTCTTGCCAACGCCGGGCTCACCGATCAGCACGGGATTGTTCTTGGTCCGCCGGGACAGGACCTGAATCGTGCGGCGGATTTCGTCGTCGCGGCCGATCACAGGATCGAGCTTGCCTTCGCGAGCCTCGGCGGTGAGGTCCCGGGCATATTTCTTCAGGGAATCGAAGCCCTGCTCCGCATTGGAAGAGTCCGCGGTGCGGCCCTTGCGGATATCGTTGATAACCTGATTAAGGGCAACGGGCGTAACGCCTGCCTTTTTCAGCGTCGCCGAGGTCGAAGCCGTGGGCTCGATCGCCAATGCCTGCAAGAGACGCTCGACGGTGACGAAACTGTCGCCGGCCTTCTTTGCGGCATCTTCGGCAGTGGCGAAAACCTTGGCGAGCGGCTGCGAAAGATAGACCTGGCCATCGCCGCCGGAAACTTTCGGCAGCTTGGCAAGTGCGGCATCGTTGGCAAGACGGGCAGCCTTGGCATCGCCGCCGGCACGCTCGATCAGCGAAGCGGCCATGCCCTGATCGTCGTCCAGAAGTACTTTGAGAACATGCTCAGGCGTGAACTGCTGGTTACCCTGCGCCAACGCATGGGTTTGGGCGGATTGCAGGAAACCGCGCACCCGCTCGGAGTATTTTTCAATATTCATATGAGACCTCCATGAATCGCCCTGCCCAGACCGGCGCAGACCGATGATTGAGATTGAGCCCCCTCAAGAGGCAGGCCCGCCTTCCGCCATTGAGATTTGCGGCGAGGCAACTGGAGAGAATATGGGAGGGTATTTGAAGAGTTTAAAGGGTGAAAAACACGAAAAAAGCGCGAGATTTTGGGCTGCGAAACATATCGGTCAACGGCCTGAAACCTTGGAGCAGCCTCCGTCTCGACAGCAAAACGGCAGCGGCCGTGCATTTTTGCACGGCCGCTGCCGTTTCCATATTGGAACGCGCATGCCCGAAGACGCGCGAGAGCCTTATTCCGAGGCAGCGTCCGCCAGAGCCGGAGCTTCGCTCGAAGCGCCTTCTTCGCCCTGATCTTCGCCTCCGGCTGCAGCAGCGCTGCGGCGCGGCTGGCGGCGCGGACGATTGCCGCCTGCGTTGCGACGGCGCGGCTGGCGCTCCGTAGCGGCAACGGCCGGAGTTTCCTCTTCGATCGCCACCTCGGCCGGGATGCCTTCGATCACCGGCTGCGGGCCTGTGCCATTGATGGCTTCGGGCTCGGGAGCCGGCACGGCGGCTGGGGCCGACTGCTGTGGGCGAGCCGAGGGCTGCGCCATCTGCGGCTGATCGTCGATCTCCTGCGCATCCATATCGTCGATGTCACGCTCGGTCGTATCGCGGTCATTGTAATTGTGATGATCGTCGCGCTGGTAGCGTTCCTGCATCTGCGCCTGGGCGCTGGCAATGATCCGATTGTAGTGCTCGGCATGCTGCAGGTAGTTTTCTGCCATGACGCGGTCGCCGGAGCTTTGCGCATCACGAGCCAAGGCCGCGTATTTTTCGGCAATATGCTGCGCGGTTCCGCGGATTTTCACGTCGGGACCGGAGCTGTCGTAAGTCCTGGTCAGCGGGTTCGAGCCCTTGCGGTTGAAATTGTTGTTGTTATTTCCGCCGCCGCCGTTGTTGTTACCACGCCCCCGACCGCGCTTGTTCTGCTGTCCTGGCCTCATAGATCCTTCACCTGAATTCTCTTCGTTGGGATAAAAATTATACACGGCACCTGCTGCCGCGGTTCGGGCATTCCCGAAACCAGGGCCTGCGTGCCGCAAGCAAACTGCGCTTTAAGCGCCTGTCTGCCGCTCGACTACGTCAGATTAACTGATCACGCATTGGGTTATCTTCAACCTTTGACACTCTTACCAGAGAGCGGATCCCCGAGGCTGTCCAAGACAGGCGAATCGCCTCACCCATTCCCAGCCGCCCAACGCGTGAGCGCAACCTATATTGCTTCCTCAGGAAATCCAAGCTTTTTCTTTGCGATAACAACAGGAGTCCAACAAATCTGCTGCAAGATGTCGCGTTAATGATGAAATTCAAACACAAGCACCCGATCGTTCTGGCCGTAGTCACGAGCCGCCTCGACGAGGGAAAATCCTGCTCCTTCAAAAATCGAAGTCACCGTTTCACGCTGATCGTAACCGATCTCCACTCCTAACATACCATCCGGATGTAGAAACCGCGCCGCATCCTTTGCGATCGCCCTGTATGCACCCAGCCCATCAAGGCCTCCGTCAAGGGCCGCGGGAGGATCGAAATCCTTTACTTCTGGAGCGAGAGTGGAAATGACACTGGACGCAATATAGGGCGGATTTGAGACAATCACATGAAAACGTTCGTGGATGGCTTCAAACCAGCTTCCCTGCGCAGTGCTGAACCGCGCTGCCAGGCCATTTCGCTCCGCGTTTCCGCGAGCCGTCTCCAGCGCTTCGCCGGAAATATCGGAACCAACACCCATCGCTTGCGGACATTCATGGAGCAGGGCCAAACAGATGGCTCCCGTTCCGGTTCCGATGTCCAGTATATGGATATTGCTAAGCCTGGTTTCAAGGCGCCGCAGATGCGGCAGCATCGTATCGACGAGAATTTCGGTGTCGGGCCGCGGTTCGAGCGTCGCGGCCGAGAGCTGGAGGGAAAGGCCGTAAAACTCTCGCTCGCCGAGAATCCTGTAAATCGGCTCATGATTGAGCCTTCGGACGATTGCCTTCCGCACTGCCGCCGCATCGTCAGCAGACGCAGCCTCGGAGCCGCGCGTCACCAGGTCGGTAGAGGAGAGATGAAGAAGGCCGCCGACAAGGATGCGTGCCTCCGTGGAGGGATCATCGAGGTCAGCCTCGGCGAAACGGGCGCGCACCTCCTGCAGGAGCCCGGATATGGTGGTCTCCTGCCCGCTACTCATACCTGTTCGCCAAGCTGTGCGAGCTGGCTCGCCTGGTAATCCGCCAGCAGCGCATCGACCACCTCGTCGATCTCGCCGACCATCATCCGGTCGAGCTTGTAGAGCGTCAGGTTGATACGATGATCGGTGACGCGCCCCTGCGGAAAATTATAGGTGCGAATACGTTCGGACCGGTCGCCCGAGCCGACCTGGCTCTTGCGGTCGGCGGAACGCTCGCTGTCGGCGCGATGGCGCTCCATGTCGAAAAGTCGCGAACGCAAGACCTGCATGGCCTTGGCACGGTTCTGGTGCTGCGATTTTTCCGAGCTCGTCACCACGATTCCCGAGGGGATATGGGTGATACGGACAGCCGAGTCCGTGGTGTTGACGTGCTGGCCGCCCGCACCCGAGGAGCGCATCGTATCGATGCGGATATCTTCGGGCCGGATCTCGATATCGATTTCCTCGGCTTCCGGCAACACCGCAACGGTTGCCGCCGAGGTGTGGATGCGGCCGCTCGCCTCCGTTTCCGGTACGCGCTGCACGCGGTGGACGCCGGATTCGAACTTCAGGCGGGAAAATACACCCTTGCCGCTGATGGTAGCTATGATTTCCTTGAAGCCGCCAGCTTCGCCCTCGCTTGCGGAAAGCACTTCTACCTTCCAGCCGTTGCTGGCTGCGAAACGTTCATACATGCGGAAAAGGTCGCCGGCGAAAAGTGCGGCTTCCGAGCCGCCGGTACCGGCGCGGATTTCCAGGATGGCGCTCTTCTCGTCAGCCGCGTCCCTGGGCAACAGTGCGATCTGGATATCCTTTTCCAATATCTCGATGCGCTCCTTGACTTCGGGCAGCTCCATCTCGGCGAGATCGCGCATGTCGCGGTCGACGGACTTGTCGGAGAGCATGGCCTCGAGATCGGCAGCCTCGGCAAGCGCACGCTCATAGTCGCGGATCTTGGTAACAACGGGCTGCAGCTCGGAATATTCGGAAGCAAGCTTCACATAGATATCCGCGGCGGGGCCGGCGGACATGCGCGCCTCGATTTCGCCGAAGCGGCGTTCCAATTCACGCATCTTTTCAACGGGGAGCTTCGCCACCCTGGACTCCAATTCTTCTTATTATATCTGCTCTGACGTGATGCGCATGATCCTGCCTGGAAACCGCTTGGTGTTTTTCAGGATCACGCGCTAAAGCGGAATATTGTGGCTCTCGGCAAAGCGCGCAAGGATATCCCGCATCGAAGTTGTCGGATGTCTATCGTCCAACGCCTGCTCCATAACGGCGGACAAGGCCTTGAGGTCGAGCCCGAGCAGCATCGCCTTGACCGGGCCGATCGAGGCCGGCGACATCGAGACAGAGCGGAAACCGATGCCAAGCAATGCCATTGCCGAAATCGACTTGCCGGCCAGCTCGCCGCAGAGTGTGACCGGCGTCCTGTTGCGCACACCGGCGCGCACGATATCGCGCAGAATGCGCAGGAACGGACGATCGAGCGGATCGAAACGATCCGATACGCGGGCATTGCCGCGATCCACCGCCATCGAGAACTGGAACAAGTCGTTGGAGCCGACCGAAACGAAGTCGACTTCCGCCATCAGTTCGTCCAGCTGCCACAGAAGCGCCGGCACCTCCAGCATGGCGCCGAACTGCAGCTTGCGCGGCAGGCCATGCCCGAAGCGCGACAGATGCTGCACTTCCTTCTGCAGCAATTCGCGCACCGCCCTGATCTCGGAGACTTCCGTCA
>JBCNPI010000244.1:0-9476 GCA_039593415.1 Rhizobium sp. | reverse complement strand
ATGCGATGGTCGCCGCAATCCCGTAAAGCGCAATCTGACGCGAGGCCCATGTTTTTTCGTGGCGATCTACTGGCCGCGGAACTTCAGCCTGCCGCCGCGAAGCAGTTATCGCAATCAGGCCAGCTATTTGTTTTGCCCAAGAATGCTGTTTCAGAGCGAGTTATTGTCGGGGGCCGGTACTGCTGTACAGCATATTGCCATGCCGCCATCGGTACAGAAGAAGGCGGCAGTTCGGTAACAACAACATCCGGCGGTCGTAATCAAAACCTCGGCGGCTGCGCGTACATCCTAGCCACACACTCAGTCGCAGACCGGAAGTGAAGCGCACGTGTTTCCGGGTGCCAATGGGCGGCCCCTGCCGGAAATCGGCAAGCACCAGTCGCGACGCCGGGAGTCGATTATCTCAAACACGAAGGTCAACGGCCCCATCGACAACGTTGTCTGGAAACTATGTCCAGGCGGATTGGTAAAGCCGAGGCGATATGCAAGGGGCTTCTCTTTGTAGTAGTCAAGCTAGCGAATGAGAGATCGTCAGCAGCCAGGCGGGTCGCCGCAAATAGACGGTCGGTGATCTCGGCATTTCGCGTTCACGCCGCATCTTTGGAAGCCTTGGACCCTCGATCGGTCTTATTGGTCCACAAGTACGAAATTGCCGTGGACCCTGGCGGAGGGGTGGATCATAGTTCGAGTCTGTCGACAGGTTTGGTGATGAAGAATGCTCCTGGATATAGGCCTTCGCAGTGGAGCCCTCGCTTTGCTCGTGCTTCTTGCGCTCGACGCCTTCCTGCGGTTGCGCAAGACTCGGCTCGGCCGCATAACCCTTCTTCTCAACCTGTGCGGAATGGCGTTTCTCATCGAGACGGCTCCGCAATTTCATGGTAGCCACGCGACGTGGATACTCATCGTGCGGGTGGCGAGCAATATCGCGGCCGCTGTCTTTACTCTCTGGAGCGAGGAGGTGTTCGACAACACGGCCAGGGCGCCATGGATTGATTGGACACCCTTAGGTTTGATGGTCTTGCTTGCCATCTTGGCCGTGGCCACCGACTCGCCATGGGCCTGGCTCGCTACCCATGTCTTTGCCCTGACGCTTGTGGTGATCGCGGGAGGTCGCGTTCTGCTCGGCCGGGTCAACGACCTGATCGAAATTCGCCGCCGAGATCGGGTCTTGTTCGCATGGGGATTGGGTCTCGTGATCGTGTGCTGCACGCTGATTGGGGCAAGCAATGTCGAGATGACGCCTGCGCTTCCCGGTGTGCTGGGCATCGCCCTTGTTGCTGCCTTGCTCCGCTTGCATAGGATAAGCCCGATCTCCGCAGTCGCCGCCCCGTTACCAGCATCGAAGCCGGTCGCATCAAAGTTCGCCATGACGGAGCTGGAAGCCGCATTATATGAGCGTTTGCTGGCGACAATGGAAGTGGAGCGAGCTTACCGCGACGGCAGCATGACCATTGCGAGCTTGGCCAAACGGCTAGCGGCGCCAGAATATCGATTGCGCCAGCTCATCAACCAGCGGCTTGGGTACGGTAACTTTGCCCGTTTCATGAACTCCTTCCGGCTAGCGGAGGCGCGCTTGGCCCTGGCCGATCCCGGTCAGGTGCGTGTCCCGATCTTGACCATTGCGCTCGATGCCGGCTTCGAATCGATCGGCCCGTTCAATCGAGCGTTCAAAATGCAAACCGGAGAAACGCCAAGTGAATTCCGCAAGCGAACCCTAGCGGACCTGGTCTGACGCGCCGATTCTTGGAAATGGCCAGATTTGCGGGTTTCGGCGATTCTGAGCGCGACTTTCGGCGCGATCGGCGCGACCTTAGCCATCATGCTCACATCCTCCAGACAGGAGATGCCCATGATGCAATTCGTTTCACCGACGACCCACAGGCTCAATTATGTCGACAATCTGCGTTGGTCGGCGATCAGCATGGTCGTAGTCATGCATGCCGCCGTGACCTACTCGCCATTTGGCAGCTGGTACTACCGCGAGCATCCGCCGCTGGACTTGGCCACTAAAGTGGCTTTCGCGGCCTACCAGTCGTTTCAGCATGCGGTCTCCATGGGCCTTCTGTTTGGCATTGCCGGATATTTTGCCGCCGGTATGGTTGCCCGCCGCGGCGTGGTTGGCTTCATGAGGGAACGGCTATATCGTCTCGGCATACCCCTTCTCCTGTATATCGGGCTGATTGGACCGCTGACAGAATATTATGTGGCGGGATCATGGTGGTCGCAGCCGCGCAGGAGTTTCACAGAGGACTGGCTGCGCCACCTCTCCAGCGGCCAACTACTCGACGGTTCCGGCCCGCTCTGGTTCTGCCTAGTGCTGTTGCTATTTTCCTGCTGCTTTGCCCTGTTTTGCCGATTCCAACCGATCGGCCAGCTCTCCGCCCGGCCGCTACCGGGCCTCGCTCTCGTGCTAGGCTTTGTCCTCGTGATGAGCGCCGTGACGTTCGCAGTGGGACTGCTGGCGCCGGAAGGCCTCACGATCCTCAACGTCGACATTCACGACGCGCCGCAGTACCCCTTCATGTTCGTCGCCGGGGTCGCGACCTGGCGGAGCGATTGGCTGCGACAGATTCCGAGCCGCGCGGGGCGGCGCTGGCTGGTTGGCGGGCTTTTGGGGAGCATTGCGCTGTGGACAGCGATCGTCGTCTTTGGAGGAGCCCTCGAGGGTCGATTGGCCAATTACGGCGGCGGTTGGCATTGGCAGGCCGCAGGCATGGACTTTTGGCGGTCGGTAACGTGCGCCTCTCTTAGCCTAGGATTGATGGTGCTGTACCGCGACCTCTTCAACTATCAGGGTCCAGTGACGAGGTTCCTCAGCCGCAATGCTTTTGGCGTTTACGTTCTGCACGCCCCCGTGCTCGTCTCCGTGACGCGAGTGATGCACGATTGGACGATTGCCCCGCAATGGAAATTCCTGTTGGCAAGCCTCGTTGGCGTGGTCGCCAGCTTTCTGGTCGTCGGCTTGCTGGCTCGGCGTGTTCCGGGGCTACGCGCGATACTGTAAAACGTCGGAGTGCCGACGAGATTGAGGAGCACGCGGCCGGCGAAGCGGATGCCATTCATAGCCGCATCGATTGCCTTGCGCAGTTGTTCGCGGATTTATTGATTCGATTGATCTGTAAGACCGATCAGCGGTTGTTTGCCTGGCGCGATGACATCTCGCACCACGACGGTTGATGCGTTCTTCCTCAATTTCTGTGGTTAACAGAGTGATAGCACCTCGATCGCTATCTGCGAGGATGCGAGCGCGATTGAATTGGTCACCCGGCGCAGGGGGCAAAATTCTGGGCATCCTCGTCCAAGATGAAGAAAACTGGGTTGCTTCCGCTGCTGCGAGACCGGTTAGCATCTGCCCGTATTGCGGAACGCGACGCCAGCATCGGCACGGCCGGCACCGCCGCCGCCATAGCCCTCGATATGCATGCCGCACCGATCTGACCAGGTCAGCATTCCGATGCTGACAGCGAGCTTGATGTGCTGCTGTCTAAGAAAGGCGTAAAAGGTCTTCAGCTTGTCTGGCGGTCCGTTGGTTGCCAGGTTCTGGGCGATTTCCACGACCTGGACATGGCGCTCGGTCACGGCCCATTCGGCGTCGGGCGCGAACATGTCCCAGAAGTCGGCTGCGTCGCCATGGGCCGGATCGTTTGGCGACAGCCATACCTCGGGCGCATCCAGGGTCATGGCGGCCGTCGATATCAGGGCAGCTGCAGTGAGGCCGGCGACACTCGCTAAGGATACAATCCTCTCCTAACGCCTGGTGATGACGTTGGACCAGCCGGGGATTTGTATGACAGAGTCGCTGAGAGCGGCGCCGACGCCGGTAACGACAAAGGCAGAAGACAGTATGGTCTGGATCGTTGGACCCAAGATCACGTGATGGCCTGATGCAGCCGAAAAATAGAAACCGAATGGCTGGCCCTTGTCCATGCTGATCATGCCGCCTCCCATCCACACCAGCCCGTCAGCATCGGTCCGGACACCGGCTTCGGTGGCACCATCGACTTCGCAATTGCTGAACTGAACCGCGCCACGTATCCAAAACTCGTAGCGTGGAGTTCCCCAAGCGTGGACGGCATTGTAGAAGTTATGCGCGCTGCCGGTATCACGAACGCCGGCGACAGTGGTATGCGCCACGACGATGTCGCTGAAATGGCTGTCGCCCGCCGAGTTGAGAATGCCGAACAGAGGAGCGCCATGCGGCATCACCGATTCAGTGTCCGCCGTGATCGTGCTTTGCTCGACCATGAATTCCCAGACATTGGTGTACCAGGACTTCGTATTCGTCAAAGTTCCATCCGGGTTGACGGCGATCGTACCGAGATGCAAGCCGGCGATCCGGTTGTCGTTGTAATAGACACCGCGATGCAGGCCGCCGTGACCGCCTTGGATATCGGCGCCAAAGTCGGCGAGCCCCGATCCGTCGATGCCGACGTCGTAAAGATTGGCTTGGTTGTGCTCGCCTGCCGGCTCCTGGATCACGGCGCGCATTGGGGCCAGGGCCACGATCCAAGACACGCCGCGGCCTTCGCCCTGCAGTGTGATCTGTCCATGGCCAAACACACCCGCATCGTGCCCGCCTGGCAGAGAGATCGTCGAGCCAACGCCGCACACACCATGCGGGAGATGCAGTTCGCCGAGATCCCATGACGGGTCGGAGCGGCCCGCCAGCATGGCATTGATGGCAGGCGCGTCGTCGGTCCCGTAGGCGACATAGCCGTGGTGGCTGCTCACCATAGCTTGAGCGGGATCGGCTAAAGTGACCTGCGACCTGGACTGCACCGAGACGATGCGCGTGGCCAGGTTGTCGCCCTTGGCGCCGGCGCCAGCGATCACGATAAGCTTGCCTGCATCTTTGGCCTGGAACCAGCCATTGGCCACATTCAGACTGGTTGCCCCCGCTCCAATGGAAACATCGGTCCAACGGAGCACTTGCGTGTCGCAAACGGCGCCGTAATCGAGCACATTGGGCTGGTCATGCAGCCTGTCAGCGAGACCGCGCGCAATAGGAGCATTTTTGATTGTCACCGTGGCACCAGAGAGATCCGGTAGCGAAGCAGCCTGAGCGGTACTGCAAATTAATAAAAATGAGAGTGTCAGAGCGCAGGGCGATCGCGTCATTGAGTCACTCCTCTGTAGGTGGCCGACGAAGAACGCGATTGATTTATCACAATCAACCTGTCGGCAACGTGACTGCCGCGGTCGCTGATTCTTTCTTCTTTTGTTAATCTGAACATCAATCCGCCACGCGATCCCTCAGCGAAATGCAAAGCAGTTGTGGGGATATCTGTTCAGAAGCCACAAGCAGGCATTTCGCCTTCGGAACTTGTTCGACCCGCTATCTGCCGGAGGCTCAAACTCGGTCCTGGTCCATTGGCGAAGTAGTTCATTCCGGCATGGAATCGGCATCTAGCGAGAAGCCAAACCCCAAGTTGAATTTATTGGCTGCGAGACGACCGATCGTCCTATGAAGCCTTGCTTTCGGAACGCGGCGAGACCTTTGCTAATTCCACGGAATCATTGGCGAGCCATTGATGGGCCGCAATGGCGGCTCGAAGTTCGGGAAGCGTGCGATTTCCTGCTCTGAACAGGATGACGATGGTAGCTGCCGCGATTTCATGCTCCGGTACCTCCCGACCAGTGCCTGTTGCCTCTCGCCACTCTTCGAGTGCTTGGCTGATGATATCGAGTTCAACCGACCCGAACGTCGCATTCACAAAGTCTCTCATCGTCTCTCCCAAAAGCAAGCGGGAGAGAAGTGGGAGCCGTAGCGGCCAATGTCAAACGGATAACAAGGAATGAGGTTCGTCGGTTTGGGTTCGCTCGCAAGATCGTCACTGACACTTTTCTCACCACCACTACGCCTACGCGGGCGCCATGTTGCAGGTTGCAATCACGTTGGGTGCCGTGGCCGCCCTGACACGGAGACGCCCGGCCTGGTGTGGATCCTCAGCTCTTGGCCTTTTGCGTGGCATGCTCCTTTTATGGGCCTGGATCGCGCGCTAATTCAGCCTCTGCCGTCATACGCCGCATTTAGAACCAGCCCTTTATCTTGAACCACACCAATGGGATGACGGTGCTCAGTATGATGACCGCCCAACCATATTGATACCCCCAAGCCCAATCATATTCGGGTATGTTCTTGAAGTTCATGCCGTAGATGCCGGCGACAAGGGTTGGAGGAATGCCGGCGATCGACACGATGGTCAGAACCTTGAATATGTCGTTCTGGGCGATGCCGATTAATCCAACGAGAGCGTCCAGCACGAACTGGACTTTGTTGGCGAGCTGCTCTTCATAATCCACGAGCGAGTGGATATCTCGGCATAGCCCCGTCAGACGCGGCTCAAGATTTTCCGACCACCCTTTCGCTTGCTGTTCTGTGTAGGTCACAACGCGTCCGAGGCCCTGCAGACCATCCCGAATTTCGGAGAGGCGGTCGCCCAGGCGGCCCACCTGGCGCAATTGTGCCCGCAACAGCTTGTTTGCACGGGCTGCGTGGTGGCCGCGAGGGTCCTCGGCACGAAAGGCACTTGTGGAAAGGCCATTGAGCTCTCCTGCGAGGTGCTCAAGAGCATCGGCAACGCGGTCGACAATGTCTTCACAGAGCAAGGTGAAGACCTCAAGGCTCGACTTTGGCGCATCCTGTGCGACAAAGCTGGCAGCGACGGCGTCGATAGCCGGCAGTGCCATAAACCGGACGGTGACGAGACGATCCATGGACAGAACGAAGCCGATGGGAGGGGTCGTATCGGCCCCCTCAGGGTGTCGGGCTGCCGATGGCGTGCTCATATAGAGAACGCCATGCTGATTTCTCAGTCGGCTCGACGTTTCGATTTCACTGAGGGCGCCCAAGGAAGGGAGAGAGGAGCCAACAACCTCTTCCACTTCCTTGAGTTCGGCGCTAGTGGGGCTCAGGAGGTCGATCCATAGAGCATCGGCCAACGCCTGTCGTTCGCCCTTTTCATCCTCTTGCGGCACCGGGAAAGCGCTTAGCATCTCTCGTGGTCACTCCTTGCAATGTGGTGCGGAGCTCTCGGCTCGTCCATGAATGGAACTCGGACGACCGAACAGCATTTGGCGGGGATGACCGCCGGAAGCAACGATATGTTCCGGCGGCCTTCGATTTTGAAGTGTGACCACCTTTCAAGAATTCACCGGAGTCCGCAAGGTCAAAACTCTTCCCACGACGGCGATGCCGCCGCCGCTGCGCCGGCACTCGCGAATGCGCCGGCAATCTTTGCCCGCAAGGAGCGTGCCCGTGATGCGGCAGGGCTGGAGCGTTCAGTGGCTGCGACCGGTCTTGCATGCGAGCGGCCGTTCTGCAGATTGAACTGCCCGAGAATCTGGTTCAGCGCCGTCACCTCGTTGAGTGCCATTTCCCAAAGCTGCCACCAATGTCAGCGCAGGGTTCGAGTGGTGGTTTTCGACTAACTTACCCTAGCTTAGTTGGCGTCAAAACTGGAAGGCTCTGGGCGCTGCTGCCTTCGGCAAGATTGGACGCGCTAACGTCTTGTGCTCGTCGAGGGGGAGGCGCCATGCCGAGGCGGTGACGCCGGCATAAACCGGAGGAGGACTTCATGCGTATATCCAGCATTCTCAGATTTTCCAGGGCTTTTTCCCTTGCGGTAGCCGCCGCCGTGCTTGCTGCAACGGCCGCCAATGCTGCCGATAAAATCTCGATCATGTTGGGCAATTACGAAACGTCGATCTACCTGCCGGCCAAGCTGGCCGAAGGTCTCGACTATTTCAAGCAAGAAGGTCTAGACGAAGCTTCTCAACGAGCGTGCCGGCGTCGCACGTACGCGTCTGGATGAATATAATATTGCAATTGGCTCATCCTTTTGCGAGCACAAGCGAAGATCCGAATGCGAAGGCCCGCCGAAGCGGGCCTCCAGAAGATCGTGTTATATCATCGCTCAGTGACATGCCGGCTGGCCCGGGGCACCGCACATCTTTTTTGCCGGGGGCTTCTGCGGTGGCGGTGCCTTCACCTGCGGCTGCGCAATCTTCGGCTGCGGCTGCGGCTGCGGCTGCGGCTGGGGTTTCGGTTGAGCCTGCGGCTTCGGAGCCGGCGGTCTTGCCTGCGCAGCCGCATGCGGCGCGGGCCTGGGTTGAGATGCCGCGGGATTGGCCTGCCGAGGTGGAGCGGCCGCGATACGAGGCTGATTGCTGACCTGCGGCCGGGCATTGTTGACCACTTTCGGCTTCGCCGGAGCCCTGGCAACGACGGGTGGCGCTACGGGCTTCATCGCCTGACCTTGGGTATTGGCTTTCGGCGCTCCGGCGACGGAATTCTGCTTCACGTTCGGAGCCGGCTGCGGTGCTGGGGTCTTGGCAATCTTATTTTGACCCTTCACGGCAGGCATGTTGCCAGCCGGTGGCAGCGGCTGTCCCTTGGAGCCGGGAAGCACATGTGCGTTGGCGTTCGGTGCAGCGGCAGGCTGTTGCGCCTGTTTCGTCTGACCTGCCCCCGGATTGGCCGCCGGCTTGCCGGTAGGCGGCAATGGCTGGCCGTTGGCGCCGGGAAGCGCGTGGGCATTGGTATTTGTGCCTTGCTGGGCAGGCTGGGTTGCCACGGGAGGATTATGCACGGCATTGGGCGCCGCTTGCAGTGGCTGAGCCTGTTTCCCCTGGGCTGCCCCAGGAGTGTTCGGTAGCTTGCCGGTCGCCGGCAGGGGCTGGCCATTGGCGCCCGGAAGCGCATGAGCGGCATTTCCGGTTTGCGGCTGGGTGGAGGGTGCGGTGGCTGGAGCCGCTCCGGGCGCCGCTTTGACCGCTGCGGCGGGGTTCTGCTTTTGCAGGATCGCCGCCTTCTTCTGCACCGATGGCGGCAAAGCGACATGCAGCGCCGCAGCACCCGCACCGGCAACAACCGCCGCGCCGGCGAGCTTCTGGCCGGTCGTCAATCCCGGAGTTGCCGGTGCAGCTCCATTTTCGTTGGTAGTGGTCGTGTTGTTGTTGACGACCGTCGTGTTGTTCACGACCGTATTGTGGATGTTGTTGAAGATGACGTTGTTTTCCGGCGGCGCGACATCACGCGGCGGCTCGACCCAATCAGGAACCGGAACGTAGGTCGGCTCCGGCAACACGTAGAGGTCGACAGGAGGCGGTGGCGGCGCAAGCACGACGAAATCCGGTGGCGGTGGCGCCAGGAAGACGACGGGCGGCGGCGGCGCATAGCCGAAGTCGGCATCATCGAAATAAAGGACGGGCCGCTCGACATAGACGATTTCCGGCGGTGGCGGCGGCGGCACGTCATACTCGATCACGGTGAATGAGGGCGGCGGCTCAAGGGCTGCCTCGAAATGCTCGAGACGGCGGCGGGCATCCCATACGTGGGGGCCGCGCGGATAACGCCCCAGATAGGACCAATAGGCCTCCGGCGTATCGGCACGCCACGTCTCGCGCCAGGTGATCGCCTCACGACGGGCGGCGATGATGGCGCGGACGCGCCTCGCCATGGAATCGTTGGGATA
>JBCNPI010000243.1:0-9502 GCA_039593415.1 Rhizobium sp. | reverse complement strand
CGACATGAAGAGCAGCCGCAGCAGCGTCGTCTTGCCGGCGCCGGAGGGGCCGGTCAGGAACTGGAACGATTTTCGCGGAATGTCGAAGCTCAGGTCGCGGAGGATCTCCGGACCCATGCCGTAGCGCAAACCGACGTTCTCAAAATGAATCAACGGGCAGTCCAGTCTTCCGCAGGGTTCAATCGGGCGACTTGTTAACCAACGGCGTTAACAGCCGGTAAATTTTCTGGAAAGGCGCCCAATTCATGGCGTTCTTTGCGAAGCATTAACCATTAAAATTTACGACTGGGCAGGATTCGTTTCAATGCCCAGATTGGTAATGGGCGTCGAAACCATGTGGATCACCGCAAAGGGAGGCCATCATGGGCGCTTTTCGTCATCGGCAACAGCAGGCGAGGCTGGTTTACGACCTCATTCCGCCCGAACGCGGATCGGGATCTGGCCGGGCGCACCGCTTCATGCCGGAGCCCGATATCGTCGATGCGGAATTCGTCACCGTCTCGACCGGGCGCGGGAGAACCGCCTCCGGCGTCAACATGCGCTATGGCGGACGCCGATCAAAGCCGCAGCCCGCGACGCACGGGACTGTCTTTTCGCGCATTCTGTTTGTCCTGCGTATTGCCGAGGAGGTCCTGCAACAGGCATCGCGGCGCAGTTTCGTGGCGCTCATCGTTTCCCTTGCAATATTGATCTTCGGACTTTCGGGCGGCTTTTCCGGAATCTCCGGCGTACCCGCCGAGGCGACGACCGATCCGCTGCAGTTCTCGCATGTGACGCTGACGCCACGGGACGAGAACGGTCTACGCCTATTGAAATTGAATGGCGTCATCGAGAATGTCAGCGGCGCCACGCTTTCGGTTCCGCAGGTGCGTGCCGATCTCTTCGCCGGAAATCAGCTTATCAGGAGCATCGTGGTCGATACTCCGGTCGATCGTCTTGGACCGCATGAAAGCCGCGGATTCTCGACGCGATTGCAGCATCCCGGCGGAAAAACGCCGGATGTTCGGCTTTCCTTCATGCCTTAGTATGATGCCGAAAGGTGTGTGCGGTTTCCAGCGACATCATGCTCCGTCTAGTCGATTCCAGAGCGGATGCGGATTTCAGGTCGAATCGAACTAGAATCATCCATCTCTGGGGTGTGTCCGGGCGGCTGATTGTGCTACGGGCTACTGCATAGCTCCTTAAATCGGTTCCGATCTAAGGATAGATTATGCAGCAGCCATGGAGCATGCCAATCAATGCCTGTCGTACGCGGGAAGAACATCGAGCCGCTTTTCACTGCCGCGCAGATTGCCGAGCGCAATCACGCCATGGCGAAGGAAATCGCCAGCGGGCCGACCAAAGATCTCCTCGTCATCGCGATCCTCAAGGGCTCGTTCATCTTTGCGGCCGACCTGTTGCGTGCGCTGCATGAGACGGGGCTTGCCCCGGAGGTCGAGTTCATCACGCTCTCGAGCTACGGTGCCGGCACGACGTCGCAGGGCGTGCGTATCGTCAAGGACATCGACAGCGATGTTCGGGATCGCGACGTCCTTTTGATCGACGACATCCTGGAATCGGGCCGTACGCTGCGTTTTGCCAAGGAATTGCTCTACGAGCGCGGCGCCCGCAATGTCACACTGGCCGTGCTGCTCGACAAGAGTGTGAAGCGTCAGGAAGAGCTGGAGGCCGATTATGTCGGCTTCGAATGCCCTGATTATTTCGTCGTCGGCTACGGCATGGATGTCGCCTACGCCTTCCGTGAACTGCCCTTCGTCGGCGTCGTCACGGGCGACGCCGAGGCCTGATTTTAGGTTAACACGGGCGGCGTGTCCGCCCGTCCCATTCTGCTCCATAGATCACGACTCATTAACCACGGAGCCGATCGCTCTCCCGTCGTTTACCTATCGCAAACGGAATTCTGGTGATTTCGGTCGCGGAACATGACGGACCAGGAGCACAGGCCATGGCAAAAATTCTGATCACGGAAGACGAAGATTCGCTTCGCACCTTCGTCGCTCGCGCATTGCGCCTGGACGGTCACGAGACCGAAGAGGCAGCTGATGGCGCCGAAGGTTTGGAGAAGCTGAAGCAGGGCGGCTACGACCTGCTGCTGTCGGATATCCGCATGCCTGTGATGGACGGTATCGAGCTTGCCCATCAGGCGCATTCGACCTGCCCAGGGATGAAGATCCTGCTGATGACCGGCTATGCGGAGCAGCGCGAACGCGCCGATGATCTCATGGAAAAAATCGTCGATGTCGTCGCCAAGCCCTTCGCGCTGCCCGACATCCGCAAGGCCGTTGCGCGGGCGCTGGCCGCTTGAAATTTGTCGACGATCGGCTCGATCGTTTCCTGCGCAGACGTCATCATCATTTGCGGATGGGGCCGAAATCGTCATCGGGATGGTAGATGGTTTCCTCCCCTGGCTTTCTTCCGACAACGATCATCGTCACCGCGGTGACGGAATGATTGAGCAAATGGTGCGCATTCGGTTGTCCCGCCGGAAATCCCACGACAACCCCAGGCTCGATAATATGGTGACCGTTTTCGTCGATCAGCGTCGGGGTCCCCGTTAGAATATAGAGAAACTCGTCCTCCGCCATATGCCAGTGGCGCGACGATGACATTCCCCCGGGATCGAGAGTGACGAGGTTCACGCCAAATTGCGTGATGCCCACTGCCTTGGCCAACCGAATCTCGTGGTTGCCGCTTAGCCTTGCATCCGCGTCGGCGACGACCGGCAGACCTGTCGTGACAGGCAGATCCGAAATATGGCAAGCTTGGTCTCCATATCTTCCCCCCTTTGCGAAGCATGAAGACAGGCAACTTCTTTGATGCAGGCTGCCCTACTGACCCAAATTCAGCAAACGTTCCAGATAGCGCCGCTCTTCGCTGAACGTAGGATTGTTGCTCAGCCGCTCGCGAATGGCGTCGAGAATTTGGCGGGCGCGCTCTGCGTTAATGATGTCCGGCACCATGTTGTCGTTGGGGTTGTCCGAGAAACCGCCGTCGTTGCGTGACCGGCCGAGTGGATCGCGGCCGTTCTGATTGCCCTGGCCGGTCTGTCCCGGCATCTGCCCCTGACCCTGGCCTTGCCCCTGCTGCTGCATTTGGGCCATGAGCTGATTCATCATCTCACGGGTGCCTTTGCGCAGGGCATCCAGGGCACGCCCCTGGCCCTGCACGGCGCCTTCGCCATTGCCCTCGGCAAGCTGGCCTGAAGCGCCCTTCATTTCCTGCTGTGCCTTGCCATAATTCTGGTTCGGCTTCATGCCCAGCGAGCCGAGATTTTTCTGCAGCTCGCCGAGCTGCTTGCCGAGATCGTCCTGCTGCTGGCGCAGTTGCTTCAGCGCATCCCGCAGCTGATCGGCGGTCATATTGTCGGTAGGATCGTTACCCTTCTGACCCGGCTGTTTCTGATCTTGCTGGTTCTGATTCCGCTGACCCATATCCGGGCGCATCTGATCGTTTAGGCCAGGCATGGGCTGATCGGTCAAGCCATCGCCATCCTCATTGGGATCGCCGCGCTGCATGCGGTCGCGCATGGCCTGATCGAACTTGAAAGTCTGATCCATCAGCTTCTGCTGATCGCGCATGATGCGGCCGAGCTTGTCCATCTGCTCGCGCATCTTGTCGTTGGCCTGATTCTGCTGTTGCCCTGGCTGCGGCTTGCCGGCCTGCAGGCTGTTCATCAGCTGCTGCAGTTCGGAAAGCATCTGCTGTGCCGCCTGGCGATTGCCGGAACGGGCGAGATTCTCGATCTGGTCCATCATGCGCTGCAGGTCCTGCTGGCGCAGGATATTGGCTGAGCGCTGGTTGGGCTGAGCCGGCATGTTGCGCATGCGCTCGGCCAGCTCCTTCATATAGGCGTCCATCGCCTTGCGCAGCTCGTCGGTCAGCTTCTTGATCTCGGCATCCGGGGCATTGCGCTGCAGCGCGTCGGAAAGCTTCTGCTGGGCGTCCCGCAGGGCCTTTTCCGCGTCGGTCAGCTGCGCGTCTTCCATGCCGAGCGCAATCTGCCAGAGATAATCAGCCGTATCCTTCAGCGAGGCGTCGCTGCTTGCAAGCTTCATGCGCGTCAATGCCGATTTGATCGCGAGATAATTGCCGAGATCGGGAATGGTTTCTTCCGGGCGGATGGTCAGCGACTTGTTGAGCTCAATCGCCTCGGGCATCTTGCGGGTATCAAGCGCAAAGACCTGACGTTCTTCGGCTACGGCGGCGGCGAGCGGCTGGCTGAAATTGCGCGACGGCAGCACCATCTCGTAAGGCGCGCTGCGGCCGGTCTGTCCTGCGCCATCCTTGGCAACCAGGGCGATGCGGACGCGCTTGCCGGCAAGCGGATCCTGCGTCAAATCGTGGCTCGCCAGACCCTTGCCGTTGCGACGGTCGCGGCGTGGAATCTCCAGCTTGTATTCCGGCAGGCCGTAAAGCGGGGTGGCGGCCGCGTCGGATTCGACCGGCACGATCTCGGCATGGGCTTCCTCCACGCCATAATCGTCCTTGACCTTGAAGCCGAGTTCCAGCGCGCCGCTGGCGGTAGCGTGCGGAATGCCGTCGAAGGTGATCTCCGGCGGCTTGTCGACGACGATATTGAAAGACCAGGACTTGCCGTTGACGGTCAGTTCGCCGCCTTTTTCGAGCTTGAGGACGTGTGTGCGCGCAACCATTCCATCCGCCGCCGGGATATTGCCTGCGCCGTTCGCGGCGGGCGGCACGGCAGGAGGAGTTGCAGGTCTTGTGCCTGCAGGCCCTTGCTTGTCGGCATCGGCGGCCTGCTCGGGAATATCGACATCCTTGTCGGCACCCAATGCCCGAAAGATTACTTTCTCGTCAGCAGAGATGCCCGAGACACGCACGGTAAGCTCGGAGAATTGCGGTACGTTCAGGCTGTTGCCGGCATTGTCGACATTGCCGGTCAGATAGATCGGCGCTTGGCCCGTATAATACGGCGGGGCGACCCAGGCATCGACGCGGATGTCCGGATTGTTCGAGGTGGACGCCGGTGCGGTGAAGACATCGCTCAGCGAGCCGCCGCTATTGGACATGGAAAAGCTGAAGGCCGTCACCAGCAGCAATGCGGGAATGGCGCGCAATGCGAAGCGGTCGTAACGGGTTATATCCGGCCTTGGCAGGCCAGCATCCAGAGCGGCGATGCGCTCGGCCATACGGGTCTGGTGCTCGCGCCAGAGCGCGCGGGCAAAGGGGGTGTCGAGGGCCGGCTCGTCCTCCTGCACCGTAACGGGCTGGTGGGCGAGGCCGTTGCGCTCTTCCAGCAGTCGATCCGCCTGCGAGGTGTCCGGCCAGCGCAGCCGACGCAACGGATGGAGGGAGACAGCAAAGCCGATCGCAAAGACGACAAGCATCAGGAAGCGGAGAGCATCCGGCGCGATGCGGAAAATGCCGAACCAGGCGGCAGACAGGAACAGAGCCAGAATGGATGCCGGCAGCAGCAGCCGCGGCAGAAGCTGTTCGCTGACCAGCACCATCTGCGCAAAGAGACGCTTGACCGCAACCATGCGCGCCAGCGCCGGACGGGTGGCGAAAGCGCCCTTCTTGAGGTTGCTGGGGCTGGTCATCGGTCCGGTCTTCTCCCGATCTGACGTTGATGGCTAGTGGCCCGTTGGGGTTGGCACGGCGTCCCACACGCTCGCGCACGCGGCGCCCGGCAAGACGCCATTCAATCAAGGATAACATTCTTTGTGGCGAAGACGAGGGCAAGGGGTGCGAAAGGCTGCTTTTTCATCGGACTTCGCCGAAACGTGATCGGGGCAGGCGGGACGAATATCCTGCCCTTTCTGCCCCGATTCGCCGGACGAAGCCGATTATCCCTCGAGCCAGGCTGGGATCGAATCCAGGCTGATCAGCTCCTCATAGGTTCCGCGCGGACGGATGACGTGGAATTCACTGCCCTTGACCAGCACTTCGGGAACCAGGAGCCGGCTGTTATAGGTGCCGGCCTGCACGGCGCCGTAGGCACCAGCCGAACCGACAGCGAGGAGATCGCCCGGTTTCGGCAGAGGCATCTCTCGGTCGAGCGCCAGATAATCGCCCGTCTCGCAGACCGGGCCGACGACATCGGCCTTGATGCGCGGTGTGCCGGCATCGCCAAGCGCGACCGGCCTGATTTCGTGATAGGCCTCGTAGAGAGTGGGACGGATAAGGTCGTTCATGGCGCCATCGACGATGACGAAGCTCTTGTTGCCGCCGTCCTTCACATAGACGACCTCCGTCACCAGGATGCCGGCATTGCCGACGATCAGGCGGCCAGGCTCGGTGACGATCCTGCAGTTGAGGCCGCGCAGCTGGTTCTTGACGATCTCGGCATAGGCATCCGGCAGCGGAGGCGGATTGTTGTCGTCGCGATAGGGGATACCAAGGCCGCCGCCGATATCGACGTGATGGATATCGTGGCCGTCGCTCCGCAGCGTTTCCACGAGATCGCGCAGCAGCTTGAAGGCGTCATCGAAGGGCTGCAGCTCGGTGATCTGGCTGCCGATATGCATGTCGATGCCGGTGACCCTGATCCCCGGCAGGATGGCGGCACGGCCATAGACGGCGCGGGCGCGCTCCCAGGAAATACCGAATTTGTTTTCCTTCTTGCCGGTCGAGATTTTCGCATGGGTGCGGGCATCGACATCCGGATTGATGCGGAAGGAAACGGGAGCGATCTTGCCGGCGCGGACGGCGCGCTGGTTCAGCACTTCCAGTTCCGGTTCGGATTCGACGTTGAAGCAGTAGATGCCTGCTTCGAGCGCTGCGTCCATTTCCTGCGCGGTCTTGCCGACGCCGGAAAACATGATGCGGCTTGCCGGAATGCCCGCGGCCAGTGCGCGGCGCAGTTCGCCAACAGAGACGACATCAACGCCGGCGCCGAGCCGGCTGAGCGTCTTCAGCACCGCCTGGTTGGAATTGGCCTTCATGGCGTAGCAGACCATGGCATCGACGTCGCCGAAAGCTTCCGCGAAGACGCGATAGTGGCGCTCCAGCGTTGCCGTCGAATAGACGTAGAAGGGGGTGCCGACCGCCTTGGCGATCTCTGGAACCGGAACATCCTCAGCGTAGAGAATGCCGTCGCGATACTCAAAATGGTTCACGGTCGCTGCCTAATCAGAGAAGCGGATCGAGGAAGAACTTCTTGTCCTGGGTGCCGGGTTCCCTGGCCGGCTTGTTGACATCGCCGCCCTTGGTCGCGTGAGCACTCGGTGGATCAAGTTCGCCTTTGCGGCCGCATCCGACGACGGCAAGGCCGATGACCGAAAGCACCACGGTCAGGCGGATGATATGCGGCATGTTGATCTGCATCTAAATCCTCTTGGGCGGCAAACGCGGAAGCAGTCCTTCATAGCGAAGTTTCCGGACCTTGTGCACCCTGATTGTTGATTGTGATTTTCGGCGATTTCCTCAGTTGCGGGCGCGCCAGAAGGCGATCTGCTTGCGCACTTCGGAAGGTGCCGTGCCGCCGAAGCTCTTGCGGCTGGCGACCGACGCCTCGACCGTCAGGACATCGAAGATCTTGTCGGTGATATCGGGGTGGATCGCCTGCAGATCGGCAAGTGACAGTTCCGCCAGCTCGCAGGACTTGCTTTCGGCAAGCGCCACGGCGCGTCCGGTCACATGGTGGGCATCTCGGAAAGGCAGGCCCGCTTCGCGCACCAGCCAGTCGGCAAGGTCGGTGGCGGTCGAATAGCCGGAGCCGGCGGCGGCCTTCATGCGGGCGGTATTGATCGTCATGTCCCGCATCATGCCGGTCATGGCGGCAATGGCGAGTTCGAGGCTTTCGGCGGCGTCGAACACCTGTTCCTTGTCTTCCTGCATATCCTTGGAATAGGCGAGCGGCAGGCCCTTCATGATGGTCAGCAGCGCCACCAGCGAGCCGTTGATGCGGCCGGTCTTGGCGCGCACCAGCTCGGCGGCATCCGGGTTCTTCTTCTGCGGCATGATGGAGGAACCGGTGGAGAAGGCGTCGGAGAGCCGCACGAAGCCGAATTGCGGCGTCGACCAGATGACGATCTCTTCGGCAAGCCGCGACAGATGCATGCCGGCGATCGCCGCGATCGACAGGAATTCCAGGGCGAAATCGCGATCGGAGACGGTGTCGATCGAGTTGCGCGTCGGTTCACGGAAGCCGAGCGCCTTGGCCGTCATGTGGCGGTCGATCGGGAAGCCGGTGCCGGCAAGGGCGGCCGCGCCGATCGGAGATTCGTCCATGTGTTCGATAGCGTGGCGCACGCGCGAGCGGTCGCGGCCGAACATCTCGACATAGGCCATGCAATGATGACCAAAGGTGACGGGCTGCGCCGTCTGCAGATGGGTGAAGCCGGGCATGACGGTTTCGGCATGTTCCTCGGCGCGGTCGAGGAAGGCTGCGATCAGCTCGGTCAGCGCCTGCTCGCATTTCTGCAGCTCTTCCTTGACCCAGAGGCGGAAATCGAGCGCCACCTGATCATTGCGCGAGCGGGCGGTGTGCAGGCGTCCGGCCGCCGGGCCGATCAAGGTTGCAAGCCGCGCCTCGACGTTCATGTGGATGTCTTCAAGGCGGCGGGAGAATTCGAAATTGCCGCTCTCGATCTCTGACAGGATCGTGTTCAGGCCGTGAACGATCTTGTCTTTATCATCGGTTGAAATGATGCCTTGATGGGCAAGCATGCCGGCATGCGCGATTGAGCCGCGGATGTCCTGGGCAAACAGCTTCTTGTCGAAACCGATCGATGCATTTATCTCCTCCATGATTGCCGCGGGGCCGGAAGCGAAACGCCCGCCCCACATCTGGTTGGAGGATTTGGTGTCCGTGCCGTCAGTCATGAGATGCCCACCTGGAGAATGAAATGACAGCAAAGAAGCCGTTCGGTCTGCCGTCCATGAAACTCGTTGTACTTGCCGCCGTCGCCGGGATTATTGCCGGTGCGGCAGCGGTATACGTGAAGGAGGCAGGGTATGGCAATGGCGTTGGTAAAACGGCTGCGGCCGATCAATGCGGGACGGCCAAGGATCGCGCCGCAGTTCTGACGCCTTTCACCAAGGGCCAAGTCGCCGCCATGAGCGTGCCGCCGGCGCCGATCTCACTCAAGGATATTTCCTTCAAGGGCGCGGAGGGCCAGCCGCTGTCGATCGGCAGTTTCTCGGGCAAGACCGTGCTGCTCAACGTCTGGGCGACTTGGTGCGTGCCGTGCCGCGAGGAAATGCCGGCGTTGAATGCCCTTGAGAAGAGTGTCGGCAGCGACAAGTTCGAAGTTGTCGCCATCAACATCGACACGGGCGACGAAGAGAAGCCGAAAGCCTTCCGCACCGAATATGCGATCGACAAGCTCGGCTATTATCACGACAATACAATGGGCGTGTTCAACGCGCTGAAGAAGCAGGGCTTGGCCTTCGGCCTGCCGGTGACGCTGCTCATCGATAACAAGGGCTGCCTGCTCTCGGCCATGAACGGGCCGGCGGCCTGGGACAGCGAGGACGCGAAGGCGTTGGTGAAGGCCGCGGCGGGGATTTGATTTTCCTCCTTCTCCCCTCGGGGAGA
>JBCNPI010000242.1:0-9548 GCA_039593415.1 Rhizobium sp. | reverse complement strand
GCGGTTGATTACACCGTTGCACCGCAATCGGCAACATGGAGAGGCGCGAAACGCCCCTCACTTAGTTCTTGTCCAGCGTCTCGCGCACGACGACGGCGAGCTGCTTCAGCGAAAACGGCTTCGGCAGGAAGCCGAATTGGGCATCGGCCGGCAGGTTGCGGGCAAAGGCATCCTCGGCATAGCCGGAGACGAAGATGAATTTCAGGTCCGGATATTTCTTGCGCAGTTCGCGCAGCAGTGACGGACCATCCATTTCGGGCATGACGACATCGGAAACGACGACATCGACCTGTCCGTCGAGCTCGTCCATGATGTCGAGTGCCTCGACGCCGGAGCCCGCCTCGTAGACTGTATAGCCGCGCGTCTCGAGCATGCGCTTGCCGCCGCGACGCACCGCCTCTTCATCCTCGACGAGCAGAACGACGGCGGACTTGCCGGTCAGGTCCGCCGGCTCTTCCGCCGGAGCGACGGCCGCGACGCTCTGATCCATGGCTGCGACGTCACGGCTTTCCGGAGCCCTGGCCTCGGTTACCGAAGGCATTTCGACAATGTGCCGCGGCAGGAAGATGCGGAAGGTCGTTCCCTTGCCTACTTCCGATTCCGGCTGAATGTAACCGCCGGATTGCTTGATGATGCCGTAAACCATTGCGAGGCCAAGGCCGGTGCCCTTGCCCACTTCCTTCGTCGTGAAGAATGGCTCGAATATCTTGTCCATAATCTCAGGCGCAATACCCGTACCGGTATCGCTGACTTCGACGAGAACCATGTCTTCGTGCGGCAAAAAGGGATAGTTGAAGGCACTGACATCGGCCGCGAGCAGATTGCGCGTACGCAGCGTCAGCATTCCTCCGTCCGGCATGGCGTCGCGCGCATTGACGCAGAGATTGATGAGCACCTGCTCGAACTGGGAAAGATCCGTCTTCACCGGCCAGAGATCACGGCCGTAATCGACATCCAGCTTGACGTGCGTGCCCGATAGCAGCCTATCCACCAGCATGCGCAGATCGCCGATCACATCCGTCAGATTGAGGATCGTCGGCCGCATGGTCTGCTTGCGCGAGAAGGCCAGCAACTGCCGCACCAGCACCGCCGCACGATTGGCGTTACGCTTGATTTCCATAAGGTCCGCAAAGCTGGCATCGGAGGGCCGCGCCTGTAGCAGCAGATGGTCGGACGACAGGAGGATGGCGGTCAGCACGTTGTTGAAGTCATGCGCGATGCCGCCCGCGAGTGTGCCAACGGCATTGAGCTTCTGCGTCTGCGCCATCTGCGTTTCGAGCGCCTTCTGCTCGGTCACTTCGACAGCATAGACGATGGCAGCTTCTTCCGGCGCCTCATCGGTTTGATCGATGACGGCATTGATATAGAAGCGGAAATGCCGCGTTTCGTCTTTAGGATTACGGGAATCGATCGAAGGAATATCGCCCTGCCGATCCTTGGCCGCCGCCAGCGCCTGCCGCAGCCGCGGCCAATCGCTTTCATTGACCACGATATCGAGAGCGGCGCCACGCTCGATATCGTCGCGCGATACCAGCTCGGAGAAGAGTTTAAGGAACGGCGCATTCGTCCGCAGAATACGGCCATTGCCGTCGACGGAAGCGATGGCCATCGGCGTATTGTTGAAGAAGCGGCTGAAGCGCATCGCCGCGGCGGAAGCGGATTGTTCGGTCTCCGCACCGTTCTGTCGCGTCAGTACGATGGTACGGCTCTCGCCCGGAGCTCCGTCGCGCATCGAGGTGACGCTGTGAACGATCTGCACAGGCAGGCTTTGGCCGTTGGAACGGCGCAGATCGAGATCGAGCGTCACCGTCTTCTTCAGTCCCGGCTCGGCCTGGACCGACTGGATGAGTGCCAATCCCTCGCCGGCCACCAGATCGCCTATCGTCATCGAGCCCGGCACGAATTTCGTCAGGTCGAAGCCCAGCCATTCGGCGAGCGTTGCATTGAGATAGAAGATCTCGCCCTTGCGGCCGGCGGAGAAGAAACCGGCCGGCGCATGATCGAGATAGTCGATCGCATTCTGTAATTCCTTGAAGAAGCGTTCCTGATCGTCGCGTTCCGAAGTGATGTCCGTGACCTGCCAGATATGCAGCACCTTGCCGCTCTGCTCAGGTGGCAGCACCCGCGCCTTCAACCGATACCAATGTGCTCCGCTGCCGCTCCCATCCGCGGGACCGAGCGGTTTCAGCAGCCGGAACTCTTCCGATCCCTCCTTGCCGTCGCGCAGACCGTTGGCGAGACGGTAGAGAGCCTCGTTGGACTCGCGGTTGCGCGACAGGAGCATCTCCAGGGACTGCACTTCCGTCGCCTTGGTGGCGCCGGTCAGACGGCCATAGGCGGCATTGGCATAGACAATGCGCCCTTTCTCGTCGGTAATCAGCGTCCCGTCCGGATGGCTGTTGAGAAAGGAGCGCGCCAGGCTGTCGGACTGCGGCTGCGGCATGACCTCGACGAACCCGATGATCGAGGAAACGAGGAAGAAGATGCCGACCATGGCAAGAATGCCGAGGCCGCCAAGGACGGCTTCATTGTCGAGCTGGTTCTTGAAAACGACGAAGGCCGCGGCGGCAGCCACGAGAACGAGCGCAAGCAGGATGATGCGCAGCGCAGTTCCCGAACGAACTCCGCGATCCACCAGCGGCACGCTATACTCGTCGGACGGACGCTGTTTCGTCATAAACCCCTCGTATCAGCCGTTCTCCTTGCGATATGTCATACACGTTGGGATCGCCGGAGACGGACCTTTCGAATCTTCTTTATCAATTTGCGTCATCGGCAAAAAGCTTTGCCGGTTCAGAAAGGCTTGAATTCACAGGCAATAGAGCACAACGGGCCGCAATCGCATCTTGTCTCTGCCGCGATCCTGTTCATATGATCGCCGTATAGAAGGGCCAAGGTCAAAGTATCTACCCGCCGCAGTTGCGCTCGAGGCGCGACATCGGGGACAATTACGGAGTATCTCGACATGTGGGACGACATCGCCGGAGCCTATGGCAGCCGTTTCTTTCTCGCAGCCGGTGGGGTCGGCATTGCCCTCCTCGTATTGATCGGCATTCTGTGGGTCGTGCGCAACCGCGCGCCCTCGCCCTTCGTGCGCGGCGGCAAGAACCGTCAGCCCCGCCTGCAGGTACTGGATGCCGCCGCCGTCGATGCTCGTCGCCGCCTCGTGCTCGTGCGGCGCGATGGAATCGAGCATCTGATCATGATCGGCGGGCCCACCGACATCGTCATCGAGTCGGGTATTTCCGATCCCACGCGCGCAGGCTCCACGTCGACGCCAGCCGAAATTCCTTTCGCGTATGAGAAGCAGCCGCAACCGCAGCAAAAGCCGGCCGAATTCCATGCTCCTCCGGCAGCACCTGCGCAGCGCCAGCAGTCCACCGAGGACAAGATCGAAGCCTATCTGCGTTCCGAACCGGCGCCTGTATCAGTTCCGCAGTCCGCACCGGCGCCGATCGCAGCCGAACGTCCGCAACCCGCTCCCGTAAGACCGCCGCAGCATGCTCCTCAACCTGCTCCGGCCATCAGCCAGGCCGAAGCCGCCGACATATTGGACGCGGCCCGCCAGGTCGTGCTGCCGCAACAACCGTCCACGCCCGCTCGCCCAGCAGCCGCCGAGCCCGCCTTCGCGGCTCCTCGCTCCGTCGAGCCCGGTAATGATTTCCAGCGGGTGCTGGAAGCTGAAATGTCAAAGAACCTGACCGCCGAACGGATCATTCCAAATGCGCCGCCGATCCGGCAGGCCCAGCAGCAATCCACGCCCGCGCCGGCACAAACACTGAATCCCGCCCATCGGGTTGAACCGGAACTCGCGCCGCTGACGGGCGCCGACAGCGCACTTCAGAAGGAAGTAGCGCGTATCTTTGGCGAAATGAGCGTCAGCCGTGACAAATAATCCATGGCTGAAAGCCTGAAACGCAAAAGGCACGACGGAGATATCCGTCGTGCCTTTTGCGTTTCAAACCCGGTCGAAACCGGTTGTTTCATTACTCGTCGCGATAAACTTTTTCGCGGCGCTCATGGCGCTCCTGCGCTTCGATCGACAGGGTGGCGATCGGACGAGCATCGAGACGCTTCAGGCCGATCGGCTCGCCGGTTTCTTCGCAATAGCCATAAGTCCCATCTTCAATCCGCTGCAATGCCGCATCGATCTTGGAGATAAGCTTGCGTTGACGATCACGAGCCCGAAGTTCGATGGCTCTGTCTGTTTCTGAGGAAGCCCGATCGGCCAGATCGGGATGATTTGCGCTTTCTTCGGCCAGATGATCCAGGGTTTCGCGCGCTTCTCTAAGGATATCGTTTTTCCAGGCTACCAGCTTCGCTCGAAAATAAGCCCGCTGGTTCAGATTCATGAACTCCTCGTCTTCCGAGGGAACATAATTGCTAAGATCGATCTTCTCACTCAACGCGATTCTCCTGAAGAACATCTCATATGGCTGGGGTGTATATCCCAACCAATAGTGCCGATTCAAGCCAAATAGATGCTGTCAACTAATTTTTAAATTTGTCATAAAAATCATCTAAGTGCTTATTTTTTCACCGTTCTTCGGAGCAACCCGGATTCCCGGCGCTCGTAACCTTCCCGTGAAGGCAGGGCATTTCGCTTTCCGAAGGATCGCGTCGCAGTTGACGGCGCACACGAACAGACGCTACCTCATTAAAGAAATCGAGCCTCGGAATTTCGCCATGACCAGAATTTCGCCGCCGCCCTCCAGGATCTATCTTCTGCGTCACGCCGAGGCCCGGCAGGCTGCACCCGGCCAAAAGGATTTCGACCGTCCCTTGAGCGAGAATGGCTACGCGGCAGCCGAGCTTGTCGCCGACGAGGCCGCCGACAAAGGCTATAAGCCGGATCTCGTCATATCCTCCACTGCCCTGCGCTGCCGCCAGACCGCCGCGGCCATGCGCCGCGTCGCCACGCCGTCGACGAAATTCCGCTTTGTCGATGACCTCTATAATGGCTCACCGGATGTCTACCTGTCGCTCATCGCTGCGCAGACCGATCAGGACTCGGTCATGCTGGTCGCGCACAACCCGGTCATTGAACTGACGCTTGCGGCCTTGATCGGGCGCGAAGCTCTGGCCGAGGCTCTTCCACGCGGCTTTCCGACAGCCGGCCTTGCCGTTGTCGATTCGACGCCGTCGGGCTGGGTGCTGCTCGACTTTGTCACCGAATAGGGACTTCACCGATACGGGCCGCAAGCGGCAGCGCTGCTGATTGCGGGCACATATCCGCTCATCTTTTCGGCGCAAGTTTGCATCCCTATATTCACGGTCACGCTGTCATCCAGGGATCCCGCCTTGCCCCCGAGCCTGACCTCTTTTACCGACGACGCCCTCATTGCCTTTGACAATCTTGCCGATCGCGCAGCCAGCCTCGTCAATCCAACGATTCGTCTCGGCGTTACAGGCCTCTCCCGTTCGGGCAAGACCGTCCTCATTTCCTCGCTGGTGCATAATCTCCTGAACGGCGGCCGTCTGCCGCTGTTCGAACCGGTGCAGTCCGGCCGCGTCTCCGCCGTTCGCCTCGAACCCCAGCCGGATGATGCGGTGCCGCGCTTTCAATATGAGGATCATATCCGCGCGCTCCTGAACGACCGCATCTGGCCGGATTCGACGCGGGCGATCTCCGAGCTGCGCATAACGTTGGACTACCAAAGTGCCAGCGGCTGGAACCGCCTTTTTTCGCCCGGCCGCCTCTCGATCGATATCGTCGATTATCCCGGGGAATGGCTGCTGGACCTGCCGTTGCTCGCCAAAGATTTCCGCACCTTCAGCGAGGAAACACTGGCGCTGGCCAATACCGGTATTCGCGCAGAGCTGTCACGTCACTGGCTGGCGATGACAGAAGCGGCCGATGTCACTGAAATCGCGGATGAAATGAAGGCACGCGACCTCGCCACAGCCTTCGCTGATTATCTGAAAGCCTGCAAATCCGACGAACGCTCGCTTTCGACGTTGCCGCCCGGCCGTTTCCTGCTGCCAGGCGATCTCGATGGCTCGCCTGCCCTAACCTTCGCCCCGCTGAAACTGCCTGCCGAAGGCGGCGCGCCAAAGGGATCGCTATGGGCGATGATGGAGCGCCGTTACGAGGCCTACAAGGCCGTCGTTGTCAAACCCTTCTTTCGCGAGCATTTCGCCCGTCTCGACCGGCAGATCGTTCTCGTCGACGCATTGCAGGCAATCAATCGTGGCCCGGAAGCGGTGCAGGATCTCGAACGGGCGCTGACGGACGTGCTGGCATGCTTCCGTCCCGGCACGAACTCCCTCCTGTCTTCTCTGCTTGGCCGCCGCATCGATCGCGTGCTGGTCGCCGCGACCAAGGCCGACCACCTCCATCATGAAAGCCATGACCGGCTGGAGGCATTGACTCGCCGTCTTGTCGATCGCGCCATAGAGCGCATCGGCATGGCCGGCGCCGGCATAGAAGTCATGGCAATCGCCTCGGTGCGCGCAACCCGCGAAGCGACCGTAACCCGCGACGGGCAAACGCTTCCCGTCATCGTCGGCACGCCGATGGACCGGGAAACCATTGCCGGCGAGACCTTCGACGGCAATCGCAAGACGGCGGTATTCCCCGGCGATCTTCCTGAAAATCCTCGCTGGCTGTTCGAAGTGCTTGAAGCCGATACAGCGAAGGTCCATCTGCCCGAAGTGAATGTCGTGCGGTTCCGCCCACCCGAGCTGGAAAAAACCGGTGAGGGCATCAAGCTTTCTGTGCCGCATATCCGCCTCGACCGCGCCATGCAGTTCCTGTTCGGAGACCGTCTCGCATGACGAAATCGACCGAAAACGAGCCGAACGGCAACCGCCGCCCAGCCGCCTTTGCATTGGAACCGGAGGCATCGGGAACAGGGCCGGACAACAGGACCGCTCCGGCAGCGGTGCGCAAGCCGCAAAGCTTCGATACCGATATCGTGCCCACGCCCGATGCGGAAGATCCATTCATCAATCTGGCTCTCGGCGCTGATTCGGATGCAAATGCCGTCGCCAAGCCCCGTCACAAGGGATTTTCCTTCGGCAAGGTGGCGCTCGCTGCGCTCGGTATTCTTGTGTCGCTTGCCTTTGGCCTCTGGACCGATCAGCTCATCCGCGACCTGTTCAGCCGGGCCGATTGGCTTGGCTATACCGCCCTCGCGGCCGTCGGCGTCGGCATTCTGGCCGTTCTTGCCATCGTGATCCGCGAGACGGCCGGAATGATGCGGCTTGCCGCCGTTCAGACCATCAAGGCGGAAGCGGAGGCCGCCATCATCGAGACCCGGCCTGCCCGTGCCAAAGCTCTGGTCAAGCGTCTCTGCGCTATTCTGGAAGCCAATCCGGACACGGCAAGAGGCCGCGCAACCCTGAAGGCAGCGGAAGACGACATCATCGATGCGCCGCAGCTGATCGATCTTGCGGAACGCGAGTTGCTCGGCCCGCTGGACCGCCGCGCCCGGGGGCTGATTCTCGGCGCCTCGAAACGGGTATCGGTGGTAACTGCCGTCAGCCCCCGTGCGCTCGTCGATATTCTCTACGTTCTTTACGAAGCGGCAAAGCTGGTCCGCGCCATGGCGGAACTCTATGGAGGCAGGCCGGGGACGCTCGGCATGCTCAGGCTGATGCGCGATGTGATCGCCCATCTGGCCGTCACGGGCTCCATCGCCGTCGGCGACAGCATCGTCCAGCAACTGATCGGCCATGGCTTAGCATCGAAACTCTCCGCCCGTCTCGGCGAAGGCGTCGTCAACGGCATGATGACGGCGAGGATCGGGATCGCGGCGATGGATCTCTGCCGGCCGCTCCCCTTCAAGGCGCTCAAGCGCCCGGGCATTGCCGATTTCGCCGGCGACCTCACGCCGAACGTCACCGGCCGCAATCCGGCGTGATGACCTGCAAATGAGGGACTTGGGCGCCCCGGAAACCAAGCATTAACCATTCTGAGGCAAAACTGAGCCTCAGTTTCACGGTTTCGCCTCGCTAGGGAATTTCCATGTTTTCGCGTCGATTTCTTCTTGTAAGCAGCCTTGCCGCCGCAGCCATCTCCACCGGCGTCTGGGTGCAATCAGCCGACGCGGCTCCCCGCGATAAGGCTTTCTTCCAGTCGATCTCCGGCACCTGGAGCGGCCCCGGCGAAATCGTTGCGGGCAAATACAAGGGCACGAAGTTCACCTGTAACCTGACGGGTAAGCCGTCCGACAGCAACACTGCCGGCGTCAAGCTCGACGGCACCTGCCGCGTTGGTGTCTTCCAGCAGCCGATGTCGGCGGAAATTACGCAGAGCGGCGGTTCCTACAGCGGAAAGTTCCTAGATGGCGCGGCGGGCAAGGGCCTCGACGTCACGTCTGGCACCGTCAACGACAATACCGTCGTTCTCGGATTGAACCGCCAGAAACTCAACGGCGCCATGATTGCCCGAGTTCCGGACAGCAAGTCGATGAATGTGACCATCTCGGTAAAGGTTGGCGAACAGATGGTCCCGGTCATCGGCGTCACCTTGAAGCGTGCCGACATCGATCAGATGGCTGTCGGGTCGATCCAGTAAGCTTCGCGGCTCAATTCTTATTAAAAAGCAAAAGGCCGGCAAACTTGTCGGCCTTTTGCATTTATATTGCAGCTCAGGCCGTCCGCCACCAGTCGCGGTTTTCATCCGCGACCTCGATGCCCTCGACATCGACCTCCCGCAACCAGTCGCCGATCGTGCGGCCGTTTACGACGAGATCGGCAGCGAAATCGGCAAGCGGCATCAGCACGAAGCCACGCTCGACCATCCGCGGATGCGGAATGGTGAGCAGCGGTTCGGTCTGTTCCAGCTCCCCGTAGGTCAGCACATCGATATCGATCGTCCGCGGCCCCCAGCGTTCGGCCCGCACCCGCTTCATCTGCCGCTCTATGTCGAGGCATACGTCGAGCAATGCTTCAGGCGCCAGGGTCGTATTGATGGCCGCACAGGAATTGTAGAAGAAGGATTGGTCCGTCTTGCCCCAGGGCGGCGTGCGGTAAAGCCGCGACACAGCGATCACCTGGCAATCGGCGCGCGCATCCAGCGTTCGCAAGGCAAGCGCCATGGCATGGACCGGGTTGTCCAGATTGCCGCCCAAACCGAGCGTCGTCCGCACGGCTACACCTTCAGGCAAAATGCTCAATGCTCACCTGCACATAATCGAGAACGCCCGGAACCGGAGCATTGGGCTTGCGTACCGTGATTTTGGCCCGGCGGATACTCGGAAAACGACGGCATAGTTCTTTAGCTACATCGAGCGCCAGCGCCTCGATCAGATAGCGCCGGCGGCCGGTCACGATTTCCTCGATAACACTGAATGCGATGCCGTAATTGACGGTATCGTCGATCGAATCGCGCTCCAGCGCGTCGCCGGCGTCGACGTCGAGCTCTGCATCGACGAAGAATCGCTGGCCGAGGAACTCCTCCTCGTCATGCACGCCGTGTCGCGCAAAGAAGGCGCAATTCTGCAGAGTAATGGTGTATGTCACAGCGCTCATGGCGTCTCTCCGTTTCGAACAGGCGCGATCGGGTCCGAAAACCGCTCCCTTGCTTCGAACATTATGTTTTA
>JBCNPI010000241.1:0-9599 GCA_039593415.1 Rhizobium sp. | reverse complement strand
AGGCGAGGGACTTCGATTTCAGATCGAGCCCCGTCTCGATCCCGTACTTGCGCATGCGCTCGGCTGTCGCCGGCCCGATGCCATGGAATTTCTTGACGGGAAGCGTTTCGACGAAGGCCGGCCCATTCTTCGGCGTGATCACCGCCTGGCCGTTGGGCTTGTTCAGGTCGCTCGCCATCTTGGCGAGGAACTTGTTGTAGGAGATGCCGGCCGAGGCATTGAGCCCCGTGACCTGCTTGATTTTGGTGCGGATCTCCAGCGCGATCTCGGTTGCGATCTCCATGCCCTTGAGGTTCCGGGTGACGTCGAGATAGGCTTCGTCGAGCGACAGTGGTTCGATCAGCGGCGTATATTCGGCAAAAATTTCGCGGATCTGCTGCGACACCGCCCTGTAGACGTCGAAGCGCGGCGGCACGAAAATCAAATCCGGGCATTTGCGCTTCGCTGTGATCGAAGGCATAGCCGAATGGACGCCAAAGACGCGAGCCTCGTAGCTTGCCGCCGCCACCACGCCGCGCGCCGCCGATCCGCCGACCGCAAGCGCCTTGCCGTGCAGCGCGGGATTGTCGCGCTGCTCGACCGATGCATAGAACGCATCCATATCCACATGGATGATTTTTCGGATGGCGCCAGAGCTCATATCGTTCATGGTGGTCTCAGTCATCAAACCGCAAGTTTTCAGCACGGCCTTCAATTGCGGACGCTGAAACAAATACGGAACATATCATCCCTGGTGACGATATCAAACCGCGTCCGCTGCCGTACAGGAGAGACGCGGGCAAATTGCTCTGTGACAGTCATCTGCAAGTTCCACCTTGAGATGCGTTCGAGGCTTCTTATCTCTTGTTCATCCCCCAATACGGAGCCTGATGATGGGCCGAATCGCAACCGAACCCCTTTCCAACCTAATGATGGAAATCCTTCCGCCCGAAGACGACGAGGAATCTCGATCGGACGGAACCGCATGTCTGTGCTGCCGAAGGCTGCGATCGACGAGGAAGATGGACGAAGACGGCTGCGGCATCTGTGACGAATGCCTGGCGCCATGACGAACGACGTGCCGCGGCGGCGGGCGGCCGACGAATTGTCGGAATTCGAACGTTCGCTTGCGAGACTGCCGGACGGGTACTCGGAGGGCCGTTTTCAAGGCCACCCCTGGGGTGTGACGGTCCGGCGCTCGGCTGATGGGAAACGGATCTGGCTCTACGGCGAACGGCTTGGCGGGACCGATATTGTCAGCTTCAATCTCTATGTACTCGCAGGAGCAAGGATCGCGCTCAAGCCTTGCGAAATGTCGTCATCCAAGGTCGTGGACTTCGTGCTTGGTTTCAGGCCCGGCACAATGGCACCGGAGGCGGATGATTTTAGGTCTGTTCGACCTAATATCTGAATCCGCTCTCGAATCAAAGAAACAGAGCATTATGTCGTCCGAAAACCCAGCACATTTTCGGCACCATGTTTGCAGAATGGACGAGTGATCTTTGCACCAACCATTCGCCGCTATCGCCATATCCGTCAGCGGCGTCGATCCGCTCTGCTTTAGCGGGTGGAGAGTGGCGGCGGAGGCGGCTGCGTGGTTGCGCCGGGACCGAGCGAGCGCTGAACCATCACGGTGTCGGCCCAGCGGCCGTAACGATAGGCCACTGCCGGCAGCAGGCCGACCCGAACGAAGCTGAAACGTTCGTGCAAGGCGAGCGAAGCCGCGTTGTCGGCATCGATATAGCCGATCATCTGCCGAAAGCCGGCGGCGGCACAGGCGTCGATCAGTCCGCGCATGAGCAGGCTTCCAACGCCCTGGCCGACATGGTCGTGATGCACGTAGATCGAGTGCTTGACGGTGTAGCGATAAGCCGGGCGCTTGCGAAACAGCACCACATAGGCATAGCCGACGACCTTCTCACCCTTGATCGCAACGACATGCGGGAAGCGGCGGTCCTTCAGATTCTTGCGTCGTTCGCGCAGATCGTCCGGCTGTGGCGTGTCGCTATCGTCCACCCCGGCCTCGATGCCGCGGTGGATGTGGCGGCGATAGATCGCCAACATGGCATCGACATCGCTCTCCCGGGAGGGGCGAACGACGATTGTTTTGTCCTGCTTCATGATCGAACCTGAATTTCCAAGCCTATTCCGCGACGACATAGGTGTAGAGCCGGATTCTGCCGGATGCGTCGATTTCACGATAGAGCCCCTGAATCTCCACCTCGAAGCCGGGGAAGGTGTTGAAACAGGTCTCAAACATCTTGAGATAATCGATCATCGGTTTTGCTCTTTCCGTCAGGCGCTCGCCCGGCACGATGGTCGCGATACCCGGAGGATAGACGACGAAGGGTGTTGTCGCGATGCGGTCGGCAATGGCGTCGATCGGCAGATAGTCGACATCGTTGCGAACAAGGCATCGCGCGGCATCGTGGGGTGACATCGCGATCGGCGGCAGGTGTTCGGCTGAAAACTGCTTCGTCTGCAGCGCGCTCACATCGGCCTGACGGAAGAAATTGTGCATTTCGGCGCAGAGATCGCGCAGGCGCACGCCCGCGTAGCGGTCCGGACGACGGCGATAGAATTCCGGGATTGCTTCTTCCAGCAGCGCATTATCGTCATGAAGCTTCTTGAAGGCCACAAGGCCGCTGATCAGCGTGCCGGCCTTGCTGGCTTCGACACCGGGAGTGAGGAGGAACAGCAGTGAATTGAGGTCGTTCTTTTCGGCAACGATACGGTTTTCGCGCAGATATTGCGCGACCACGGGCGCAGGTATGCCGTGCTCGGCGTATTTTCCGGTCGTCCGATCGAATCCGGGGGTGAGCAGGGTCAGCTTGTTCGGGTCGGTCATGGCAAAGCCCGGCTCCATCCCCGAAAAGCCGTGCCATGCCGCACCAGGTGTCAGGTGCCAGAAGGCGGGATTGGTCGCAAGCTGGTCGGTGGCGACGCTTTCCCACAGCACGTCATGCACCGCACCCGGGCTCGCCACATCCGGGATAGCCACCCGGTCCGGCACGAAAGGCTCGAAGAACCAGCGCCGCTCCGGGCGATGTTCCTTCTCCTCGAATTCGCGACGCACGGCGCGGATCTTCTTGCGAAGTTCGATGCCGAGGCGGATCGTATCGTCCCAAAGCACCTCGCCCGAGCGGCCTTTCATCATCTGCGCGCCTACGTCGAGCGAGGCAAACAGCGGATAGAAGGGCGAGGTCGAGGCGTGCTGCATGAAGCTTTCGTTGAAGCGCCGATGCTCCACGCGGCGCTTCTGGCCGGTGATGTGCCGATCCTTCATGTGGATCTGCGAAGCCTGAGAGAAGCTAGCGAGCTGCTTATGGGTGGATTGCGTCGCGATGATACCGGGCGCATCCGGGCTTAGGTCGGAAAGACCCATGGCGAAACGCCCGGCATAGAGCGGGTGGAATTTCATGAAGCCCGCCCAGGCCTCGTCGAAAAGGATGTAATCGCATAGATGGCCGATGCGCTTGAGGATCATCTCGGCATTGTGGATGGTGCCGTCATAGGTGCATTGCTCCACGACCGCGACGCGGAACGGGCGTGGTTTCTTGTAGGCTTCCGGATCTTTCACCAGCGGATGGGTCCGGATACGCTCGCGCAGCGCGTCCTCGTCCATTTCAGCGAAGTCCATCGGACCGATCAGACCATAGAGATTGCGTATGGTCGGCAAATAGATCGGAATGCCACCCGAGATCATCAGGGCGCCGTGGTGGGCCGCCTTGTGATTGTTGCGATCGAACAGCACCAGATCGCCATCGGTGACGAGTGCGGACAGCGCAACCTTGTTGGAGGTGGAGGTGCCGTTGAGGACGAAATAGGTTTTTTCCGCGCCAAAAATCTTGGCTGCTTCCTTCTGTGCGGCAAGCGCTGGCCCCTCGTGGGTCAGAAGATCACCGAGGTCGAGCACGGAATTGTCAAGATCGTCGCGGAAGACCGCTTCACCGAGGTGCTCCATGAAGACGCGGCCGATGGGGCTGCGGCTATAGAAGATGCCGCCATTGTGCCCGGGGCACGTCCAGAGCTGGTTGCCCTCTTCGGCATAATCGACCAGCGCGCCGAAAAACGGCGTCTTCAGCGTCTCGGCATATTGCTTGAGACGGCTGATAAGGTTCTTGGCGATGAAGGCGGGCGTTTCTTCGGAAAGAAAGACATAGCCGTCGATGAAGTCAAGGACTTCGACTGGCACGTCTTCGAAGCGCTTGCGCCGGATCAAAAGGATGATCGGAAATTCGAGGCCGCGCCGGCGCATCAGATTGATGAGAGCGGCCGTCTTCCCTTCAAGACCCTTCTTACCCCAGTCGACCAGCATGCAGCCGATGGCGGCATCTGTTTGTACCGCGATTTCCGCATCCTCGAGATTGCGCGCGCGCACGACCTCGAAACCGGAGCGCTCGATCTCCTCGACGATCTGGTTGTAGCGGGCGCCCTCCAGATCCTCGCTGTCAAAGGCTGGCGTTGCGAACAGAAAGTTGAAACGTCTGAAATATTCCATTTGGGTACCCACTCTTGATCAGGCACGAGGTGTCGATGCATTTCATGACATGGATGTGACAAAGTATCCAATGTCCGCAATACCGTGGATGGTCATGACGGCTATCGGTCCTGATGAGAAAGGGCTGCCTTCGTGTCTTATTGCAAGAGTCGTGTGTCCGGAGCCGGCCGCGTGATCCCGGTAAGCCCATGGCAACGCCAGAGGGCACCGATCATTCGCTACATGCTATTTTCTTCAGGCGGGAACCGGGCCGGAGGAGGGTGGTTCGGAATAAGACCAATCGGCTGAACAGGCGCCGACCAAGATGCCGATGCCCGTTTCGATGTGGGAGGCGTCTGTCCCGATGTCAGCATGCCAATGTCAGGAGGAGAAAATGGAAACCTATTACCGATATCGCAAGGATGCGGCGCCGCCGGACGCTATTGTCATCAAGTTCTATCACTCCGGCGATCAGATTCGGGGATTCCTGCGCAAGGTGACGCCGCCCGGCGAGGATGACACGATCTTCCCCGGCGAGGAAATGGAGCCTGCCGATGCCTTTCGGGCGGCGCGCAACAAAATGGCCGACGAGTACATGCGGCCCGTCTATGTTGAACTGTCGGAAGGCGTGGCGTGGAATCCCGCATGGGGTCGGCTCGAAGAGGCCGGTTCGGCTCTTGGGACCGGATAATGCTGTTGGGCTGGAATTTGAATCCGCTCCAGAGGACAGAACCATAAGATCGCAACCAGATCGAATTGACGCGAGCTGGATGGGCGAGGAGGTCGTCGCGGTCGGGTCAGGACCAGCCAAACAATCGGCGGATCACGTCAGCAATCCGTTTAGGACGAGATCAATATGTGCTTCCAGGTAGGTGGCTTTATCCAGAGTTCGCCGCTCGTCGAAAAGAAGCTTGAAGAACAGGAAGGCTATGGCCGGCGCCACAATGGCGTCGGAAAAAGCAGCCGGCGCCTGCCGGAATTCGCCATTTTTTATGCCTTCCTCGATAAGGGACTGCATTTGTCGCTCGAGAGGATCAATAAATACGTCGTGATGTCTATCGACCACCTGTGGGAACCGCGAACCTTCGGCGATGACGAACCTCATCAGCTCCCGTAATTTGCGGTGGTTGACTATGAGGTCGTAGATCAGCTCGATCTTTCCCCGAAGCCGCTCTGTGGCGGTTCCCTCCAGCTCATTTGCGCTTGCCAGCAGATTTTCGAGCGGCCCCGAAATGTGCCTGATCATCGCTTCGAAAAGCTGCTCCTTGGTCTCGAAGTAAACATAGACCGTACCCTTCGTTACTCCGATTCTGGCGGCAATATCCTCGACCCGCGTTGCGACGTAGCCGCGCTCGAGGAACTCTTCGAACGCCGCATCCAGAATCTGCATGGGGCGGCGAGCCTTTTGCTCTGCGCGCGTCAGCTTTTTCAGATCGGTCATGGTTCCACCTTCAGCGCAATTGACGCACCGGCGTCAAGAGAATTTCTATTGACTAACGAGTCAGTCAATAATATTCGTCCACCGAACGGATGCAAGAGGTCGAATCATGAAAACTGTCCTTGTCGCGGCCTGGCTTGCCGTCAGTGCCGTCGCGCTTGCCTCATGCGAAAAGCAAAGCGCGAGCGAGGCAAAGCCGAAGAACGTAGATACGGTTGTGGCCAGGGTCACGCCGGTCGTGGAAAGCAACGCCATCACCGGCGAGATCAGCGCACGCGTCGAAAGCGATCTTTCCTTCAGGGTTAGCGGGCGCATTGTCGAACGTCTTGTCGATGTCGGCTCTACGGTAAAGCGGGGGCAGGTGCTTGCCCGCATGGACGCCGAAGAACAGAAAGCCGATCTAGGCGTTGCCACCGCCAACCTGCAATCGGCGCTCGCCCAGCAGACACAGGCTCAGCTGGCCTTCGATCGGCAGCAGGCCCTCTTCAAGACGCAGGTGACGACCCGGGCTGCGCTCGATCAGGCCCAGGAAGCGCTGCTGACTGCCCAGGGAAGCGTGAAATCGGCACAAGCACAACTCGACACCGCACAGGACGCGCTCTCTTATACCGAGCTGCGCGCCGATGCCGATGGCGTCATCACCGCCAGAAACGCCGAAGTAGGGCAGGTCGCGCAAGCGGCGCAACTGGTCTTTACCCTTGCGCATGACGGTCCTCGAGACGCTGTCTTCAATGTCTTTGAGTCACTTTATCTGGGGCGCAGCCTTGAAAGCCAGGTCGCCGTCAGCCCGCTGTCGTCGCCGTCTCACAAAATAGAAGCGTCGGTGCGCGAAATCTCGCCCACGATCGACTCGTCGACCGGGACGATCAGGGTCAAGGTCGGCCTCGAAGGGGCGCCGGACATGCAGCTTGGCGCTCCGGTGATCGGCCTCTTTCGGTCCGTTGCGCGGGATGCAATCGAATTGCCCTGGTCGGCCATGACCTCAAAAAGCGGGAAGCCGGCCGTTTGGATCATTAATCCCGCGTCGTCGAGCGTATCGCTGCACGAAATCGATGTCTCCAGCTATGAGACCGGCCGTTTTGCGGTGCGGGCGGGCGTATCTCCGGGTGAGATCGTCGTCGTCGACGGCGCGAAATTCCTGCGACCGGGCCAGACCGTTGCGTATGACAAGGGAGCCGCAAAATGAACATCCGAGCCACAAGCGGCCTTGCGATCCTCGCGTTGCTGCTCCTGACGTCTTGCCAGAAGCAGGATGTAACCCATTATGAACCGCCGCGCCCTGTGCTTTCCGTCATCGCCAAGTCCACCGCGGCTTCCGCGCTGACCCTGCCGGGGACGATCGAGGCGAAGATCGAGACACAGCTCGCATTTCGGGTTCTGGGGCGGGTCATCGCGCGCAAGGTCAGCGTCGGCGACCTCGTCAAGAAGGGCGATGTCGTTGCGGCGATCGATCCGCTTTCACTGGAGCTCGCGGTCAAAAGTTCGCAGTCCGACCTTTCGAATGCCCAGGCGCAATTGGCCAATGCCGCCTCTACCGAAGAGCGCCAGCGATCCTTGCTGGAGAGCAGATCGGGAAGTGAGGCGGCCTATGAAGAGGCGGAACTTGGGCGGAGAAGTGCGAGTGCCTCGGTTGCCAAGGCGCAGGCCAATTTGGACAAGGCCGAAGAGCAGCTGGGCTACGCGCAGCTTCGCGCGGAATTCGACGGTGTCGTGACGGCGACCTCGGCAGAAGTCGGCCAGGTCGTGGCAGCGGGTCAAAGCATTGCCACCGTCGCCCGCCCGGATCAGCGTGACGCCATTATCGACATACCCGTGGCGAGTTTCGACGGTCTCAGGGTGGGATCGCCCTTCGAGGTCGCTCTCCAGCTCGACCCGACCATCCGCGAAAGCGGTGTCGTCAGGGAAATCGCCCCGGAGGCAGAGGCGACGACCCGCACGCGCCGCACGAAAATCACGCTCATCGATCCGCCGGCTGCGTTTCGTCTCGGCTCTGTCGTCACCGCGACTGCGACCGTGGTTGCTGACCCGAAGATCCTGCTGCCCTCGTCATCCGTCCTCATGAAAGACGGAAAGCCGAACGTCTGGGTGGTCGATATCGCGGCTCGCAAGGTCTCCATTCGTGCGATCAAGATCGACGGAGATCTCGTCGAGGGCGGTTCCGTGAAGATCACCGACGGTATCAACCCCGGCGAACGCATCGTCATTGCCGGCGTTCACAAGCTTGCCGACGGCCAGGCCGTCAGGGTAGATTAAGGAAGATCCCTCGTGAAAAAATTCAACCTGTCCGACTGGGCGCTCGAACATCGCTCGCTCGTCTGGTACTTCATGATCGTTTTCATTCTGGCTGGCGCGTTTTCCTATGTCGGGCTGGGCCGCGAAGAAGATCCCGCCTTCACCATCAAGACGATGATTATCCAGGCGCAATGGCCTGGGGCATCGGCTGAGGAAGTGACCAAGCAGGTCACCGACCGCATCGAAAAGAAGCTCGAGGAACTGGATTCGCTCGATTATACCAAGAGCGAGACCGTTGCGGGCCAGACGACGATTTTCGTGGAGCTTCTGCCGACGACCAAGGCCAAGGATGTCAACGCCATCTGGATGCGGGTCCGCAACATGATCGGCGACATCAAGGGCGATTTTCCAAGCGGTGTGGTCGGACCGTTTTTCAACGACAGCTTCGGCGACGTCTATGGCAATATCTATGCCTTTACCAGCGATGGGCTGACGCAGCGCCAGCTTCGCGATCTGGTCGAGGATGCGCGTGCGAAAGTGCTGACGGTTCCCAATGTCGGCAAGGTGGATATCATCGGCGCCCAGGACGAGGCCATCTATCTCGAGTTCTCCACCCGAAAGATTGCAGCTCTCGGGCTCAACCAGCAATCCGTCATCGACACGCTTCAGGCGCAGAATGCCGTCACGCAGTCCGGTTTCGTCGATGCCGGTCCCGAGCGCATCGCCTTGCGGGTGAGCGGTCAGTTCACATCCGAGGAAAGCCTCAGATCGATCAATCTTCGTGTCAACGACCGCTTCTTTCCGTTGACAGACGTCGCGACGATCAAACGCGGCTATGTCGATCCTCCCTCGTCCCTGTTCAGATATAATGGCCAGCCCGCCATCGGGCTTGCGATCGGCATGAAGACCGGGGCGAATCTGCTTGAATTCGGCAAGGCGCTCGACAAGGAAATCGAGCAGGTCACCGCCGATCTTCCTATCGGCGTCGACGTCCAGCGCGTTTCCGATCAGCCTGCCGTCGTCGACGATGCGGTATCGGGCTTCACGCGCGCGCTGTTCGAGGCGATCGTCATCGTGCTGGCGATCAGCTTCATCAGCCTCGGCGTCCGGGCTGGCCTCGTGGTTGCCATCTCCATTCCGCTCGTGCTGGCAATCACCTTTCTCGTCATGGCCTATACCGGCATTTCCATGCAGCGTATTTCGCTTGGAGCGCTGATCATCGCCCTTGGCCTTCTCGTTGACGACGCCATGATCGCCGTCGAAATGATGGTTGCCCGACTGGAAGTAGGCGACGATCTGAGAAAGGCGGCGACCTACGTCTATACCTCGACCGCCTTTCCGATGTTGACGGGTACGCTTGTGACGGTCGCGGGCTTTATCCCCGTCGGTCTCAACACCAGTGCTGCCGGCGAATTCACGTTTACTCTCTTCGTGGTCATCGCCGTTTCGCTCCTGGTGTCATGGATCGTC
>JBCNPI010000240.1:0-9624 GCA_039593415.1 Rhizobium sp. | reverse complement strand
AGAAGCTTGCGAATGCTTTCGGCAAGACGCTGCATTTCATCAATACCCATTCGGCCGCCGAGATTGCCGACAAGATGCCTAAGGACTTCTATGTCGGCGACAAGGAGGGCTATGTGAAGGCGCTCGAAAACGGCAAGGCCATGTTCACGCCCGATGGCGTGATGCCGGAAGATGGTCCGAAGACCGTTCTTGCCGTGCTTTCCGAGTTCTCCAAGAATGTGCAGGGCAAAGCGATCGATCTGTCGAGGACCTACACGGCCGAGTTCGTCAAGAACGCCAGGTAAATTGGTTGGTTTGGGCCGCTTCCGGAACAGACTGGAGGCGGCTTTCACCATACTCGCGCTAGATTCGATATAGTCTCGATAAAGCTATGTAATCCCCGCCCTTTGAAGTCCAGTGGGGCATCGAGAAAGCTCGCGACTACCAAGGCCAGGACAACGTGCGCCGAAGGTGATCTCCTGAAATCCCTTGATGATCGCCCATTCCAGATGCCGCGTTACTGCTTAATCCGGGACCGGGCGACCATTTCGATTTCCTTTGCATGCATGCAACAATGTTGTGACTGCCAACTAAAGTGAGGAAGGCCCGCTTAAATGCAATGCTGGGATGGGATAGCCGAGAAAAACCTTGAATCGCCTGCGCGCGAGCACCCTTAAGAAAGGGACAAATTCCGTTGCCGTGGCCGCCCAACAGCTTGGCGGATTGCGCGCGCTATCTCTCCACTCAAACCCTTCTGCGCTGTCTGGATTAGAGAACGCCCGTGATAAAGCGGTCGACGCGAGTTTCCGGCCTGTAAAGCGCCTTGACGATGATTGCCGCGAAGGTTGCTGTCAGCGCGCCGCCGATAGCGTCGCTGACGTAGTGCGTGCCGATATAGACACGCGATAGCGACACGAGAATTGCGGCCAGAAGGAAGATGAAGCCGCGTTTTAGCAGATTATGGATCAGGAAGGCTGCGGCAATCGCAAAGCTCGCCGTTGCGTGATCGGATGGAAATGAGGGATCGCTGCTGGGTGCGATCAGGAGATGTGTGACCCCAGCGTCATAAGGTCGGATGCGTTGATCGAAAAGCAAAATGATCTGGTTGATTCCGAGCCCGATGAGGAAGGTCAGACCGGCGGCGATGAGGATATGGCGCGTTTTGGTCCGCTCGGAGCCGGTCCACCATTGGGCGGCCACGGCCAGAATGAGCAGTGGCACACCGACGTTCGAGACGGTGATCACGACTTGATCGAGAAGGCTATTTCCGGCCAGACTGTTGATCCATCCGGTAATGGCAGCGTCAAGTTTGTACATTTGGCCTCCTATCGTCTCCCGATGGGATGCCCCAATTGACTGACGCCTGCCTGAAGTGTTGAGGCTGCGCCACGACTTAGGTACGCCTTCGGCAGGGTTAAGACTCTTCGTAGCAGGCCACATAGAAGATCGCGGCGGTGCATCGAGGTGAGTACTACGCGACGCGATGACGCTCAGCCACCGGCGGAGTCCATCCATACTGCCTCCCAGACACCGCCGCTTGGATCGGCGAGATTGCGATTGTAAAGAAAGCCGAGCCCCGCTTCGGATTGATGTCAGCTTCTCCGCCGTGTGCGGCGGCGGTACCATTCATCTGGTCGACGCCCCTGGGCGGGAACACCGGCTATGGGATAGTCTGGCTGTTGATTTCCGCTAACAACCGACCCTTGCCGCTCGTGTTGTCGGGTTGGTATGAAGGAACGGCGCAAAGTTTGTGCCAACGCCATGGGGCAAGTCGCGGTGCGCTCATCTGTCCTGTCCCCTCGATGCGGGGAGAAGAGGCGTGGCTGCAATGTGTCAGAAAGGCGCGCAGCGTTTTGTCGACCACTTGCGAAACGCGCAAACCGTCCTCGGCGGCCGCCACCTTGCCGCCATGCAAGTTACCGAAAGGCCGCCAATCAGGGTAATCCCGACGCAGAGAATAGTATTGGATCATGCACTCCCAGGGACATGGCGTAGTGAGAGATGATGTCGAGGCCTTGGCTTGGTACAGAAAAGCGGCAGATGCTGGTTACGCCGCCGGCGAGGTGAATGTGGGCGATATGTGCGCCTGCGGTAGCGGAACGCGGCTAGATTATAAGCAGGCAATGTCGTGGTATCGCAAAGCTGCCGATCAAGCCGATGCAGTTGCACAGGATCATACTGGAAATATGTATGCGCGCGGATGGGGCGTGGCTCAAAGCAAGGCAGAAGCGTTGACCTGGTTTCGCAAAGCTGCCGCCAAGGTCTAGCGGATGCAAAGACAATGATTGAAGTGTTGTCAGGCCCAGAGGATAAGCTTGCGAGCATAGGGGAATGTCGGTGATAGCGTTCTTATTGTGCAATAGTGTGGGCTGCCGCCAAGAAGGTCCCTCAGAATGCGTTGGAGTTCGGCCTTCTGAACCGCGAGAGAGGTAAGGCGATTGCTGTCGAGTACGGGTTCAAGATCGCCAATCCTGAGCTCCAGGAGCAGCTGGCGGCGTGTGAAGACGCAGAAGAACACTGGCGCCGGGAACAGGCTAACCGGAACGCGGAAGCCGAGAACGATAGGGAACGTCACAAGCTGAACCACCGGCGTTGATTGGGATTCCTGCCCTAAACTCAAGATGGGCGGTTATGGGTATACCGAAAGATAAATGTGCTTGGGCCCGCCGAACGGACAGCATAACCCTGTCCGTGAGACAGAAAGCTTCTTGCGAGCAAAACAGCCAACGTCTCAGCCCGCGAGCGACCTCAGTTCTCGCGGAGCATCAACGATAAGGTCCGCGCCAGCAAGTTCGAGTTCTCCGCGGCTCCCATAGCCCCAAAGTACACCGACGGCACGCATCTGGTTTGCATGGGCTCCGACGACGTCAAATTTTCTGTCGCCGACCATAAGGCAGGCCTGAGCTGTCAGTCCCGTATCCCGTAGAATATGCGCAAGCAGTTCAGGCTTATGGTCCAGACCGGCTCCGGGTACCGAACCATAAATCCCCTGAAACAGGCCGGATAGTCCGTGATTGTCAAGAATACGCCGAGCAAAGGTCTCCCGTTTGGAGGTCGCCAAAAAAAGACGGATACCTTGGGAATGTAGCCCAACGAGCGTTTCTCTGATCTCGGGGTAAAGTTCGGTCAGCAGCAGGCCACGGGTTCCGTAGTCGGACCGATAGGCATCGACTGCTTGCTCGATGCGATCATCGCCGAATGAGCTGAGAAGGTACCGCATTACATCTTCGATCGGAGGTCCGATGATCGCGCGGATATCCATCTCGGGATCCGTTTCATGGCCGAGTGTCCGCAATGCCGAACGGCAGCTCGAAAGGATACCCGGTTGGGAATCGACCAGTGTTCCGTCGAGATCGAGAAGGAAATTGGGGGCGGGATAGGGCACAAGAACTCGCTTTCCGTTGGATGGCGAAACAACGCCGTCGCTAGACACCGGCACCACGTGACTATGCCATGAAGCGGAATGGAGATGAATATCAACGAAAGGCTGCAGCAGGGGGGTCAATCATGACCGCGTCGATCCCGGATGCTTCCTCATCGAAGAACGACCGCCGTGCTTTGCCCAGGCGGTAGTCACCCCACCTGTGCTCGTAGCAAAACCATTGAGCTTCGCCATGCCCGATTTCGTATCGCCAGTCCGCCCCATTTCACACAACCTGGGAATTCGCAGAAGTGGTCCTCGACCCTCTGTTCGTCTGCGGAGCGTGCAAACTTTGCGGTGTCGTCAGCCATCGGGTGAATCCTACAAAAGCCAAACGACTGAATGCTACCGCCGAATGTCGGTGCCAGAATCGCTTTGGGAAAAATAGATATTCGTTGGTCAATGGGAGGTTTTCTGCGATTATATGAGGGGCCGCCGGAGCCGACCGGTGTCGCAGGAGGTATCTCAGCAGAGAGAGGAGCCGACCATGCCGTTTCCATCCCCACGAGCACAGGAGCTGCGGCAGCGCTCCGAGGAATTGAAGGTGGCGGCAAGAGACGCACTGGAGGAGGTCGTCGCCTCGGCGAACGAGGCGGGGTGGGGTACTCGAGAGGTGCTCGTCGCTCTGGCCGAGGCGGTCCACTTTCTCGAAAACGTCAACAGTGCCGACCCCGATCCTGCTGAGGATCCTTCGCTCGGCGATGCCGTTCGCGAACAGATCGGACACGGTGAACAATTCGATTGAGGACCGGCGCTTAAGCGATTTCGGGCGAACGACATCAAACAGCCAAGACGTCGTTATCGGATCAACAAGCGGTTCAGGATCCGCAACTACCCACGCGACATTGATCCAATTGTTTCGAATGCCCATTCATATCGATGGCGTCTGTGGTTGTCAGCAAATCTACCCAGCGTCCGCTATGCCCTTCTCCTCTGTCTGCATTAAAGGCACATTCGCAGCCGCGTCGGATATGTTCGAAGTTGATCATGGATCTACAATTCCAATTGATGGCTAGATATAGTGAGATCGGCGCAGATAAGTCTTGTTGCATTGTTATTTAGTCGCAACGAAAGTACTTGCTCTGTGGCGATCACTTGAACCTTGTGTTCGAGCAATAGTTGCAAAATACATCGACGCTATTGCAAAATTTCATGGATTACGATCTGTGTGCATAGAAGACGTAGGTCTGTCTGATCGAGCGTCTGGAATGTATGGAGCATGTGTTTATGGCAAGTTTTATTGAGAAATGGTCTGCCAAGAAGGCTGATAAGCCAAAGGCCGGCGCGCGCAGCGCGGTCGAGACGTTTCAGCTCAGGGTTGCTCAGCAGAAGGCATATCTTGAAGAGTACGAGCGTGACGCTGCGGGGTTCAAGAAATGGCGCTCGACCTGGTTTCAGCGCGTACCCGGTGGTTATGGTGTCAGCGTCGGTCGCGACGCAATCAGCGCAGGGCAAGGTCTGAGCTACGTCGTTGTCGAGACCCTGAAAGAAGTTGCCGAGTTTCTCGATGACCTCGCCCAACATGCTGAACACGATCTCGGTTTCCAGAACGCGCTTGAGGAAAACCGCTCGCGCCGTGCCGCACTGCTGAATGCGTCAAAGGCCTCCGGTAAGGCACCGCGCGCGAAGCCCGGCCTCAGAACAAACAAGACGAAGACGGGCAAGTAAGCCAGCGGTCCATACCGTCACACAAAGCTATGCTTAGCCCGCGTCGCGCGGGCTTTTCTCTTTCGATCGCTGGGGCATCGACTGCATGCAATCAAAACTATCGATCAGGTCTAGTCATTCGGATCGAGCAAACCTGGGTCAGCCTGACATGAGCTATCCGCTTACAAGTTACTATTGTTGAGATGCAGCGGGGTACGCGCGAGTTCCACGGCATCCCGAGAGAGCCACTGGTGGGCGGAAATTGCGGCCTGAAGCGCCGGAAGCGTACGATTTCCTTCCCTAAACAAGGTGACAACAGTGGCCGCCGCGATTTCGTACTCCGGAGCGGCACGCTCGATACCAATTGAAGTTCGCCACTCTTCGAGCGCCTGGCTGATGATGTCGAGTTCAACGGACCCGAACGTCGCATTCACAAAGTCTCTCATTGTCTCTCCCGAAAACAAGCGGCAGAGAGATGGGAGCCGTCGTAGCCAATGTCAAAGGGATGACGACGATTGAGTGGCTGTAATCAAATATTTACCATGACTTGCGAGCTTTACGACGCCACGCAGTTGAATACCCGGCAATCGGGCAGGTATTGGTTTTGCGTCACCTGCCCGATATCGTACAGTTCGGTTTCGTCGATGCGTGGCTGTTCCCAGTGGCGTTCGCGGCTACGTGCAAATGCAAAGCTCATTTGAACCGCAGCCTATCCATTAATTGTGCCCACCGCGTTCGCAGGGATTTCGGCTCAGCTTCAGACCGGGTTGCCAGCATGAAATCGGGCAACGGTACGTTTGGCATGTTGTCATAGGCTTTAAGGATGGTCTCCAACGGCGTCAAAGTCCTGTCACTGTCCCAATAGACGATCTTCAACCATGTAGCCGCCCGTGCATATTGGCCGGCTCCCAACCAGGTTTCCTCCAGATTGGCCCCCAACATTCGCCGCCCGGCCTCCAACAGGTCGTCTTCGCCAAATCGCGCCCGTCCTAGCTTTTTTAGGCAAAGCGCATAGGCAAAAGCCCGCGGCTTTAATGTTGCCTTGAGCGATGGGTTTTTCGGCTTTAAGTGTCGCTCATATTCCTCGACTGCAGTGTCGTACTGGCCGGCCTGAAGGCTGAACGCCATGAAATCGTCAAGGGTTCCATCGATGAGCAGCCTCCGTGAACTATACGGCAGGCCCTTGATTTCCTGAGGAACGAAACGTTGGAGCTTGTAATCAAACTTGTCGACACCGAATACCTTGGTAAAGCCGGTGCGCATGTATTCTATTTCAGCATCTTGTGCGATTTTCCACGATACTGCGTCGTTTCTTTTACCGTGCATCCACTCGCCAAGGGCCTTGGCCCAATGCAAAGCCTTGCGGTGGGAGCAGGGCAAAGAACCAAACCGCTCCTCTTCCTTTCCCTCGATGGCCTTGTCCAGCCATTGGAGCACCCGTGGAAGAACGGGTGCCATTTGCTTTTCATGACACACCAGCCACGCACGGATAACATCACTAATGTCATGCACCGCAAAATTGCCCATCGGCCTTGTGGGATCGAATTCTGTATGAAGTGCATGGGCGATAGTCCCATCGATCACCTCATGCATTCGAATGGGGTTGAATTTTTTGAAAGCCTTCTCCGCCTATGAGGATTGAAATTCGAAACTTCGCTAGCACCGAGTTCTTGGTAAGCGGCGCCCCCGCTCTGAGGCTGACGAGGTGTCTTCTTTGATGGCGAGGACTGGGGCAGCGACGTGGCTTATCGGTTTCCTGGATACCCGAGCCAACTGCGTACGGAGGCCAAGATGCTCTCCTTCACTTCGGCCATCCAATTTCGAACGATCTCAACGCGATCCATAATCCATTTGAGCCATGCGTAGGTTAACAGCTTCTCACGACCGGCGTGGAACAGGAGCTCAACCAGGAGAAAGCTCATCAGGTAGGCCAGTGCGATTATGACCAGCCCCGAGATCACATGACCCCTAGCGATCACGACCAACGCATAGATCTTCAGGGGTTCGGCAATCGCCAGCGGGACGATGAAGAGAACGAGAATAACACCCCTTGGCAATGAACCGACAAACTCGCCAAAGTGCTTTACGATGGCCAGCGAGGCGAACCAGTTCACGAGTGGCCGATAAACGGGCCGCGCGATTTCGCTGATGATGACGAGCACGGCTATGATGAGCCGCAGGGGCAGTAAAAGGGCCTGCCAGGCAGACTGGCGTTGGTGTTTCATGACTATTTCTCAATTCCGGTAATCGCAATCAATCGGCTAACGCCAACAGCTTGTTCAACTTTCGCGGAGATCGACGTCGTCATCTGAAATGCCTTCTTTCGTCCGGGAGTGGAGCAGGTCGATCTTCCCATAACAAGCTATTTGACACGCCGCCGACGGTGAATGGGAAGCGCGTGCGGCTTACAAGTTGACCAAGACACTTTTTGTGACGTCGAAGATTGGCGGCATGAACGAGACAGCAGCTATGGGCCAATTGCTCTCAATCAAACCTGAAAGAAGGTAAGCTGATAATCCTCTAGTTCCTCGGGCTCTTGTGGTTGAAAAAACTCGACCAAGAAATTGCGATGAGGAAACTGAAACGCAAGTTTGGCTGTATATATTTCGCGCAGACGGTTTCCCAGAAAAATCAGCTTATCCGCCGCTATACCGGGACATGCCTCGTGATGAATGTCGGCAATATGAAAGTGGTTCATTACCTGCTCGACAGTCTTGCGGGTAGCCTCAGAATTTCGTTCGAAGGACCGTAGGCTCTCCAGATTGAAACCTTCCACAAGAACGTATTCTTCGAACTCGACGAAGCGGGGCCAGAATAATTCAGAGTAACCAACGGCGAGTGAAAAATTTCCGCTGTTAGCCGTCCAATCCAGGAGGCTGACCCCACGACCATTATTCCAACTCGCCAACTCCGGCTTCATGCTTTCAGGAATGTCGGCCATTAATCCTCCGTCTCGTTTTACCCGCAGAGGCAAACTAGCCTAGAGCTTGTTTCAAGAAAACGAGGTAAACGTGCCGCCTACTTACGGCCGATAGATGCCTTTGATCCATAGCCTTCAGAAACAGCCCCTTGTTGCCGTAATATGTGGGAGAGGGGCACCGCATCATGCAGCTACCGTGCACAAGCAAATTCAAGGGGAGCGCGGGGATATTTCGATCGTGGACATACGCGCTCCTGTGACGACTACCAGGCACCAACGAGGGAGTTGCCGATGAGCGGGACGGCGCTGGATTTGCCATCCTGTTGCTGCACCGTGATCGATGCCTGTATCTTCCTGGGAGATTTCCGGAACCAGTTCGCGGCGAGGCTGGCAAGGTCTCCGATCATCGGATTCTTGCGCCAGTCCGCGAAACGTCGGCTCGTTGCATCCGGTTCGGAACGATAGGAGAAATCGCCGGACTGGCGCAAATCATTGATGGAGAGGCGCATGGATGAGAGCGGCCGCTGAAACATCTTCGGCGGTATCACCAAATCCGGCATGCTCTGTGAGAATGCGGGGGCCATGAAATCGATCGCCCAATCGTCAGCCTCCACCCAGCAATGGAAGTTCTCACCAGCGCCAGAGACGTAACCATCGTCGCGCTGGTCTGCGAACAGGATATGCTTTCCGTCGAGGTTGTAAGCGGCCAGCCCACTTTTTGCCTTTGCCTTGATCTTGAAGTGGTGTTCCAAAATGAAGGCTCCGAAGGTGCTAAAATACATCGAAGCCGTGGCGGGATTAGCGTTTTCGTTGACGAGCAGGCTGTTGATGACCCGGTAAATCCGATTGTAGTCGCTTTGGGTGATCAACATCCCCGCTTCCTCTTAATCCAGATGGTTGGCATTCCCGTAGGCGAGGGCGGCGGCCGTGTAAACTCCATATGCAATGGCTGCCGCGACAGAATCCACCATGGGTGGACCATTCACCTTAGGACGGGGAATCTTCGTAGTTCCATAAATCGCATTACGACGGATCGGATGCCTAAGTCATTGATAATGTTGGATGCGACACGAAAACAGCGGTTCGATTCCCTTCACATCAACGGATCCAATTTTGTTGAGTTTGGGTCGTGGTCTTTAGAAAGTCGCTTTGCAGCCGAGGCGGGATGACGACCCTGCGCCTGTATTGCTGTCGTCGAACGGGTGGTTCACAGTCTTAGAGGACGCCGCCCCGGAGCGGTCAGTCACGGCCGCCGACACATTGTTGGCGCCGCGTGGCCGTCGACGCATGCCGAGACTGCTTCCTTGGAAATATCAACCACGAGCGTCGTTGCGAGGCTGGTTTGCCGCACGGTAACGGATCGCGAACCTGTATGGGGCGTGCGCCTCGGGGAACGTTAAGGTCCCATCATAATAGCAAATCGCACCAGTGCGAGCAGAGCACTGGCGCGATCGACGAGAACTGGTGCGTCGCTCAGAGGCCCAGGTCACTCAGCGACGGATGGTCGTCCGGCCGACGGCCAAGAGGCCAGTGGAACAAACGATCGCTTTCAGCAATCGGCATCTCATTGATGCTGGCGTGCCGATGCGACATCAGCCCGTCTTCGGCAAAGAGCCAGTTCTCGTTCCCGTAGGCGCGGAACCATTGCCCACCATCG